>JAGCLR010000319.1 GCA_017646885.1 Methanobrevibacter sp. | reverse complement strand
TCAATACATGCACCACAGGTACCACATTTTTCTTCATCGATTTCGAGAGTACCTTTAAATGCTTGTTTTACAGTTGCTGCGTCTGCAGGACAGACTCCTTCACACCATCCACATTTAATACAGGTTTGTTTATCAATAATTGCATTTCCGGTAATAGCTGCTTTAGCAGGGTCAAGGTCATATTCACCGTAGGAACAGGATCTACATACTGCTTTAATAGCGTTAACAGGACATGCTTTTTTACATACGAGACAGTATACACATTTTTCTTTGTCAATAACAATGCTTTCTTCACCGGTGGTTTTGTCTACTACAATAGCTTCTGCTGGACATAATTCAGCACAAGCGCCACAGTAAATACATTCATCTTCACATACTTCGATTTCACCAGTGACTAAGTCAGCTCTGTTAGGTAAAGTTCTGTCAATAGTAATGGAAGCTCTAGGACATGCTGCTTCACATTTTTTACAGAATAAACATTTATCTTCATCGATTTCTGCTGATGCGATGAGAGTTGGGTAAGCTTCATTTTCTTTAATAGAGACGCCACCAATAGTGAGGTCTAATGCACCTGCTGGACATACTCCACTACACATACCACAGAGAACACATTTGTCTTCAGCAATGCATAATTTTGCTTTAACTTCATTGTCGTTTTTGAAAAGAGCGTAATTTTGTGCAATCTTTTCATGACCACTGAAATAGGTTTCTGTGTATTTACGTTCAATAGGAGCTACTTCATCGAGACAAATAGCTTCTACAGGACAAGTTGCTTCACAAAGGCCGCAACCAATACAAACGTGATCTTTGAAAGACAAAATTCTGTCTTCTTCTGCTGATCTTTTTATATTGAAGTCTTTGCCTTCAATTTCTTTAACGTTAACCATTTTTTACCTCCAAAATTTCAATTGAGTTTGTTGGGCAGTTCTCAACACACATAAGACAGCCACAACAATAACGGGGGTTTATCTTTGCTTTAAGTGAATCTAAACTAATAGATTTCACTACACACAAATCTATACACAATCCACAACCAATACATCCGTCATTTATCTGTGGGTCATAATGATTCATATTAAAAATAGTCACGATTTGACGAATTTCTTTATAATCTCCAAATAAAACTTTTGTTATTAATATAAAATCCTTAGGACTTAACTCTAAAATAGTTTTAGCAAGTTCGATAGAATCCATTGATATGTTTCTACCATTTAAGTAGTGAGAAATAGTTGATCTGTCAACACCAATTTGAGATGAAATCTCCTTTTGGGACAAACCTCTTTTTCTCAACTCAACACTTTCTAAATATTTTAGTCCAGATACTATATGTTTTGGCATAAATTCACCATGTGTACATTATAATATATATTATATATACTTATAAAAGGTACATACTTAGACTCAAGTCGGAAGACTTATATATCACTGTGTATTATTTACACATTTATAAAAATATTGATAATTTACTAAAACAATTAGTTTTAAAAATTACAAATATTTAATTATTTAAACTAATATATAAAGATAAATATCTATTTTTTTACTAAAATAATTATTTTTGAATTGAATTATTAAATTTAAACTAATTTAAATAAAATAAAAATTATCAAAATTTAACATAAAATAGCTAAATTATATCTCCAATATGTAAGTTTATTTATATCGAATTTTTTAAAATTTTTAAAATTTTTAGGTCAAACAAAAAAATGTGTACTAAATACACATAAAGGTAGTGTAGTAACTACACATAGGGATTTTTGAAGGAAAAAGCTAATGAAAAAATGGAAAAAATTACTAAAAAACAAACTAAAAATATATAAAAAAATTAATGAAAATGAATATAAAAAATAGAAAAAATAGTGAGAAAAATATTAAAAAAATTATAAAAAAATAGCAAAAAATATGCTATTATTCTTCCTTATAATAAGGTTCCCTATTATGGATTCCCTTTAGGAATATGTCTACAAGTTCATCATCAGAGACACCTTCCCTAATGAACTCCACCAAGTCTACAAGATTGTCATTTCTAAGAAGACAAGGTTTGATCTTTCCTTCAGGAGTGATTCTTAGTCTTGTGCAATTCTTGCAGAAATTGGTATTGTCGACAGGGTGGACCACTTCAATCTCGCCACCATCAATGAAATATTTCTTACGGTCCTGCATGAATTCCCTTACCTTGATCTCATCTGCAATTTCAGCCAAGTGCTTTTCAAATTCTGCAAGTGGGTAATGATACTTGGAGTTGAAGTCATTATCATCACAACTTTCAGACTCAATGATTTCAATAAGCTGTAGTATGACACCATGTTTTTTTGTAAATTCAAACATGTCCATAATCTCATTATGGTTAATATCATTCATAACTACCATATTTATCTTGACTGGATATAGACCAACTGCACAAGATTCAATAATTCCATCCTTGACCCTGCTTAAAACGTTTTTCCCTACAATTATTTTATAGGTTTCTTCATTAAGTGTGTCTAAACTGACATTAACTCTGTCCAATCCTGCATCATATAATGGTTGGGCAAATTTGTCCAAATTTATACCATTGGTAGTGATTGAAATGTCTTTGAAATCAAGTGAATTTATCTTCTCCACAATTTCAACTATGTCTGGCCTAATTAAAGGTTCGCCACCAGACAAACGTATTTTCTCAACACCTAATTTCTTTGCAATTCTGCAGATTTCATAAATTTCATCTGGAGTCATTTCAGATGAGGAATCCAACATCCCATCGTGGTGACAATAAATGCAGTCAACATTGCAACGATTGGTGATGGAGATCCTAAGTGAAATAATTGGTCTCTCATAATCATCCCGTATTTTATCTTTCATCCATAAACCCCAAAATAAAATTCATTCATTAAAAAAAATAATATAATATTAAACTCAATTTAAAATAATCTATTCATTATCAATGGAAATTTCTACATTTTTAACTTCATCTACACCATATTCAGAAGTTTTAATAGCTTTCAATAATCCAAGAATTGTTTCCTTGATGATGTCATCAGTGAATTTATTCAATTCAATATCATTTCCATTAATCACTAACTTGACTTTGTTTTCAAAATCTTGATCATCGCTCACATAATCACCTAAATAAAATTTATAATAAACAATTTAATAATATAATAAAATTTTCTTAAATACTATTATATTATTCTTTTTTGTTTTTAATTGTTATGTCAATATCATCAAAGTTTTCCACACCATATTCCTTGATCTTAAGTGGAGTCAATACTCCCAATATGGTTTGCTTGAGATAATCGCTGACAAATCTATTCAATCCGATATTCACTCCATCAATAGCCAAGTTGACTTCAGCTTGAGTTTCAGGATTGTAATCCATTTTTCCTTGTGCAAAGGCCTGACCTATAAGACTTGCATCATTATATCCGCATTCACTAACAAATAATGTTTCCAAAATATCATAGGACCTTTCTTCTATCAAGTCAACTAATTCCAATATTTCATCATCTGTTATTTCAAATGAATTTACTGTTTTGATTGTATATTCATCTTCCACTTCAGGACATGTTGCTATTTTTGCATAAGGATAAGCTTTGAATCCTTCTATAACTACAAAATCAGGGTTTTCTATAAGTTTTATTAAGAATAATATACGTTCCAAATCAAGCCTATCATTAATGTTGAAGTAGGTTCTTCCACCAATCCCTACAACAAAATCAGACCCTGACTCCATTTGCTTATATGTGTCTGTTCCTTCATGATCCATTTCCATTTTGTGATGAGAATGTTTAATGCTTGCTACATTAAAATCCCTATTAGTTAATTCTTCAATAACTTTGCTTGTAAGTGAAGTTTTGCCAGTATTCTTTAAACCTACAATTGAAATAATTCTCATTTTTACACCATTGAACAGTTTGCTTGATTTTGATATAAAATCCTTAATTGCAATATTCTCATTTAAAATTTAAAATCTTTAAATTTAATTTATCAATTTCAAATTGTTATCTATTTTTAAATTTAATTTATCTAAATAAAAGTATATCCTTAATCATAGATTAAACTATCCCTAAATCAAAATATCCTCAAAAAAACAGACTATAAATTTAGATAAATAAATTAAATTTAAAAATAAATCAATGGTTTTTAAAAAAATAATTTAAAAAATAGTTTTTCATAGAAATGAGTGAATAAGAGGTGACTATTTTAAAAATTATTTAATTAAAAAGGAGAATAAAAATAGAAAATTGTAAAACAAATATAATAAGCAAAATGCTCATTACACAGTTTTACAACAACTAAAATTTATTCTATATACCATATACTAAATTTTGTTTTGGAGTTTCTCTACTTAGATTAATTTCCATAAATCTTCTAATAACAAAGTAGAGTATCCTTTGTAGGATTTTTCTCCGAATTCAGTGAATGGTAATGGTTCTTCGTTGTCTACACCACTGTAGTAACCGAAGATGTCTCTGACTTTTTGGTTTACAGTAGCCCATACTTTGGATACTGGAATTTCACAAGGACATACTTCACTACATTGACCACAGTTGGTACATGCGTCTACCATGTGCACCATACGAGTTAAGTGGAAGAATGGAGCTGCAGGAGTGTATCCACCAGGTACCCATTCAGGACCTTCAGCTTCGAGACAGCAGTCTTCACAGAAACAGAGAGGACATGCTTCACGGCAACCGTAACATTTCATACATTTGGAGAATTCTTCTTTGTATTCTGCAAATACTTCTAAAATGTCACCGGAGGTTCCAGCAAAGTCGATTTCTCTTTGTTTCATAGCTTGATTTACCATGATGTTGTCGATGTTAGCACGGATTTCTACACCTTTTTCAAGTGGTTCTTGAGCTACGATTACTCCAGCATCAACTACTTTCTTGAAGATGTCTGCACCTTTCTCAGAACAGATTTCTACAAAGGTTGCTTTTCCTGCTAAGTCACCAATAACTCCCCAGTTACCTAAAGCCAAATCAGCGTTGGTAGGGATGTTCATGGTACATCTTTGACAGTTTTCTCTTCTACCCATTCCGTCTTTTTCAAGAGCGTCAATGGAAATAGCTTTTTCACCATCAGCAGTTTCCATGATGAGTTTACCTTTAGCAATTTCTTCTTTGATGACGTCAGCTGGGTCTAATTCGTAAACATCTCTAATCATTTTCATGGTTGGTACAGGTGGCATGGTACCTCCACAGTTTACACCAATCATGATAACGTTTTCTTCGATAACTTTTCGTTTTCTCATTAACTCTTTTAATGTCATTGCGTCACATGGTTTACAGGTAACTGCAATTTTCATATCTCTTGCACCGTCTAAGTATTTGGATACGAATTTTGCTAAGTTTAATGTACCACAGTGAAGGGATCCTGCAGATTTGATAACATCTGCTGGGTCAGTGATGAGAATAGGTTTAGCATCGTATAAGTCAGCTGCTTCTTCTACAGCAACAACAGCATCAACAATACCTTCTTCGAGTAAGTATTTCATGATGGTAGTTACTGCTCCACCGTATTCCCCTTTGTCTTTAATTTCATCATTAGCAGAGTATGCGTAAAATAAATCATTTACATTTATAGCCATATTAATCTACTCCTTATTCACCTTATAATTTTTCTACTTGAATAGCACAAGCTTTTAATTCAACCATTTTACATTTAGGGTCGAAAGAATCGGAGTTGGTTAACATGTTAGCTGCACATTCGGTAAAGTGCATAGGAATGTTTACAATACCTTTCTTAATGTCGTCAGTTACACGAGCAGGAATTTCAATTTCTCCTCTTCTAGAGTATGCTTTTACTATTTCATTGTTAAGAATTCCTCTTTCTGCTGCATCTTCAGTGTTGATTTCGATGAATCCAGTAGGTACTTCCTTATCTAAGGTTTCACATCTTCTGGTCATTGCAGCGTGATAGTGGAACAAGATACGGGTAGTAGTTAAGAGTAATGGATATTTATCATCAACAACTTCGACAGGACCTCTGTGTTCTAATGCTTGGAATACTCCTAAACCATCTGGGTGAGCGAATTTGTCTTTGTGCATTAAAGGTTCACAAGGATCTTCTGGGTCAAGACATGGCCAGTGTACACCTTCAGGTTTGAGTAATCTTTCGTGGGTAATACCGTAGTAGGAAGGAGCGAGTTCTCTGATTTCTTCCCAAATTTCAGCAGCATTTTCGTAGTGGAATAATTCTCTTGGTCTGCCCATTCTTACAGCAATTTCTTCCATTATCTTCCAGTCAAGCATAGTACCTTTAGGTGGTTCTTGAGCTTTACGTAACCATTGAACTCTTCTTTCACCAGAAGTGAAGGTACCTTCTTGTTCACCCCAACCTGCTGCAGGTAATACTACATCTGCTTCAGCAGCGGTATCGGTCATGAACAATTCTTGAACGATTAACATTTCTAAGTTTGCAATTGCTTCTTTGGTGTGCTTAATATCTGCATCGGAGAGTACAGGGTCTTCCCCGTGGATGTATAATACTTTTAAGTCACCAGAGTGAGCAGCGTTCATCATTTCGACTAAGGTTAAACCAGGAGTGGTTGGTAAGTCCATTTGGTAAGCTTCTGAGAATTTTTTGGTAATTTCAGGGTTTGCAACTTTTTGGTAACCAACATAGTCAGAAGGTAATGCACCCATATCACAAGCACCTTGTACGTTGTTTTGTCCTCTTAATGGGTTTACTCCTCCACCGATTTTACCTAAGTTACCGGTTAACATTGCTAAGTTAGCAGTGGACATTACGTTGTCTGCACCGTGAGAGTGTTCGGTAATACCTAAGGAGTATACAATAGCTGCATTTTCTGCTTTTGCATA
>JAGCLR010000318.1 GCA_017646885.1 Methanobrevibacter sp. | reverse complement strand
CCACCACTGTGACCAAATGAAAATATTCTTTCACTGTCTCCAGGAAGGGTATCGTCATTGAATTTCAAGTAAAGGACTGCTGCCTTCAAATCAGTTACTCCCCAAGGAGCTCCTCCAGAATAATTTCCTCCTTTTTCTCTACCTCTGCAACCTGCATTCACATAAATGAAACCTGCATCTGTGTAATCCTTTACTTCCTTAGCATTATAACTTGTTGGAGCCTTTTGAGCAGAATATCCTGCAGTGTTGATAGGCATTACAATAGGCGCATTGGATGCAGAATAATTTCCAACATGACCGTCTATCACTGTACATTTATATGTTCCATTGTCATTTTGCTCGCTTTTGAAGTAATCTCCAGGAACATAAATTCCTAATGACTCATATTGGGTTGCTTCAGGATCTGTACAGTACACAAGTCCAATTTGATAATAGATATTGTTTTCCTCATCATAATTCCAATTGGACATGTCAAGGGTTAATTCCTCATTCAATTCTGTGAGATTAACCTTATAATTATTAGTATCAGTTAATAATCCCATTTCACTTGCAGCCACCAATAATGTAAGCAATGCAATAACTACAGCTATAAGCAAAATAAGTTTATTTGTTCTATTCATATGCACACCACAATCTAACTTTGTTTAAATAAATGAAAAAAACTAATTATTCCAGAATCTCAATAGTTCTGACTATTTCCATAAATTTGGAAACTATATCGCTTACTGTCCTAAGTTCAAAGATATAAACGAATCCATCCTCTAGAAATACAACTGAAAACATTTCAAAATCAATCTCAGGAATTGAAATCTTTGAATGTATCTGAATGGTTTGCCTTTTTCCGACATTTGCAATTTCAGAAGATACGATTTCAGCATTATCATTCAATAGGCTTTCTTCAATGATTTCCTTGAAATCATCTAAAGAAGGCATTTCGGATTGGAATGCAATTACATTCAATAAGCTGCCATCCTCATAGCTCAAGGTAGCTATGCAATCAGGATTGTTTTCCAATGGAACCTCTTCAAGTTCCCATTCATCGCTGTATTTGAATGATAACTTCTCATTTGAACATGTATTTAGATTAGACATAAAAAGCCCTCTTGAATTATTAAATTGATTATATATCTTTTTATAATTCTTTATGAATATAAATTTTATTAAAACATTATTAACTAACTGATATCAATATGATAAGCATTTTAAAAATGATGAAATAAAATCAATATGCTAATTAAAATAAAAATAACAAGTTAAAATCAATTTTTATTTAAAAATAAGAAATTATAATCGTTTAGAAACCAAATAGAAAGATTTAAATTAGAATAAGAACAAAATAAGGTATGGGATTAACATTTATAAAATACCTTTAAAGAATTATAGGCTAAACGACTTATTAAGCATTTTTCACTCAATGAATCGATCCAAATAATTACATACTCAACATAAAAACCCTAAACTCAATATATTTGTTAATCCCCACACCCCCTATGAAAGGGAGAACTGATTTTGAAAATTAAAAGAATCATAAAAAATAATCTAAAAATAGCTAAAAAATAGAATAAATAGGATAAAAAAATAAGATAAAAAATAGAATAAGTAGAATAAAAGAAAAATAAAAAAAGCAAAAAGAGAAAAACAGTTATCTGATACGTTTTCCCTCTTTTTCAAGAAGTCCTTTTTCTTTTATCATTTCGATGAAACGGCTGTCATCGGTAACGAATTCATCATACTCTTGAACTTCTTTTTTATTGGATCTTTTGACTATTGTAAAGAGATATGAAGGCCTTCCCTTTTTCTCTTTAGGAAGCTCACTCAATTCATAAAGAACTCTTTTAACAATCAATTCCTTAGAGCTTTCAATAAAGCTGATTCTATTGTCAATGTCTTCAAAGCTTTCAAAGTCACCGTTAAGCTCTTTTTCAGTTAATATTTTAGAACCTAACTTTCTGCTGATTCCATCTAAAAAGTGCAATTTGCTTGCCTGCTTGCTTTGTTCATTGAAGAATTTTACATATTTAAGCTCATTGGCAGTTACAATGCTGTATACAGCCTTTTCTGTTTCAAATTCTTGGTCTTTGCTTAAGTCATCATAACTTAAGTGAGCTCTTTCCTGCTTGACGAAAGCACTATCCTTTCCAAGGGGAATCTTGTCTTGAACCTTAACGTCAACATCATCATTCAAGTCCAAATCCATCAAAATGAAGTGATCTGTACCAATAATACGGGCAGTCTTCTTATCATCACTTTCTTTAGTGCTTAAAACCAAACCGAAATTTTCATTTTTCATAAAACTCCTCCGGAATTATCTTACATTATACCTTAAGATAGCACCGATTCCACCGAAAGCCCTGTACAATTGGCTTCCCTCTTCAGTTTCAGTGGAAATGATCTCTACAGTGGAACCTAAATCCTCTGCGATATTAGCTAAATCCTCAATTAGATCTTCCTCTTGAGTGATTTTCATTTTCTCATTACATTGAGGGCAGGTTAAGTCCTCTACCTTTTGGCCTTCCTTTTGAGTGACTTCAGCATGGAATCCGCAAGCTTGACAATCCAAAGTCAACCTTTTGGACTTTAAGTCTTCACTAAGCAAAAGAACATCCACTGCACCCATCTCCAAATTGGTTCTGACTTCCTTTTCACCGTAGGAGTATAAACCATGGTCATCTCTTAACTCAGCAAGGAATCTTTGGACCAATTTTTTCTCTTGGATAACTCCTAATTCCTCTAAAGCACCAGATGCCTTGTCAATGGTTTCCCTAATACCGAATTCACCGGTATATGAAGTGTCTACAGTGGTGATGACCTTATCCTTAAGCTCATAATGCATGTAATCTCCATTATAGTAATCCTCTTTAGTACCACCAGGCCCACCAAGAACGATACCTTTCAAGTCATCCTTGATAGGGAGGAATTCATCATCCATATGAGTTCCTATCCTTTTAAGGAACTCGTGAGCCAATTGGTCAATGACCCTATCGAACCTTCTTTGTGATTGTCCCCCTGCCTTATG
>JAGCLR010000317.1 GCA_017646885.1 Methanobrevibacter sp. | reverse complement strand
TTAAAGCAAGATACAAGTAAGGGTAGTATTAAATCTAAAAGGAAACGTGCAGGTTGGGATAATGAATTTCTTGCAATTTTATTAGCGATGGTTTAATAGTGGTGCGTTTGCCCTGCTCGGGTTTTTCACATGGTTTGCATTTATGTTTTCAAATTTATCTCCAAGGATTTTAGTTTTATCCTTTGTGGTTTTATATATCAAGTTCTTGCTTTAGTTCCCATTTGTATCCTATGCGGTTTGTTTCATTTATACCATCAAGTTTTCTTATCTGTGCCAATAATAACTTTTACCACCATGTTTTTAGTATCTGTTCAAGTTTTATATCATTGCTATTTATTACTAGTTCAAGACTTAGGAAAAGACTTAGGAAAAATCTATTTATCTCACAGTAAATAAGGATATTATCTTATGAAGATCTTGATACATAGCTATTCAATAATTACTACTCTGTTTTCAGTTTATATTTTTGTTTACTGCTTGTTGGTTTGTCCGGTATGGTCATGATTACGACTTCTGCTTGTAACATTTTATTCAGATACTTATCTTTTATTGTTCTAGTGGAGTAAGAAGTCAATTTTGCAATATCTTTAACTGATTTTGGTTCAATCAATGAACTTAAAATTACTTCAATCATTTCCTTATCCTCTTCTTGGAAATAAACCGGAATCAACTTATCAATCAACTTAGGAAAAGACTTAGGAAAATCATCTGTACTTGCCAGCAAATCAACATGCTTGATTGCCGTAAAACTTATCACCTCAAAAGCAGTTATCTTATCTATATTGAATATAGGTTCTTTATTTCCGTTCTCTAACATCATGCTCTTTACCCGACTAACTCCTCTATTAAACATATTTACATAACCCATTACTTTTAATGCTTGAGCGATAATAGGATTCCGATAGTCATTTATTTCCGGAAAATTTTCAGGACGAGCTTTGCCATATAATCCACCGGGATTCATAATTTCAATACGATCAACAAACTGATAAAATCGTGTGGGCATATTAGACTGATAATCTCGATGCATACATGCATTCAGTATCAATTCTCGTAATGCATCAGCCGGATAATTATACTGATTCTTTTCTCGTAGAGTACTTACAGATATAGGACGGGTCTTCATTATACCCAAATTAATAAACTCTTCTAATTTAGGCATCATTTTGGCGAGGCAATCATAAAATGGCTTTTCATTATCTATTTCCGTACCTTTATCCAACCCATTAAAACTTACATATTGTAAATATGCTCCGTATAAAAATTGTCTGGGATTTTTCCCAAACAGTACAATACAGGCATTAGTCGGACAACTATGTACCATATCATAGAGACCCAACGATGACATTTGCTGTTCTATACTTCTTGTATCTTTTTCCAACACATCCGGGCTTACTGCCTTGGGAATATATTCATTTTTGATAATATCAAGATATACATCATCCATAGTGGATGAATAGCATGGCGAAGCATCAAATGTAGCCATATTACTTACACGTTTTTCCGAAAGTATTCTTTCTTCGTCAAGTGTTGCAATATCCCTTCGTGGTCCTATGCGTATAAATGTTCGTCCACGATATCGTACTGGTGTAGAAAAAGATGGCTGAACTTCTACTATTAGTAAATCTCCGCCTTCCAACTCATAACGTTCACATGTCATCATTGGTATTGGCAAAATGTTACCATCACTGCGAATACTGGATATTTTTTTGAAAAGTTCATCATCTACTTTCAATCCGGATAATTCACCATTATCATGGGCTCCTATAATGAGATATCCATTTTTACGTGAATTTGATATATCGTTACTGAACGCACATATTGCTTCTTGAAATTTATCCATATTGCTAGTACTTACAGTTCTTTCTACTCGTGATGTTTCTGTATTTGTAAGTAAATCATATATTTCTTCTCGTGTCATAATTTTATTGATTTTCTCAGAGCGTATTTTTGAAAAAATACATCTTTTACAGAATCGTATTTAAATAAAAACTTCTATCACCCTGTTTTTAGTATGTCCTACGTTATTACTTTGTTTCTTTTGCAATGTTTTTGAGCCAT
>JAGCLR010000316.1 GCA_017646885.1 Methanobrevibacter sp. | reverse complement strand
TTGGGAGAGTAACCGGTAACTGGTAGCCGCGCGGACTGTAAATCCGCTCTCTTTGGAGACTGGGGGTTCGAGTCCCTCCTCTCCCACAACATTGGAACTTTGGCGTAGCTGGTGCGCGCGTTGGACTGAAAATCCAAAGGACTGTAGTTCGATTCTCAGAGGTTCCACTATATGGGTTTGTTAGTGTTATTGGCTAGCACGAAAGTTTGTGGCACTTTTAGAGTCAGTTCGAGTCTGACACAAACCCCAAAAAAGGAAGTATACCCAAGTTGGTGAAGGGGACACATTGCTAACGTGTTAGGCCAGTGAAATGGTGCGTAGGTTCGAGCCCTACTGCTTCCGCTAATTCATTAAAACATTTAAATTATGAGTTGATCAATTATTAGTGTACTTATTGCATTATTTATTTACGTATTATATAATACAATTGCAATAAAATTATTTTGGATTCCTCCATCATTAAGTGATACTTATTATTTATATAAAAAGAAGAATCCATGAATGCGTATATTTTTTCCAATTATGATGGTCACATTGGTTATACTTTTAATGCCAGCGTGATTAGAGATATCAGTTGGAAGTAGTTTACAGTTTTTGGCATTCTTAGCAGCAGGAAGTATTCTATTTGTTGGAGCAGCACCTGCATTTAAACAAGGCGGAATTGAATATAGAGTTCATTCAACAAGTGCGTATTGTGCGGCAGCATTTGCATTGTTGTGAGTATTTTTTGTAAGTAAACTTTGATGAACCGTTTTGATTTGATTTATTTTGGTTTTAATCTCTGCGATTTTAACAAAAACTATAAAAACTTCAATGGTTTATTGATTAGAAACTATTGCATTTATGTCAACGTTTACAGCATTGATATTATTTTTCTTTATTTAATTTGGAAAATAAAAATAAATTGTGTATCTTTGTATCACAATTCGCGGAATTCGTATAACGGCTATTACTTCTGCCTTCCAAGCAGAAGACGTGGGTTCGACTCCCACATTCCGCTCTACATTTTGCCTTCTTAGCTCAATTGGCAGAGCACGTGATTTGTAATCTCGAGGTTATCGGTTCGATTCCGGTAGAAGGCTCTAAAGGTTATTTGATTTAATACAATGTGTTATGACTAAGGAAGAACAAAAAGAAAAAGCGATAGAATTAATTAACGCTTATTTTGATGGAAAAGATATCATTATGAAAGATCCAGATCATGGAGTTGATGATTGGGTATCTGTTAAACATCCACAATATTGGAGTTATTTAACTATGTTTTGTAAAAATATAGATAAGTATAAAATTATTTAACGTGTTTTGGGTCCATAGCTCCAATTGGCTAGAGCACCTGATTTGCATTCAGGTTGTTGTCGGTTCGAATCCGACTGGATCCACTTGCGAGGTAGAGCAGTGGTAGCTTGCCAGTCTCATAAGCTGGAGGTCGTGGGTTCGAGTCCCACCCTACGCAACTAAATGATAAACGAACAATTATTTTTAAATGATGGATCATTATTTGCTACTAAGTATAACAGAGTGGTACATGGTCAAAGAGGAGATTATATTGAATTAGAAAAAGAACACATTATTCCAGAGTTAGTATCTAAATTCAATAATGATTTATCAAAACCTGCTGATTTCTATTATTTTTGGTTACATCCAAAAGATAAATCAGATTATAAAGTATATTTACAATTAAAAACTGTTAAATATGCTGATTATAAAATTGGTAAATATTATATTTCTCCTGAT
The DNA here is from genome assembly GCA_017646885.1 of Methanobrevibacter sp. Next base: position 171,588 of record JAGCLR010000316.1, on the reverse strand, counting down.
TTAATTAAAGATTTTAAAGATCCAGAATGTTTATTTTAAGTAAGGTTTCCAATTAAACACCCAAAGCGTAAATCAGGCCAAGATGTACCTTACTATTTTGCCCAATAGCTCAGTTGGTTAGAGCATCTGACTGTTAATCAGAGGGTCTCAGGTTCAAGTCCTGGTTGGGCAGCACAATAGGAGGTTTGGCAGAGTTGGTCGATTGCACTGGTCTTGAAAACCAGCGGCCGGTAACACGGTCCGTAGGTTCGAATCCTACAGCCTCCGCAATTAAAAATAAAAAGATATGAATTCAAAAACAGATCAAGCAATCAAACGTTATCTAAAATCTATTAGTACAAATGTACATAAAGCTAAGTGTAATAACTCAATTTATTATTACTTATCTGAAGATGAAGAAATTAGATTTTCAGATCACACTGGAATGAAACCTACACCAAGGTCTAGAATTTTAGATATTATTAAATGTACGGAACATTTATATAGATTTAAAATAGATCAGTTGGAGATTGTTGTTGAAGCACATGTTGTAATACCTTATCTAAAATCATTAGTTTTACTAGGACCATGGATTAAACCATATTCAGTTAAACTAAATGAAAGTTTTGTCAAACAAAGTAAACAAATCATTAAAATGCAGAACACTATTGACAAATTACAACATGATTCAGATATTGTAGATTCTGTTTTTGATGATAATCGAAAGTTAAACACTAAAATTAGAGAATTAAAACACAAGATTAATGAATTAGGTCAAGCTAATGACAAATTAAATAAAAGATACACACAATTAAAAGCAAAGTGTGATAATTTTATAAATTTCATTAAACAAGTAAATGAATAAGTTAGATCAAATAATTGAATCTGGATTTTTCTATCTCTATATTGGTAGTTTAATTAGTGCCGATACTATTGTTAACAAGGAAACATGTGAAGAATCACTTGCTAAAATTGAACAATTAGAAGAATGTCTTGAGACAAGTACTTTAGCAGACGATAAGATTAAACACTTAATTCTGAGCGCAAAAGTAATTGCACTAAAAGATTTAGAGAAATTTTAACGGTTTATTGATGCATGGTGTAATGGTAACACTACAGATTTTGGTTCTGTCATTCAAGGTTCGAATCCTTGTGCATCAACTTTAAAGTCACATACAATATTAACAAACGTCGTGAATAAGGGATTCTAAAATGTTATTGTGACTTAAACTTTTACAAGTTACTTACAATCTTAAATTAAACACAAAACTTTTAATTTTGCCAGTTGATCAAGTAACTAAACTTTTAAATGATACTTACAATAATAAATGAATTAGCTCATTTGGTAGAGCATTTGACCGCTAATCAAAGTGTAATAGGTTCGATTCCTATATTCGTTATTAGTATCAAAAAAATTTAAATGTCACTTACAATATTACATACGTAATTAGTGAAATGGGTAAACACGCATGCTTTCGGAGCATGAGATTCTTGGTTCGAATCCAAGGTTATGTGCCATCCAGTGACATTAAAACGGCGCATTCGTCTATCGGTTAGGACACAAGATTTTCATTCTTGGAAGAGGGATTCGACTTCCCTATGCGCTACGAAGTTACCTTTATTGGTTATAAAAGAGATATGCGTTCGAATCGCGTACCTTCCTTCGGGGGGGGAGGTTAGTTTAAATGGAAAAACAATAACTTAACATTGCGGGCGAGTGAAACGGACATATAAATCACACTGGTCTCATAAGCCAGTTATACTGGGTTCGACTCCCAGGCTTCCGCAACAAACTTTAAACTTTAAACTTTAAAATTATGTTCTGGAATAAAATTTTAGAAATTTTTAAGTCACAACCTCAACCTATTTCAGAACCTGAAATGATTGAAGATCGTTATATAAAAGATTTAAAATTATACGACGATGTTTATTTAAAGATAAATAATTCTATCTATGAAGGATGGATTTGTGAAATAGGAAAAAACACATTATCTGTAATATACGATAATGACCAAAAAGAACTTTGTGAATGTAGATTTATTATAAAAAATCTAAATCATCAAAAAGTAATTACAAATCGAAACATAACTTTAATAATTAACCAAAAGGACACACTGTTATAGTGTGTCCTTTTTTATTTTACAAACTATGAAAATCGCAATTCAAGGACATCCTACTAGAGGAAAAGAAGTAATTCAGATTCTTGAGAATTTAGGTGGAAAATTATATAGTAATATAAAAGGAAATAATCTAGGGCATATTCTTTATATCGATTATTGCGATAGAAATATTATTCGATGGTCTGGAATTAAACTGCCTGAATATAAAATTTACACTTTAGAAGAATTTAAAAAAGAATTTCCGTTTAAAATTGGAGATGAGGTAATATGCCTAGATTATAGTAATAAAAAAGGAACAATAGTTAGTATTGAACTTTGTGGACCAATTTTTTTATACTTTATTAAATTAGAAACTGGAAATGGTATCTATAGGTCAGCTAAACATTTAAAATCTTATAAAGAAATGGAAAAAGAAAGAAACATAACACTCACTCTTGATAAAGCAAAAGAGTGGTATCAAAAAGGTGGAGAACTTAAGGAAATAGCTCTCCAAGCCTTTACCGAAAGAGAATTGAGTCCACTTCCTAAAAGTTGGGAGGACTATTGTAAATTGTACAAAGTTCCCTCGCTGGTAATCGGACCCTTGATTTCTTGTAAATATGCGGCACTTTGGAAACTAGAACAACTTAGAGATTGTTATAGACAAGGCTGGGCCCCTATGCCTAAAGAAACAGTTTATGCAATTAAATATGCAGATAAAGATCTTAATGTATATTATTATTCCAGTCAAGAATTTTTATCCTTCCAATCTAGAGAAATTGCAGAAGAATTTCTTAAAAACTTTGAACGTTTAATTAAAGAAGCAGGAGATTTGATATAACTATGAAAATAGATTTAAAAGTATTGATTTTTATTGTTTTAGCTGTTGTAATAGGTGGTATAGCAGGATATTTTGTAAACGGAGTTTTTAACACAAAACCGAATCAAATTTTACAACAAAATTCTAAATACATTCTAGTCAAAGAATATTCTTGGAATAATCGAGACAGTATTATTCGTAAATATCAAGCGGACAAAATATACACAGCAATTGTAACAGGTAAAGAGAAAAATTCTTACTATGTTGGAATTCCTGGAAAAGGTGGACATCCACAAAGTAATTATTATATTACTATTTCAGGTAACAATACAGTACATCGTTTACAAGATTCTAGATTATATCATAAATACGAAAACGGAGACATCGTTAAAGTAAAAGAAAGATGGTATCCTAGACATCATGTAACTATTTATTAATATTTATAGATAACGGTAACAATCCAAAATTGGGTCCAGGGCGTTGTAAAATTAGTGAGAAACTCCTAATTTCCTTTATAAGGTTGATTGCCAATCGGGGGGTGTAGGTAGAAAGAGTCCTGCTATCGTTATCTATTTTTATTTATATAAAAATGAAAACGAAAGTAACTTTTAAAGGATTGAGTGAAGGTAAAATAGTTTATCGGCACATCCAAATAAGACACAATTTTTCAATAATTCCTGGAGAAATATTTCTAGGATATCAATTACCCGCTCAATCCATTGAAAGTCAGGTTATTGATTATTTAGACTCGATTGATAAATCAGATATTATGCTAAAACATAATCTTGAAATGATTATTGATTATTGGGTACCTAAAAAGAAAAAGAAACGAAATGAAGTTAAAGAATTTATTGAATTTCTTGAACCATATATAACCCCAGATCAATATCGTCCAGTTGAAGCAATTATATCTGAAATGAAAGATGTTTTATTTGGTAAAAATAAATCTCATGAACAAAAAGCAATGGAAGTTCTTACGGTGTTACAAATTAGTTATAAAGCTGGAGTTGGAGCATTAAATATAGTACAAAAAATGTTTAATCAACCAAAATTAATTGAAAATGGAAGACTATAGAGATTTATTGTTTACAGATATTTGTGCAAGATTAAAATATAACATAAAAGCAAAATATCAATGTTTTCATATTCACTCTGTACAAGGTTTAACTAATGGAGGGCTTGTAATATTACGTGACGAAACCGATAAGCTTATCACTACAGATGTTAAAAGTATTCGCTTGTTTCTTTTTCCTCTTTCGAGTATGACAGAAGAACAAAGTAAGGAATTGGAAGAAATAGATCCGGAATTTTACTCGTTAATATGTAAAGACGGTAATATATATGTTAGTATGGATATACGTGGTTACGATTGGTTAAATAAAAACCACTTCGATTATAGAGGTCTTATTGATAAAGGATTGGCCATTGATTGTACTAACTTAAATATTTATTAATTATGAAACATTTTTACGTAGTCGTAGATACAAATGACGCTGATTATATAGGTAAAATAGTCAAAGTTGATGAAAATACTTTTGAACATTTTAAACCTTTAATCGAAAAAATTAAAAACTTTCAACCTTATGACACTGGTAGGTGGAGACATGATTGTAATTTTCCATATGGTGAATGTCTTAGAGAAGATTTAGGAGAAAAACATCCTATGGAATTATATGATCTTACTGAAGAAGAATATGAATATTTTGTAGATACTTTTAGTTTGTACGGAGGAGAATGGGGATTTCATACAATTAAAACTATTCAAGAAGTAACTCTAGGAGAAGTATGGCTTTAAAATATAAAATAGGTGATAAAGTACGAATCAAGAGTCTTGATTGGTACAATAAGAATAAAACAAGTGAATTTGGGGATATAGATTGTGGAGTAATGCCTTTTATGTGTTATATGGCTGAATTTTGTAATAAAATTGTCACAATTTCAAATGTCAATTGTAAAGATGAGTATTATGAAATTGAAGAAGATAATGCAGCAAATGGGTGGACTGATGAAATGATTGAAGGGGTTGCCGCTAAATTCAAACCAAATGATATAGTAGATACGAATGATAATCTCTATGGTTGTATTACAGATGATATTGAATATGATGAAGATAAAAAGTCATTTAGATATTACGTGTCATTTATTGTTGATGGTGGATATTATTACGAGTCACAATTAAAACCACATAAACCTAAAAATAAACCAGATATGGGTGAAGTATCTGACGGCTATCACACGTTTAATGAACTATACGAATATCGTGCATTATATAATGCAGCTTTTTTCAATGGTTTAGTTGTTCATGTTGAAAAGACGGGTGATTGGGTCGTAAATTATGATGTTCATAAGTCTAAAAAACATTCTGATGGAGAAGATTGCTTTGGTGGTGGATGGTTTATAGTAATGGCAGAATTGCCTACTGGACAAATATCAAACCATTATCCAATGAAAGATTGGGACTTATTTAATATTCCAGAAAAAGAAAAAGCAAACAAATGGGATGGACATACACCACAGGATGTTGCAAAGAGAATGAGAGAGTTTTTAACTCCTAAATCAAAGTATCCAAAAACTTATGAGGAATGTAGTCTAATAAATAGTGCTGAAGATAGAATTCCACTTAGAATTATAGGAGAATTTACTAGACTTATCAATGCTAGAAACGCCTATTGGAAGATAGCAGGAGAAGAGATGGGGTTGGGAAAACCTTGGAAGCCTGAATATAAAACACTCGTAGATAACACTTATTTTACAATTCACGCATTTAATGGAGAAATTGTAAAAAGAGCCACATCACATAGAAATGCGATTCTTGCTTTCCCAACCGAAGAGATGCGAGATGCTTTCTATGAGAATTTTAAGGAACAGATTGAACAATGTAAAGAATTGTTGTAATGAGAATTGATATAGACAAAATAGTCCCATCAAATTGTCCAGTAGACAAAAACGATTGTATAGAATGTGGATGTTTTGAATTGGCTCATGACGAAGTAATTTGTCATTATAGTAATGAAGAAAACGAATAGTATCATGACACCAGAAGATAAACAACTATTAATATCGCTTTTAAATAAAGCTATTGATAATAGTAGCTTGCATATATATGATGATAAAGAAAATATCTATGAAGTAGATTGGATATTCCTTGATAATGATATATGTATTAAAATAAAACCGTTCTAATTATGACACAAGAAGAAAAATCACTTTTAATCAAGGATTTATGTACTAGACTTCCATACGGAGTTCAAGTACAAGATACTCGTTGTGGAATCAATGGTAAATTACATGACATGTTAGTGTTTTCTTTATATAAAGGAAATGATGTATATGATTATATAGCAGCTACTAACTTCTATACTGATTGTTATTACGATGATGTAGTATTATTTAAACCATATTTATTTCCAATGTCAAGTATGACTAAGGAACAGAAAATTATATGCAAAGCTATACAAGATATGGGTCCAGCGTACTGTCATCATTTAATTGATAGATATAACGAATGGCACCTTGATTACAGAAATTTGATTGAAAAAGGACTTGCAATCGATGCCACTGGACTAAACATTTATTAATATTATGGAAAAAGAATTTTTGGATAAATTAAAAAATAGATGTGATAGTCTTGGAATTGATATTGATATATTGGGAGATTCAGAATTATTATTGATATATAATAGCACTACTTTTAATGTGCAATATTATGTATGGGATAATAAATTAGAAATTCCATTATCTATTGTTAGTATGACTATCAAAGGTAAGAACTATGGCTACGAAACCTATGATTTTGTTGATATTGATTATGGTTGTTCTGCTTATGATGCCGTTAATGATGCAGTAGAAGAGGTAACTGATATTGTGGTAAATTCCGATGATAGACGAAAGGTGTTAAAAGTAATAAACTCTTTTGAAAGTTTTATTGAAGATATGAAACAAGATGATTTAAACATTTTGTTAAGTTATGTTAGAAATAAATATAATTTATAATAAATTTATAGTAAAATATGACAAAAGAACAAATAGAACTTTTATTCAAGGACCTTTGTGGGAGGTTGCCATATAAAGTTTACGCACAAATACCAGATGAATATGGTGGTTATACATCAGCAATAGAAAGTATTGATATTGATGGATTTGTTAAGGATTTTGAAGGTACTCAAATAGAAATAGAAAACATTAAACCTTATCTCCTACCTCTTTCAAGTATGACTTTGGATCAAGGAATTGAATATAGTAAAACACTTGTTGTTCTTACGAAATACCATTGTTCTCAAACGTCCGAAACTTATGATTGGTTAAACAAAAATCATTTCGATTATAGAGGACTTATCCCAATGGGATTAGCAATTGATGCAACTGGGTTAAACATTTATTAGGATTATGTTTAGAAGAAACAATGATTTTAAAAATAATTATCAGAATACACTCAAGCAGATAAATGAGTTAAGTACAAATCTTAAAAATGATAATGACAAAATAAAATTGTTAGGGTTGATTAATAATTTAAAATATTATGCTAATGCTATTGAACCTCAAGAATCTATTGATTGGTATAATAAAAAACATAAATAATTATGGAAAATTTTTATTGGATACTTCAAAGTTCTATGATAATGGTTCCTATTGTAGCTTTAATTAGTGCGATTATTGATTCTCGTAAAAAAGAATATACTGAAATATCTTATCATATTACTTTAAAAGACAATAAAGATGATGAATGGTTTCGTTATTAATTTATAAGTTATGAAAAAACTAAACATAGCAGAATTGTTACGAGATTGTCCAACTGGAATGGAGTTGGATTGTACAATATGTGACAATGTATATTTGGATGAAGTGACTCCACATATGATTAAATGTTTTAGTAAGGATAATGTTTACAATACTATTTATTTTCATCACGATGGTACATATCTTACTAATCAAAATGCAAAATGTGTAATCTTTCCAAAAGGCAAAACTACTTGGGAGGGGTTTCAACGTCCTTTTAAGGAAGGGGATATATTATATATTGATTGTAATGATGATGGAAATACTGATGAACAATTTCAATATATATTTATATTAAAAGAAATAAATGGAAGTAAAATTTATTCTTATTGTTTTGTTACTGAAACAAATGAATATAAATTTGAAATATGTTATTTGGCCGACAGACCATACCAGCCTCGTTTTGCTACAGAAAAAGAAAAAGAGAAGCTCTTCAAAGCAATTAAGGACAACGACTATCGTTGGAATGCTGAAACCAAGACTTTAGAGAAGTTGCCAAGGTTTAAGGTAGGTGACCAGATTGTTAAACGAAATTCTATAAGCAATTCATGGATTGTTGCTAGTGTTAGTTCTGAATACTATGGACTAAAATTACCTAATGGTAGTGAAGACATTGGTGTGTTACTTGTTTCTGAACAAGATGATTATGAATTGGTACAAGCTGCTCCAAAGTTTAAGGTGGGAGATAGAGTAAAACACATATTCGCTCATAGATCAGGAACAGTTGTAAAAGTAGTTGATAAAGGTTATTACATTGATTATCCTAAAGGTGAAGGTGTTTGTTTTATTAGTTTTATGCTTGAAAAAGATTATGAATTAGTTCCCAATAAATTTGACATCACTACTTTGAAGCCATTTGATAAGGTGCTGATTAGAGACAGTGATAAAGTGTGTTGGTATGCTAATATTTATTCGCATTATCTTGGAAAAGATAAACTTTATCAATTTCGATGTATAGGTACGATAACAAAACAATGTATCCCCTATGAAGGTAACGAACACCTATTAGGCACAACTAATAATTGTGATAGTTACTTTAAAACTTGGGAGTAATTATGAAAGATTTTATTAGAATCTTAGGAGAATATATAAATAATCATAATGCTCCGATAAGTGAAAAAATATATTATTTTTTATGTTCTTTAGTATATAATTAATTATGAAACTGTGGATATCAAGAAACAAATGCGGCACTTTGGTACTTTGGTTTAATAAACCTGTAAAAATCGGAGAAGCGTGGTATGGTGATTCGTATATTGTTTTAGATTCTGTTCAATGGCCCACCTTCGGAGAAGTAACACCATACCCAGAGGTAACCTTTGAAAACTCTCCGCAACAGGTGGAGATAAAATTGATTTAACTATGACACAAATACAAAGAGATTTATTAAATAATCTTTTGGAAGTAATAGATAGTCAAAAAAATTATTCATTTGGACTTGATGCAGATTCAATAACTCAAACGTTTAGGATGGCAAAAGGTTATAGAGAAATTTCAAATGCTATATATCATATCTTATGTGCCGACCCTAATAATGAAGATCGGGATTATGATGCAGAGCAAGCGGAGGAGAGTATTAACGAATTACGCAAACGTTTTAAGTAGTTATGAAGAAAGAAATATTAGAATTATTAAATGGAATGCATTCTGATTCTAAATCTGCTTCTTATAAGTGTGAAAAAGAATTATGTAAAATTCTTACTTCTGTAATTAGGAAATTAGATAAAATCGAATCTGTTACAGGATACCGCATTCGTAATTATCCTACAGAAATTGAAAGCATAGAACTTATGGATTATCTTACAGAATTCCCAAAGAAAATATATTGTAACTACGATAATGATTTTGATTTCATTTTCGAAACAAAATGGTTAGATTATGGTTTTAAAGAGTATTTTGAAGAATTAAAACGAAGAAGTATTAATTCAACTAAATATCTTATTGAATCTGTTACAAGGTCTTTAGAGAAGCATAAACAAGATCTAGCTGAAAAAATGGAATTAAAATTCGAAGATTTAATGTTTTAGTTATGCAGTACATTTTAACAGAAGAAGAATATAAAAATTTGGTTCCTAAAATGGAATTGGATAAATTAAGAGAATTGTTTCTTGATAGTGTAGAAGCACTTAATAAAAAAGTTTTAGAACTGTCTAACTTTCAATGTGCAGTAGAATATCCTCGTTTATGTTCATATTGTGATAATTGTCCAATTGGTGGTTTTGGTACTAATACTTGTATGCGAAGTAAATAATTATGGAAGATTTTATGTTATATGAGTTTGCTAAAAAATTAAGTGAAGAACAATTTAACATAGAACCGGAAATAATGGAAATTATTGATGAACATTTTGATGAACTTGTTTAATTAATTATTACTATGTTAACGTTTCAAGAATTTCTTAAACACGCTAAACCATTAAATATCACATATAAAAAGATGTCAAGTGAAGAACTAATTCAAGTACTTCAACCTATTATGTGTAATTTGTGTAGGCGCATTTTTAATCCAAATGAGAAAGAAAGAATTCAAACTCGAAACGCTTCAAAAATACTTGAAAAACAATTTGACTTTGAAGAATGGGAAATTGTATTAAATAAGAAATAGCGATGGCAATTAAAATTATAGAAGAAAAACCTGTTCCAAGACAGCAGGTTACTTGTCAAGGATGTAACAGTGTATTAGAATACGGTAATGCTGATTTAGTACCTAAAACAACCTATTCAAGTGGCTTTGTTATGACTTTCAAGATACAATGTCCAGTGTGCGGTATTTGGATTGAATGTAAATGGATAAAATAACAATATTATGGAATTTAAATCTCAAATATGCCATTGGTCGGACTACATAGCTATAACAATAATAGCAGACAACGAAACTGCATCTTGCAGAATACACATATACGATAATGAACCAGATCTGGCGGTTATCTCTGATTTATATGTAGCACAAGGAGAAAGGGAAAAAGGTATTGCAACAAAGTTAATTCAGTATTGTATAGACCACGCCAAATCACAAGGTTGCACTGCAGTGTCATTAAGAAGCGATAACGATGATTTTGTAAGACAATGGTATATGCGATTGGGGTTTGAGGTAGAATCAAGTCAAATATGGTTTAAAAAGGAAATATAGTTATGAAAAACTTTGAATTTAAATCTCAAATCTGTACAACCAAAGAGCAATCAGAGAGGTTGCTTGCATTAGGTCTCAAAAAGGAGACTGCGGATTGTGCCTTATTCCTCAATGGAAATAATGAATTTGAACAGCTCTCGAAGTTTGGGAATTGGGAGAGATATGCGAATATGCTCCCCGCTTGGTCTCTGCACAGGTTGATTGAAATGTATACAGAACGATACCTTGCTTGTAGTGTAAACCTCAAAATTTTTACTTATGAGTGGCTTATTAATGAAATAGAGATACACATTAAGGAAGGGGATTTCAACAAAGATTATCTGGAGGAGAAGAAATGAAAATAGGTGACATAATTTATTTAGCAGAACCAATAAGATGACGGTTAACACCTAAGGGAGATTGAAATGAACATTTATATCCAGCAGGAACTCCTGTAAAAATTATCGGTTTTGGTGAACGAGGATTAGATGTTGAGTTTATTGAAACTGGGGTTCGAATGGAAGAGTGTATGTTTGTAAAATTTACACAATGCAAATAATTTAGCTATGACCATAGAAACAAAACACAATATAGGAAATAAAGCCTTTTGGGTAGGTTACGATGGGAATTGGCATGAAGGAGAAGTATTTGGTGTATTTGTATATAATGGAGGTATAAAATACGCAATAAAAGAACAAGAAATTGAAAATAAAATCTTTTTAATTTATGTTGATGAACAAGACCTTTTCTCCACCAAAGAAGAATTATTAAAAAGTTTATAAAATGGAAAAATTTACATTAGAAAACCTTAAATCTTACCCATTGTATAAAGATTCTGAAAAACAAAAAGTTGTTGAACAAGAATTTCTTGAAAGAGGGGCTATTCCAAAAGATAAGTTAATAAAAGGTAAAACTTATTTAGGAACTTGTCGAAATAGCAATAAAGCTGTTTGGAATGGAGAAATGTTTGAATATGAACGATATAAGTTTGGATTTACCTTTATGGAATCAATATCACATTTTCAAGACGAAACTGAATTTGATGTATTTGTACCAATAATTGAAGTAGATGATGCTAATTAGAATTTTAAGTATTTGGGTTGTGCTATGTTTTTTAGCAAGATTCGTCCCAGCGTTTAGTCTTTTGTTGGGTTTAAGTATAATGGTTTGTGCTATTTGTCAAAGTGTAAATGTGATAAAAAATGGTAAATAATTTTGATTTAATTCGATCTTATTTGAAGTTTGAAAATTCTGGAGATTTTTATTTTATTCAGTTAATTTCTCGGCGAAAAGATAATCCAGAGTTAGATAAGGCGCAATATGTAAGAAAAACGTATTATATTTATTCAGTAGAAGGATTTGATAATAAACGGGAAGAAATTATTCATTTATGTGAATATTATAATGCTAGAGCATATATACACTTTACTAAACGTAATAACGAAACAATTTCTAAACATATGGTTCAAGATATTGTTCGAGATTACTTTAATGGTGTAAGAGACTTTTCACATTTATGGGAAACTGTTTGTGGACAACATTGTGAAAAGCCAAAGACTTGGGTTATTGATATTGACAAAAAAGATAATGAATCTATTGAAGATCAAATACTTTTGGCAACAAATAGAATAAATTCTTGTATGCCGTTTGGAGATAAAATTGTCGCTACAATTCCTACAAAAAATGGAGTACATTTAATTACAGAGCCATTTAATTTGTTGGATTTTAAAAATGGATATAAGTTTGAAACAGTCCCAGATGTACATAAAAATAATCCAACTGTGTTATATATTCCATAAAATTTTATTTGGAAATGTGGAAAAAAGTATATATCTTTGTATTAGAAAATGAGAATGATAATACTCGTTAAGAATTAATGATTTTGACGAGTATTTTATGGCTTTGTAGTTTAACGGTAAAACAGCGGTCTTCAAAACCGCCTGATCTCTGTTCGAATCGGGGCAAAGCCGCAAAAGGATCCTATTTAGGGTCCTTTTATTGTATATAAACATTCACATTTAACTATAGATGGAAACAATTGATTATACACCACATTTAATGCGGGCATTAGATTGGTATGATGATGTATCTGAAAAATATCCAGGTGCGTCAATCTTTGAGTTAGTTATTCTAACTCTCCGAGAAGGTGGGTTAGCGTATGCTGAAATTCAAAAGTGATTAGGAATGCCTCCAAAGAAAATTATCCGAGAAACTCTACTTAAATGAAATCCCGATTTGATTAATATCGATAGTAACTATAACAAATTACAAAAGAAACTATAATGAAATTATTCAAAAAGATTAAGTCCAAATTTAATTATCGATTAAATTGGCTAGGTATTTACAACTCTCCGTTTTATCCACCTAAAATAAAATTTTATTTTGGAGAAATTAGAGTTGGAATGCCCTATTTTTATCCACGATACTGGAGTAAAAAAGAACATTGTTGGAAACAAAAGAAATGGTTTGGATTTGATCTATTAGGATTGGGTTATAAGTACAAGTATGATCAAGTCAGATATGAATGGTTTCCAAGAATATCTATTATACTATTTAATAGACAGTGTGTAATATCTTTTGTAGGACATAGTCATATACAAGATATTTATTGGGAAGCATTTTTAACGTATCGGGATCTAGACAAATCAATGTCTAAAGAAGAACGATGTTTGGAACTACGAAAACAATTTGGATTCAGCTGGAAAAGTTGGTCACAAGGAGTGGAAACAGTAGGAGACGATGCGAAAGTATGTTTAAAACCAAAATATTTAAAAATATGGAAATCGTAAAATTGTGTTGTTACTGCTGTGGTTATCCAATGTTTTGTTCTATTAACAATCAGGAAACAATTGATTATTTAAATCTTGTTGCAAAATACATTGCTGATAAATATTCTGATTCTAATGAAAATATTATTAAGTTAACATTTACTGGTAGTTCTGGAGCAATTGCATGTGGATATGTATTAAACATATTACATACAAAATACAATCGTAAATATGTTGAACTTTGTAATATTAGAAAAGAAGAGGATAGAAATCATCATGATGGAAGGGGAATTCCCATTTACACAGATACAGATATTATAATCATTGTAGATGATTTTATTTCTACAGGAAATACAGTTGAATATTTAATTAGAACGATTACACAATACCATCCTAATAAAATCATTCAAGATGTATTTTCTTCTGCAGACTTACGATTTGTTCCAGAAGATAGACTTTCTTACTTTAACGAAAAAATCGAAACTATTTGGATAGGCGAGGACTAATATGGCAGAAATTTTTAAAGACATTAAGTTTCATTCTGATGCAAGAATGAAAATGAAAGAGGGTATCGATATTCTCGCAGAGGCAGTTAAATCAACTTTAGGTCCAAAAGGAAAAAATGTTATTATTGGAGGAATAAATTCTCCACATGTAACTAAAGATGGTGTAACTGTTGCTAAAGAGATTAATCTTAAAGACCCATTTCAAAACATTGGTGCACAACTTATAAAAGAGGTCGCATCAAAAACCTGTGTTGAGGCTGGAGATGGAACTACTACTAGTACCGTTCTAATTCAAGCTATTATCGATGAAGGTTTAAAAGAAATTGAACTTGGTACTGATCCAGTTCTTTTACAACATCAAATTGAGGAGACATCAGATGTAATTGTTGGATATATTCAGAACTCATCCCAGGTGATTGAAGGTGATTCTCTGAAAAATGTAGCAATTATCTCCACAAATAATGATGTAGAACTTGGTACAATGATTGCAGAAACTTTTGATAAAGTAACTGAAAATGGAGTAATTGTTGTAGAAGAATCTAAAAACGTAGACACTACAGTTGAAATAATTTCTGGTATGCAATTTGATAGAGGTTATCTTGCACCACATTTTATTACTGATCAAATTCGAAATGAAGCAGTGTTAGAAAACCCATATATTCTTATTACAGATCAAAAAATTGAATCAACTAGAGAATTGGTTGGAATTCTTAACGAAATTGTAAGTGAAAGAGCATCCATTCTTTTAATTGCGGAGGACTTTGATAGTGAAGTTATTGAAAATCTTAAAGTCAATAAACTCCAAAACATATTAAAAGTTGTTCCAATTAAAGCTCCAAGTTTTGGAGAATATCGTAAAGAAGTGTTATATGATTTAGCAATATTAACACACGGTGTTTATGTTGGATATGATTCTGGTTTAACTTTTGCAGATATTGACTTAAGTGCCCTTGGTAGAGCAGAGAAAATAGTAGTAACAAAAGACACAACTACGATTATTGGTGGCAAGGGTAAAAAGAGCGATCTTGAAGTAAGAGTTACACAAATTAAACAGCAGTTGGATGCATTAAAGACCTCTCAAAATGACGTATCATTTATGAAAGACTTTTTGCAGAATAGAATTGCTAAATTAACAGGTGGAGTTGCGATTATTCATGTTGGAGGTACAACTGAACTTGAAATGAAACAGCGCAAAGATCGAGTCGATGATGCTGTTGCTGCAACTAGAGCTGCAATAGAAGAAGGAGTGGTAATTGGAGGTGGTATGACATACTTACAACTTTCAGATATGTTAGTTGGAAATGTACCTGGTGAAAGGGTAATAAAACAGGCGTTGCTTGCACCATTCAAACAGATCCTTCGAAATATTGGTTATTCAGAACCAAAAATTGAAGCAATGCACAATAAACTTACAGAACTTCATAAAACAGGACTACGTTATGGATTTAATGCAAAAACAGAACGGGTTGAAGATTTATTCGAAGCTGGAGTAATTGATCCTGCAAAAGTTTCAAGATTGGCATTTGTTAATGCGGTATCTGTTGCTACATTGTTTTTAACTACAGAATGTATCATTGTACCTGAAATTCAAAATCAATTGATCACTTTTTAAAAAGATTTTAAATGAAAGATTTGTATAACTTAAAAGGACACGATGGAGGACTTAACGCAAAATTCGTAAAAGATCACGATGATATTTACAATATTGAAGTTGAGTATAACTATAGAGTTGGTTATAAAACCGACCCTAAAGTAGATCCAGAGTTCGTTGATCCGTCTGGTGGACCGTTTATTTCAGTTGGCTACAAAACTGCAAATGTAGAAGTAGTTGAACTCTTTTATGACGAAGGATATAAAGTTAAACTAAAATTAGTGTAATGATACTCAATTTAGCATACAACTTATCTGTTTTGTTGATTCTAGGATTTATCTTAGGGTACGAAAGAGCAAAATCTAATAAGGTCGTAGGTGCGAGATCAGTGACTTTAATATTATTAGGTGCGTTTACGTTCACATGGATTTCAACTCAAGTTGGAGGAGATCCTGCTAGAATTATTGCACAAGTTGTATCTGGAGTAGGTTTTATTGGTGCTGGTATTGTTTTTAAAGATGGTACAAATATCAGGAACCTTACAACTGCAATTTTAGTGTGGACATTATCCGGAATTGGATGTTTACTCGCATTAAGTTTACGAGTAGAAGCGGTTATTATTTCTACTATCGTATATCTGATATTAGAGGTCTATCCTAAATTTAAAAGTTAATATGACAGAGTTCATTTTTAAAGGTAAATTTGAAAATTCAAATCCAGACTTATTTATCGAAAAATTTAATGTGTTTTTACAAGAAACACAAACAAAATTTGAAGGACAAATAATGCGATTTGATATACAAGATTTTGACGATTATGAAGAAATTGTAGAAGATGAAGAAAAAACAAATTCTGATACCAATATTTAACATTCCTATATTGTTAATTAAAGGTTCTGTAGATTCTGTGGTTAATTATCTGTCAGCTCTATATCATGAGAATTTGTTTCAATTAAGATCAAATTGAAATGATATAGATGGTTGTTGTTTTGTAGATTTACCAGATGGTTCAATCGCAATTTGGATTGATCCTGAATATTGTTCTTGACCAGTCATTGCACATGAAACTGGACATGCTACATTTCATATCATGCGAATGGTTGGAGCACAAGTTACAGACGAAGAAGTGTTTTGTTATCTACATCAATACATTAATAATGAATGCCGATGTATGTTGCATGAACCGACGGAGCGTATAGATCCACCACAAACACAGGAGGATACGCATCCGTAATTACTAAAGATGGAGAAATAATCACTATATTGTATCAGGGTTATAAAAATACTACGAATAATAGATGTGAATTAATGGGAGTTCTGGAAACTTTAAAATATTTTAAAGATCCAACTAAGATTCATATCGTATCTGACTCACAATATGTTGTATCTAGTATTGTTAATAAACATGTACATAAGTGATTCAAAGACAACGATCTTACAAAAAAGAACTTAGATCTTTGATTTCAAATTTTGGATTTATTGTCATTTCATGATGTTACATTTGAATGAGTAAAAGGTCATGCAGATAACGATTGAAATAATAAAGCCGATTTATATGCGCAACACGCTGCAACTTGCATGAATCTTCCAACAGATATAATGACTTATGAACAAAATAACTCTGAAAATAAAGAAACTGGGTAATCACTGGTATCCAGATTTAAATCATTTCGATCCAAATGATTTATCACTAGATCCAAAAATGGAATATTTCTTAAGTGTAGTATCTCGAAGGCTTAGAACGGAGTGTTTAACTATAACATTGAAAGAACAATCTGAAGTATTAGGTACAAGTCCAATAATTCAATTTGAAGAATCGGATATTGTAAGATATCTAACGACTAACGACGACTTCTTTATTACAATTTATATTAAAGATCATCCGTTTTATATTACTTCTGAGTTGTATACACTGTTAGAAGAAACTTTTGATCTTGATTTTAGTAATAAACTCTATACATTAGAATATATATGATAGAAAAGTTACCAAAAAATTTAGACAAAGAATTTGAAATTGAAGAATCTGATTTCAAGATGATTTTTGATGGACGAACAGCGTTCGACCTTTATTTTAAAAACTCCGCTGGAACACCTAAGTTGGTGGGATACAATATTCCATTTACAACGTGTTTGAAGAAAATTATCTACAATAGAGTTGATAAAAAATTAACTGTAGTAGATTTAAAAACATTTGTTTCTACATACAAGGCCGTTTCAGAGGATCTGGAAAATACTATTAAATCTGTACTAAATGTATAAATATACGTTATATATGTTTGTGCTTGAAAGAGAAGGCAGACATACACAATGGAATTTAGCAGATTCAAAAGATTTCGAATCAAAAAAAATTTTAAGAGAAAAGACTTACTGGAAAGGCAATAGGTGTTTCTCTATAGAACGACAAAACTAATGAAGTACAAATCATCAAATGAGGACAAAACAGTTAATCGTAGACAGTGTACAATCTCTGATGCTATGATTGACTTACTAGTAAGACAGCTTCAACACGAAATTTATAATCATAACCTGTATAGAATGTTTGCCAATTGGTACGCTCTACACGGATTGATTGTACTTGAAGAATATTACAAACAACGTGCAAACGAGGAAAAACTACATCACGATTGGATTGCCGATTATCTAAACGATTGTGACGCAGAATATACTTATCCAGAAATTCCAAAAGTTACAGCGGTATTTGAAAACCTTGTAGATCCATTTGAATTAACAGTTAATCAGGAAATCAATACAACCAACTTGATCTATGATATTGTTAATTTGGCGATGGAAGAGAAGGATTGGATGACTTGGGCGTGGCTTATGAATGAAACGCCCGGTAAAGCTATGTTGGTTGCTGAGCAACGTGAAGAAGAGGCTCTTTCTCGAACAGCTTTAGATATTGCTCAACAGGACGGATCTTGGTTAAGAAAGGAGAAAAGTATCATGAACGTCTATACAAATGACGTTGATTAACTGTGCAGACAATCCGATGTAAACTTGTTGCGTTAAACGAAGGAACATATACAGTATATGTATTTGAGGATTTAAATAAGGATTTTACCGATATACATAAATACATTATGTGTACTCGAGTTCCAAATTGAAATACTTCAGATGTTCCAGAAATAAACGATATTGGATATTTGCAATATCAATTTGTTAACGGGGGAGATAAATATTTCAAAGCCGTAACAGAAACAATGGAGTGTTATAAAAGTACTGCGTATTATTTTATTAACTTCATTAAGGAAAAGGAAAAAATAAATAATAAAGAATTTAATTTTTAGAATTATGACAGTAATGGCGGATGCTTTCGGTAAAGCAATTGAAACAAATAACATGGATATCAATAAACTAATGTGAAAACACCAAAACGGTAAAGAAGTTCGTATTATGGATCTTTCTACCGAGGAGTTGCAAAAAGCGTATAATCACTGTACTGATATGTTGTTCAATAAGAACAAAACATCTCCAGGTAAATACACAATTAAACGTAATATCGCAATTGCTTTTGAAAACTGTAATGCAGAACTATTCATGCGTTATTTGCAGCACGATTGCAATATTGATATCTTGAAAACAAATAGTGGAATTCTTAGCTTCTTGAATCAGGCAAGAAAGGAGAACAATCTCGACTTAAATGAATCGGTAGCTGTATTATTCACTAATCTACCTCCAATTTTTGAGAATGTAACTATTGACAAACTAATGTCGGCTTGCTTTGATAAACTGGATATTATTAATCGTAAAATGATTTCAGATAAATTTATTATTGGGCAGGGTATTTGGTTGACAGAAAAAGAAAAGGAGGATCTTACTGAATATGATGATAAAGGTAAGAGAAGAGATTGGAAAGATGTCATTAAAGAGCGTCTTATTCTAAATCCAGAACTTCAACTTCTTTGGAATCCAAATGGATTTTCTTATACAGAGTTTAGAGCTCTAGTAAAATTGGATCCGTTTCCAAAGATTTCAAGTCTACCTACTACAACACTTAAACTATTAAGAGATAAGGTCCTATTGTTATTAGATTATAATCTAGATTATCACATTAACAAATGGACAAATCTTATGAAAGCTGTTGAGGCGGTAGCAGAATATAAACAAATCAGCTTAACCAAAAAGGAATATTAATATGATAATCCGAGGAAAAACTGCATTTGTATATGATATTGAGGTTTTTCCTAATGCATTTACTTGTACCGTCAAGAATTCAGAATCATTAAAGCATAAATGTTATGAGATTTCACAAAGAAGAAACGATTTGGATGAAATATGTAGATTGTTTTTAAATAAACGAATTATTTTTGTAGGTTATAATTCTTTACATTACGATAATCCAATTATAGCGTTTCTTTTAATGAACTATCAAGATTTATGTGGACTACTTGCATCTGAAGTTTGTTGGAAAATAAAAGAGATTAGTGATACAATCATTAACTCTACAGATGGTAAGTTTGATTCTTGGTCTAAGTATAAGTATGCAAATTTATTTGATTCCTTAGACTTACTGGCAATGTTATTTTCAAATAAATTGCGAGTGGGTCTAAAGGAACTTCAAGTAACCATGGAGTATCCAAATGTTCAGGAATACGAAGGAAACTTTGAACAATTTATTTCAATTGAAGATCTTGATAAAGTGCTAGAATACAATATAAATGATGTAGATAGCACATTAGAATTATTAAATCGATGTAAAAAAGATATCGATCTAAGACTTGCAATTGAAGATGAATATGGCATTAAAGCGTTAAGTAAAGATGGTGTAAATTTAGGTATGGAAATCCTTAAACAAAGGTATTTAGCAGAAACTGGATTGACTTGGTCGGATATTAAAGATCTACGAAGTCCTTGCGATCAACTTTGTTTAAATGAAATTATATTTCCATTTATTGAGTTCGAGACCAAAGTTCTACAGGATTTACTAATTGATTTGAAAAAACAATGTATTGATCCTAATGATAACAGTTTTGAACGAAAGTTTCTTTTGGGAAATACAGCACATACTTTTGGTATGGGTGGTATACATAGTGTAAACACACCAGAAGTGTACGAACCTGATGAAAATCATCTTTTGGTAGACGTGGATGTTGCTTCAATGTATCCAAGTATTATTCTTGAACACAAAGTTTATCCTCCACATCTTGGAGAAGCTTTTCTTAAAGTATACGGTAGAATTAAAGATGAGAGAATCGAAGCAAAGAAAGCAAAGAATAAACTTAAAGATGCAACACTTAAGTTAAGTATCAATGGTTTATCTGGCAATTTACAAAGTCCATTCTCTTGGGTATATTCTCCAAAAACAGTATTGCAAATTCGAATAAACGGACAGTTAATGCTATTAATGTTAGCGGAAGCTTGTTCGGAAGCAGGAATGCACATTATTCAAAGTAATACGGATGGTATATTCCTTCTTCTTCATAAAGATCTTTATCCTAAACTTCAAGAAATTTGTAGAGATTGGGAAAAGAAAACTAAATTGATTCTTGAAGAGGATAGATTTGAACGATTCTATCAATTTGCAATTAACGATTATCTTGGAGTTAAAACAGGATACGCTGAAACTAAAGATCCAGATCTATTAAAAAAGAAAGGATTGTTTATAGACAAAGTTTCATTAGGTAAAGGTATGGCTCCAATGATTATTCCAGAAGCGATTAATAAATGTTTAGCGGATGGAATTCCAGTTGAAGAAACAATTAGAAATTGTAAAGACATTAAGAAGTTTTTAACCTATCAAAAAGTTGCAAAAGATTTTACGGTGACACACGGTGATAAGAAGTTGCAACGAATTAATAGATATTATATGTCTAACGCTGATTATTATCTATTCAAACAAAAGGAAAGAAACGGAAAAATGTCTAAAACAAATATGTGTACCGATTCTGGTGTAAGTATTGCAAATAGACTTGATGAAAGCAAACCTATTGATCAATATAAGATCAATTATCAATATTATATTTCAAAAGCAAAAAAAATTGTTAGTGTATTAAAATCACAACAATTAAATTTATTTTGGTAAAATGAAGATTAATTTAACACTATTGAAAGATTTATATAGGATTCCGCATCCTTCTTCAAATGAATATGTAATGTTGTCATTTATTCTTAACTATTGTTATAAAATCGATAACATTACATTCGAGATAGATCATTATGGTAATTTGTTTATAACTAAAAATACAAATGATCCAGATTGGTTTCCTTGTATGGTTGCACATATGGATGAGGTATTTGAGTACAATGAAAACAAAGGAATTATTGTAACAGATACACAAATTCATGCAATTGATACAAAAACGAAGAAACGATGTGGCCTTGGAGCAGATGATGCAAATGGTATTTATGTTGCACTTCATATGCTTCGAAAGATTGATGATTTAAAAGTAGTATTTACAGTCGAGGAAGAAATCGGAGCAATTGGTGCAAGAGAAGCAACATTTAATGAAGGATTCTTTAAAGATGTAGGTTTTCTTTTACAAGCTGATCGTCGAGGTAGTTCTAATCTAATTGTTCACACAAATGGAATGGATGTAGCATCTATTGAATTTTTGAATGAAATTCAACCTATTTGTGAAGCATTTGGGTATTCACACGAATATGGAACATTTACAGATGTTGGTGAGATTGTGGAAGAGATACAAGTATCTGGAGTAAATATTTCATGTGGTTACCATAATGAACATACCGCTAGAGAACATACAGTGATTAGTGAGTTAGAAAATTGTTTGAATTTTATATATTCGATCCTTAAAACGGTTGGAGGAAAATATTTTCCTCACACTCCAACTTACTCATATCACAATAAAACGGTATATTCTTACGCCGCACTAGAAAACGAGGCGTTAACAGATAATCCAAATGATTATGAATATCCATATTATATGGATCGTTTAGAGGATCATTGCGCTAAATGTCGAGACTTCGACTGCATGAACTGTAAGTATTATAATGAATACTAATGCTATCTAGAACCGAAAGACAGAAAGAGGGTGTAAAGAAATGAATTAAAGTTGGAGGCAAAGGTACATTGTGTTATGCAACAGGTGTTGGTAAAACTCGAACTGCTTGTATTGCAATACAAACTTTATTAAAGCAAAAGAACGATGCCACAATTTTAGTTTGTGTACCCACTGAAGTTTTAAAACAACAATGAATAGAAACATTAGTAAGAGAGAATTTAATTCTTAACTGTAAGGTTGAAATTGTAAATACCATTATTACTAAAAAATGAAGGGCGGATTTGTTGATTATTGATGAAGCACATTTGGTAGCTAGTCCAACTTTTTCATTAGTGTTTCAAATGGTGGAATATACATTGTTAATGTGTTTAACCGCAACATTGGAAAGACTAGACGGAAAAGAAAAAATTATAAAGGAAAAGGCACCTGTGTGTGATACAATTACAGTTGATGAAGCCGTAGAAAATGGATGGTTGGCAAAATACAAAAAGTATAAAGTGTTGCTTGAAGTGGATGATATTTATGAATATCAAATGCTAAATCAACAATTTAATGAATATTTTGCATATTTTAACTGGAACTTTCCTGCTGCAATGAAAGCAGGTACAAATGTAATATATCGTAATAGACTTGCTAAAACGTTTGGTATTCCTGCTAAACAATTTGCTGCAATTTGTTTTGATTGGATGCGATTATTAAGAAAACGTAAAGAATTTGTAATGTCTCATCCAAAGAAATTTGAGATAACTCGAAAAATTCTTGAAGCAAGAAAAGACAAAAAATGTATTACATTCTCTGCAACAATTAAAGATGCAGAGCAAATTGGAATCGGATACGTATTACACTCAAAACAGTCCAAGAAAAAGAATGCAGAAATACTTGAAAAGTTTAACGCGTCTTCAACAGGTGTACTAAATTCAAGTAAAGCGGCGGACGCTGGATTGGATGTTGGAGGATTGAGTGTAGGAATTGTATTAAGTGGCGATTCATCAAAGATTCGTTCCACACAAAGAACTGGTAGAGTAATTCGATTTGAAGAAGGAAAACTAGCAGAATTCTTTGTATTGTGTATTAAAGGAACTGTTGATGAAACTTGATTTCATAATTCTAATACATCTGATTATATTACATTAACAGAAGAACAGTTAGAAAAAGTTCTTAATTACGAAAGTTTCGAAACAAGAAAAAGAGATGACAATGTAAATCTTGAATATCGATTTTAACTTAATTCCAAGAATATAACACTTAATAAATAAGTTTACAATTCTAAGTTATCAAAAATATAACTTAATGGAATTAAATACAATATTGAACCTTTTAAGCAACTATAACATAACCGCAAATGAGTTGCTGTTGATCTATTTAACATTTTTAGCAAGGGATGAAGAAGGCCATCCAGAATATCTTGCGAAATGGATTTCTAACGGAGGTAAAGAACAACTTAAACCACTATTTGAATCATTAAAGGAAAAAGGATTAATTCATAAGAATTATAATCCAGAAACTTATATTCCTAACGAAATTGAGTTTAATAAAAACTTTTTGAAATCTTGAGTGAAAAACTCAGGACAAATGGGGAAAGAGTTGTTCGATGCATATGAACCGTTTCTGCGTGTAAATGGTAAATATGTATCGCTTAAAAATGTTGCAAAGAAATTTTATTCTCTTGATGAATTTTTCTTCTTCTACAGTGTACAAATCGGTCACAATCCAGATAAACATAAAGAGGTGATGGAGTTGTTAGAATGAGGTAAGAAGAATAAACAAATTCGATATGGAATATTAGAGTTTTGCATCAGTCATAAATGGGATGAATTAAAATACATCAAAGAACACAATTTAGACGGAGAGATTGCTAGCACGTTTGAAATATATGACAATATATAATGCAAGAAATAGAAATACTTTGGCACCTAATCGAACAAGGAAGAAAAGGAAACAACGTTGGTACGTCAACAGGTTTGCCCAAGCTTGACAAAATCATTGGCGGAATTCAGCCAAGTAGGTACTATTTGTGTTCTGCTGCATCATCTGCTGGAAAATCTAGTCTCATTATGTTTATTATCTACAACATCTTAAAACAAAACACAAAGGATTCTCCGACATATTTTCTTTGGTTTAGTTTGGAGATTGGTAGTGAAGTGTTACTAGCAAAATTAATGGCTTTGTATTGTGCTGAAGAGTTTGGAGTTTATCTAACAATTAATGATATCTTATCATTTGATACATTGTTAGATGATGAAAACTATCAATGTCTTAAAAAAGCAAAAGAATGGTTAGTTTCTGTACAAGAATATCTTCACATTCTTGATAAAGCTTTATCCTCTAAAGTACTATATAAGGAAACTTTACAATATGTAAGTAAACACGGTACCATTGAAGAAATTGATGGAAAAAGTAGATTTATTCCGAATAACCCAAAACAGAAAATAATTGGAGTAATTGACCATATCTCTCTATTGATGTCAACCGAGGGAAGAAGTTTAAAAGAAGAAATCGATTTAACCTCTTCGTATATGGTATCAATTAAGCGTAAATATCAAGTATCTTGGTTTGTTCTTGCTCAGCAAAACAGAGAATCTTCATCTATGGATAGAAGAAAAGCTGATTTAAGTGAGCCTGGATTGAACGATGTAAAAGATTCAGGAAATACGGTTCAGGATTCTGATGTTGTACTTCAATTATTTTATCCATTTAGAGAGAAACTTGCAACATATCGTGACTATAAAATTCTTGGCGATAATGGTTTAAGAGATGCTTTTAGATCTATTATTATTAGTAAAAATAGATATGGTGTTGCAAATCAAGTAATTGGATGTTCTTTCTATGGTTCTGTTGGATGGTTTAATGAAATGCCTCCTGGAAAAGAAATCACTGATTTTTATAAATATCAGGATGAAGCAAATAACATTCCTTGTAAAATAAAGAAAGATAACCAAATCAAAGATGTCGAGGTGGTTCAAAAAGAACAGCCTCAAACTATAAGTTTTAAGTTTTAAATTATGGCAATTGAATTACCAAAAGGTATAGTAAAAGCAGAAATACAAGACCCAAAAAATCTTATTATCTTCTCAAAACCAAAACAGGGCAAATCATCGGCTCTAGCACAACTTCCTAACGCACTTTGTATCGATTTAGAGAACGGTGGTTATGACTACATTGATGCTGTAAAAGTTAAAGCAACATCTGTGCAGGACATTAAGGAAATTTGTAAAGCGATTAAAGAAGCTGGTAACCCATATCAGTTTATTGTATTGGATACAATTACCGCATTGGAGGATATGGTAAAACCTCTTGCACTTCAGTTGTATATCAACACTCCAGCCGGATCTAAGTTTACTGGTAAAAATGTACTTGACGCACCTATGGGTCAGGGTTATCAGAAAATTCGTGAAGCCTTGGAGTTGGTAATTGATATGGTTTCAAAATGTGCGCCTAATATTATTCTTGTATGTCATACAAAAGATTCTGCTGTTGCAAATGATGACATAAATGTTAAAGCTATCGATCTTGCTGGTAAATCAGGTCGAGTGTTGAGTTCAAAATCTGATGCAATTGGATTTTTATTCAGAGATGATGAATCAAACACTGTTTTGAGCTTCAATACAAACGATAAGTTTGTAGAGTGTGGAGCAAGACCAGCACATCTTCGCAACAAAGACGTTGTATTGGGTGAAATGCAGGAAAATGGAGATATAAAATATCACTGGGAGCGAGTATTCCCTTCTCTTTCTAAATAAGTATGTTAAATATTTCATTTGATTTTGATCCTGTTACTCAAAAAGTAACAAATGTTGTCGTAAAAGACACTGAAGGAAAAACAGTAAAACCAAAAACTAAGAAAAGTTCGAGTATAGACACTTCTAAGCCGTTATTGGTTGTAGCCGATAATAAACTTGTGCTCAATGATCCACTTATTACAATGTTAAATGTAGAAGCGGGAGATAGAATTACAGTTAATTATTATACGGTTAATAACCAGGAGACATTTCCAGTAATTGGGAGATCTGATGTTTTTGCAGATCCCCAGTCTGGAAATAAATTAACAAAGTCTAACACAATTTGTTTTAGAGGTAATCAAAGAACAGTTTTGTTAGAGTACGGTGAAGAATTCACTATAGAAGAGTTTAAACCTGGAATGTTTAAACTTATATCTCAGAAAGATTGCGCTACAGCAACAGAAGAGAAAGAACTAGAAGATTTAAACCCATCTGAAATTGATTTGGAACTAGCACAGATTATGTCCAATGATAACTTAGATGATCTACCATTTTAATTAAAACCTTTATAAATTATGAGTATGTTTGATATGTCCGTTGCCCAGGGCGTTAAAGAGGGCGGTAAATTTCTACAGGCTGGTATTCACAATGCAATTTTCAAAGGCATTAGCAAAACTGAAATTCAGGGTAAAACCGGAGATACATTTAATGTATTAGTAATGACTTTCGAGGTTGAAGGTTTTGGCGATCTAGAGCACAAGCTATTTGAGCCAACTAGTGCAACTCGTGTAGAATCTCAGTTTGGTCAGAATCCATCCCAGCTAGAGCAGTTTATGATTGCTAACCGTCACCTTTTGGATACAGCAAATCCAGCAATTGCAAAAGGTATTGATGATGGTACAGTAAAAATTGACGCTCCAAATTTTGCATCTTTCGTTAAGAAAATGCAGGAGTATACAGCTGATTTTGTAGGTCAGTCTGTTCAGATCAAAGTTCTTCCTACTAAATCTGGATTTAATCAGATGCCAGGTTTTCCTGCTAAAATTAGCAAAACTGGTAAATTGTATTTGTCAACAAGCTTTATTGGTAAAGATTTGACTCTAACTCCATATGAAGTTAGTGCAATCGAGAAAGCGAAAAACGCAACTCCAACCAATATGGCTGCAGCGGGTAATGATTTGCTAGCTGGTATGGAGGCAGATATTAATAGTACTGACGGAGAGGACGGAGATCTACCATTTTAATTAATGAATTGTGAATTATACATTTGAACCACAAACTCTAACGA
Source organism: Methanobrevibacter sp. (assembly GCA_017646885.1). The sequence goes on along the minus strand of JAGCLR010000316.1, from coordinate 143,973 downwards.
AGGAGTTCATTCTTTCTAAAGTAAAGGAAGAACGAATTATGGAGCACTATCTTGGTTTACCGGTAAAGAAGGGGTTATTTAAATCACCCCTTCGTGCCGATAACCATGCAACTTGTGCTTTTTATCGAAATAGGAAAGGTAGTTTGATATTTAAAGATTTTGCGGGATATTTCCATGGAGATTGTATAAACGTGGTGATGTGTATATTCAATTGTTCATTTTATATGGCATTACAGATTATTGCCAATGATTTTCATTTAATATCCCGAAAAGATATTGCGGTCAATCCACCAAAAATGGAGTACACCAATTCCGAATTTCAAGAAACAACTACAGCAATTATACAAATTGAGTTGCGAGAATGGCAACAATATGAGTTAAATTGGTGGTTAAAATATGGAATTAATCTAAGTACATTGAAAAAGTTTAAAGTATTTCCTTGTAAGAATGTATTCTTAAATGGAAAACTGTTTCATTTGGAACAGCCAAATCAATATGTATTTGGATATTTTGGAGGGATTAAAGAAAATATTGAGCAATGACGTATTTATTTTCCTTATCGACGTAAGTATAAATTTATTTCAAATTGAAAGGGGACTCAGATTCAAGGAGCACAACAACTTCCAAGAACTGGAGGAGAAGTACTTGTAATTACTAAATCCTTAAAGGATGTGATGTGTTTATATGAACTGGGTGTAACCGCTATAGCACCACTATCTGAAAATCAATTTATAACAGATTCGCAGTATGCTCGTCTAAAAGAGAAATTTAAACATATATTTTTATTTTATGATAATGATTTACCTGGTGTATCTGGTGCAAATAAAATACATAAACAATATCCTGATTTGAAAGTAGTTATTTTGCCAAGAGATACAAAATGTAAAGATATATCAGATTATAGAAAAATGTATGGTTATCAAAAAACATTAGACTTGATTAATACAGCAAAAAACTTTTATTTGAAATAATTTATGGCGAGAAAAACGAAAACAGATTCTGAAGAAATAAAACAGAGAACTCCAAGAAAACGATCTGGTGCTTATTCTAAAAAGAAAGGCAACCGTTACGAATTAAAAATTGCACACGAACTGCAAGAATTGGGTTTTACTGGCATTGTCACCTCTCGTTCGGAAAGTAAAAAAATGGACGATAATAAAGTAGACTTAATTGATACAGAAGGTAAACTTCCTATTTCAATTCAGTTGAAATGTACACAATCAACTCCATCTTATTTCAAGATCCAAGACGAATGTCCTATCAAGGATAAACCTTTTTGTATTATTTGAAATAGACAAGAGAAAAAAGAAGTAAATTGTGTATCAGTTGGAGAAGTTGCAATGATTCCAAAAGAATTCTTGTACGAACTGTTAAAATTGTATTTACAATCGATAGAGTAACCAGAGGAGGCACTAATGCCTCCTCTTTTTATATAATATGGAAAAGGAACGAATTAAAGTAACATTTGAAGATTTATCTTCAGGTCAAAAAATCATTGTTAATTTTGTTCACGATAAAGAAGAACAAAATCTTGATTTTAAAATTGGATATGATCCAGTAATCGAGTCTGGTTCTACTGAACTAGGTTTAAGTGCATTTTTAGTACAAAAACTTTTAACTAATTTACAATAATGAAACGTTATCCTACTTTACCGTTGTTTTCACAATCGTTAAGAGACTGTTTAAAATTTTGTGTTGAAAAACATGATTCAGCTATTGCTAAAGCGTTGTTATCTGTAGACATGATTATTGAAGGTTTTAATAGTCAATTTCCAGTATGACTATTACCTGAAATTGAAAAAGAAAATCCAGATATGACTCTTGGTAATTTAGCGTATTTAAAATATTGGAAAGAGAGTACTGAAAAAGACATTGCTCGTTATATTAATGATTCTGTTCGTATGTTGTCTATTCGTGAAGGTTCATTTGAAATCTCATTCCTTCCAAAAGGTAAAGATTACAAAATGACATCAAACGGAAATTGGGCAACAGACAATCGTCAAACTGGAAAACCTACCAGAATTCTTCGTAAATTATTGATTTCTAAAGAATTTTCCGAGTTAGATTTTGAGTTATTTAATAATCAGTTACGTGCAATTGTTGAAAGCGATGTAGAATTTTCAATTGTATCTGGAAAAGACATTACATATTGGTATCATCAAGATCATTATGAAGATCTAAATGGAACCTTAGGTAATAGTTGTATGAGATACAGTGAAGCCCAATGTTATTTTGGCATATATGAAGATTTTGCTAAAATGCTCATTTTAACAAAGCGTGGTAAGTTGGTTGGACGTGCAATTCTTTGGGAAATTGACGGAAAAACTTATATGGATAGAGTTTACGTTAATAAAGACCATATCGTAGATAGCTTTATTACCTATGCTAAAGAGCATGGTTTTTATTATAGAGAACACCAGAGTCTTCTAAGTACAGGTGATTATCAATGGTGGGTTTGTCCAGATGGACAAATGCGTCAGCTTAATTTGCGAATTGATGTCGATAAAGAATATGGACATTGGCCGTATTTGGATACATTTAGATATTTAAGTGTCGATGGCGTTGGTATTTGTAGATATATTACTACTAATCCTGAAAATTGTAATAAATCTGCAGATGATCCAGATGGTTGGTATTCTGATTTTGAAGAATATCCCTGGGAGTGTTATAACTGTGGGCGCACTTATTATTCTGATTGTGAAGATGAGTGTCCTGAGGGGATGTATTGGTCCGAACATCTTGAGGAATATATTTGCGAAGATTGCGCTACTTATAGCGAATATCTCGGAACATATATTGTTAGACGCAATTCGGTTGAAGTACAGATGGATGCACATAATATCGATGATATTCCATTAAGTGTTGTTCAAGAAGAGGATGCTGACGATTTTGTACAAATCGATGGAAAATGGTATTCGGTAAACTGTACCTTACAAACAGTAGTAGATTTTTTAGAAAAAAGAGATGCAGACAAAGATTAGACACGATTTACTCCCAGTTAATGGAGTGAACGAAGTTAATAAAGTGTTGACTGAAAAGTTAACAAAATATAATAAAAATGAGTGGAAATACGGACTTCCTTGGACGGAAGTCCTTTCCTCTCTTAAAAAACATCTGAATGAATTTGAACTTGGAAATGATTTTGATGAAAATGGATTATTAAATATGGCACACGTTGCAATGAATGCGTTAATAATCTGTGATTTTTATAAATCGTTTCCACAGGGCGACGATAGAGTTTTATTTCCGAATAAACCTATAATTGCGCTCGATATTGACGATGTGTGTTTAGATTTTATAGGAAGTTTTGAGAAAAAGACCGGTAAGAAATTAAATCCTTATTGGAATGGAACATATGATATGGGAGATTTGTTAAATGAACTTGCTAAAGATAAGGAATTTTGGACAACTCTTCCTACCTTACACAAACCTTCATTTGAACCTGATTTGTATATTACAAGTCGTTCAATTCCAGTAGAATGGACTAAAGAAAATCTAGAAAAGAATGGATTTCCTTGTGCTCCTGTGTATTGTGTTCCATGGAATACAAGTAAAGTTGATCTTTTAAAAGAACATAATGTATCAATCTTAATTGATGATAAGTATGCAAATTTTAAAGACGCGACCGAAGCTGGTGTATTTTGTTATTTAATGGACGGCCCTACTAATAGACATTATAATGTAGGACATCGCCGAATCTATAACCTCAACCTACCTCTAAAATAATGAACTCAAAGATCGTTAAATTCTCAGATTTTACTATTGTTCCAGTGCTAAAATCAATTAAGAATATTGCAATGGACGATGAAACTTACTTTTCATCTAAATATAGTAAGTATATTAGTAATTCAAGGTTAAAATGGATTGATCCAGAGTCAGATGGATCTCCAGATTTGTTTAAGAGTCCACCTAGAATTACAACAAACTCTCTTTCAATTGGTTCAAGCGTGCACGAAGTTTTACTTCAACCAGATGAATTTGAGTTAGCACCTAAATTTAATAGACCAACCGCTAAACTTGGACAAGTAATAGAGGAGGTTTATAAATTTAGAAAACAAAACTTAAGTATTGAACAGTCAATTAGAAGGGCTTGTGAAAAAGTTGGATATTATGTTAATCAAATCAATAAAAAAATTCCAATGATTATTGAAAAGGGTATTACATATTATCTTTCTAGATATGCTTATGAGAAACAATCTTTTAATAAGACACAAATCTTTCTAAGTGATTCAGACCATGATGTTGTTTCAAGTTGTCTTGAATCGTGTTACAATAACAATAAATTAATGAACTTTTTATATCCAAAAGACATCTTTGGAGATAAAATCGAATCTCATTGTGAAGATGCATTTTTTATTGATTTTGTTGTAACATATCAACATAGACATTGTACTACATTACGATTTAAGTTAAAGGCTGATAACTGGACTATTGATTATGACGAAAAAGTTGTAACATTGAATGACTTAAAAACTACAAGTAAACCCGTTCAATGGTTTATGCATCCAGAATATGGATCTATGACTAAATATCGTTATGATAGACAGATGGCTTGTTACTCTAATATCTTATGGTATTATTGTGTTCAAAACTTTGGTGTATGTAAAAACCAAGGTTGGACTTTAAAAGCAAATATGCTTGTAGTTCAAACAACACCTCCTTATACTTCTGCCTGTTTTCCTGTAGATAGAAGTTTATTAAAAAAGGGACAGCTTCATTTTGAGCAACTTATGAAACGAGTTGCTTACTATGAAATATTTGGTTATGAGAAAGAAGTCGATTTTTGTTAATTTCCAAATAAAATTGTAATAAAAAATTTTAAAAATAAATTTGGTAGATTAGAAAAATAGTCTTATCTTTGTAACATCAAATCAGGAAATAATAAGAACTAATGTTTAATTTTAAAAAATTGTAAATTAATTATGAAAAAATTCGAAATTATGGCGTACAGCCTTGAGGAAGCAAAAACAAAAGCACAGGACATGGGAATCATCGTAACAACTAATGTTACACAGTCTTGGAAGAACGCAAAATGTCCAACAAGTGACAAAGACTTTAAGATGTTTGCAGTTGAGATGCTTGAGAAGAAACGCTTGTCAAAAGCTGAGGGTGTAGGTCTAATTGTAGTTGTAAGCCCAGGTTCGAAAGACACTCGTAAGAGACCTTATTCATTTGTGAATAATGTTGTTGAGGGTAAGAGAGTTACTAAGAAAGTTGTTGAGTTGAGACTTAAAGCGACTGGTGAGCTAATTGGCGAGGCTGCTAACAAAGGCGAGGCTGAGAAATTGGCTAAAGATCTAATGGTTGAGTACAAACAGGATATCGTTGCAGAGATCGTATATCGTGTTCAGGAGGGCAAAGACGTTGCGTTTGAGCTTAAATATACTCCATCAGTATCAGCCGAGGAGGGTAAGTACATCGTATTCGGTAACGAGAGAGACAGCTTCTAATAGGGGTTAGAAAGTTTAGGTGTGGTTGGAAACAGCCACACCTTTTTTATTATCAGATGTTTAAATGGATACACGGTTTCTACACAACTCTAAATATCTTTATTCAGATAATAAGACAATCTTTAAAACAACTACCGGATATGAAAGATACGATTATTCAGTATATGTATTTTGCGATCCAAATGAACCATTTAATTTAAAGGTGGGAGACGTTGTTATCCCACATCGTCCGTTTTATATAGGAAAGGGGCTTGCATTTGGACCTGTAAATCGTTGACGTGCATACACACATACAGACGATGCTCTTTGTGCAGTACTTCGTGCAAATCCAAAGAAATACATTTGCTATATCGTATCTATCGGTATAAGTGATATTCAAGCAAAATGTTTAGAAGCATGATTAATTGCTAAAATGCTGGACGAATACGGAGCATTTTTATCTACTTATGGAGAATATCCAATGAAATTACAAAAAAATCAGATTTTAAATAAAAAGAGAGAACGAAAGAATGAAAAATTATCAAAAACAATCCTAAAATTTTAATGGAAATAACAATTGATAAATTGTTGCAGGGTAAACCAACAATGATTAAGGATAAATCGTATTTACCCACAGCTGATTATGTGTCTCCGTTTTTTGATCAAATGTCGAAATTTACGGATAAGTTTATAATTAATGTTCAAACCCCTGATCAGGTAACATTGACTAACAATGAAGAGGATTTAACATTTAATAGGGTTTGGATTCAAGCAGTAATGCCGGATAAATATTGTATTGATAATCATGATGAGTGTTATGGTTTAGTTTATGGATTGGATGTTAGACAGCCTATTTATAAAGTTTATCGTGGAGCACTTAACAGAGCATGTTTAAATCTTTCTGTATTTAATCCACAGTGGTTACAGGTAAATGAACTTAAACCCGGAGAAAACTTTAATTATTCTTTAACAAGAATGATGGAGTTAACCTCAGATTTAGAGGTAATGCTTCGTAAAATGAAGAACACATATCTTTCATCAGCAGACGAAGATAAACATCGTCAGTTGGGTTATATGATTGAGAAAGCAATGTTGGAAGAGTATCAAACAATTGGCGGTAAAGTAAAAATTGCAACTTCTACTGTTATTAAAGCATACGAAGATGTTTATCAAGATACTTCTTCTCGATATTATGTAGGAAATAACGAATCTTCTGTATTTAATTATTACAATGCATTTACAGAAATTATTCGTGATGATAAAAAGGACGTAATGAATAAGTTCGAAAAGACCATGCTAATTGGAAGTTTATTTAATCTTGTATCGTAAATGAAGGTAGAAAACTGGTTAAACACACAACTTGGACAGGATATCTGGGAGAAAAAATATCGTTATAATAATGAATCATTTGACGAGTGGTTGGATCGTGTTACTAACGGTAGCCCAGATTTGAAGGATCGTATTATTTCACATAAGTTTCTATTTGGAGGAAGAACATTAACCAATCGTTTAACCGGAAAAGGTTCTCTTTCAAACTGTTATTGTTCGGGTAGAGTTAAAGATTCTCTAGCGGACATAATGGACACTTGTAAAAAGATTGCATTAACTTTTAAATCACAAGGTGGTCAAGGATTGTCGTTAAGTGACATTCGTCCAAAAGGATCGTTAGTTAATAACGCTTTTGAATCAGATGGAATTATTCCATTTCTTGAAATCTTTAATACTGTAACAGCAAGTGTAAGTCAAGGTGGGTCTCGTAGAGGTGCACTTATGGTATCACTTGACGTAGAGCACCCAGAAGTTGAAGATTTCATTAAAATCAAATTGGACGAAAATAAAATTAATAATGCAAATCTATCTGTAGAGATAAATGATAAGTTTATGCACGCAGTAGATGAGTATTATAAAACTGGTAAAACAATTACTTATACTGTTCCAAATAAGTATAAGGGTGGAAATCCGGATGGGTATGAAATTACTCCAATTAATATTTACAAATATATTATGAAATGTGCTTGGAAATCTGCAGAACCAGGTGTAATGTTCATGAATAGATTTAGTAATTATAATTTAATGGAATGTATTGATGATTATATCATTCATACCAGTAATCCATGTGGTGAACAACCACTTCCAGCAAATGGAGCTTGTAATTTAAGTTCTATTAATCTATCTGAATATGTAATCAATCCATTTACAGATAATGCTGTATTTGACGACGAACAATTTGTTAGAGATATCGCATTGTATGTAAAAGAAATGGATATGATTATTGACGAAAACGCTAAACTTCATGCGCTTCCAGAGCAGCGAGAATTTGCTAAAAATTATCGTAATATTGGAATCGGAATCATGGGATTAGCAGACTGTCTATTAAAGTTAGGTTTTACATATGGATCTAGAGAAGCAGTTGAATTTGTAGATCAAATGGGATATTTGATGTTTAGAGCTGCAGTTGTAGCAAGTGCGTTTCTAGCAAAGGAGTTAGGTTCGTTTCCTAAATATTCTCCGAAAGTATGGGAATCTAAAATAATGAAAAAGCACTTTACTCCAGATGAAATCACAGCATTAAAGGAGTATGGCTTACGAAATGCATCGTTGTTGTCTGTAGCTCCAACTGGATCAATTGCAACAATGTTAAATGTATCTACAGGTGTAGAGCCTTTCTTTGCTCTAAAATATAAACGAAGAACGGTATCTTTAAATGGAGACCAGGATGTCGTATATGACGTAGAGCTTCCTATTGTTGAAGAGTTTAATAAGCATACTGCGTTTGCAAAAGAACACAAAGATGCATTAATCACAGCAGAGGAAATTAATTGGAAGGATAGAATCAATATGCAAGCAGCGTTGCAGACACATATTGATACAGCTATTAGTGCTACTATTAACTTGCCAGAAAAAATCACTGTAGAGGAAATCGAACAGTTGTATTTATATGCTTGGCAGAAAGGTCTAAAAGGAGTTACAATCTTTAGAAATGGTAGTAGAAAACCAATTCTTTCAACTAAAGAAACTGTTGAAATTTTAACCAAACGTCCAGAAAGTCTAGATGCGAAAGTTGTTCGTTTCAAGAACAAATCTGAAGATTGGATTGCAGTTATCGGTATGATGAATAATAAACCATATGAAATATTTACAGGTAAAGTTAATCTTGACGATTTTCCACTACCTAAGTATATCGAGGATGGTCAAATCATTAAAGTTAGAACCGAGAACGATAAACGTTACGATTTTCAATATACTGATAAATATGGTTATGTAAATCGTTTAGGTGGACTATCAAGAACGTTCAATCAAGAATATTGGAACTATGCGAAATTAATTTCCGCACTTCTTAGAGGTGGTACAAGTGTTGATAAAGTAATTAAAATTATTGACGGCTTGGATTTGGATTCAGATTCTTTAAATACTTGGAAAAACGGTGTTATTCGAGCATTAAAGAAATTTGTTGAAGACGGTACTGTAACTGGAAGTAAATGTCCAGATTGTGGTGAAGATTTAATTTACACAGCAGGTTGTATTTCTTGTGCGGCCTGCGGCTATTCAAAATGTGGTTAAAATGTACGGATTATTTCAATTTTTACAATTTCAACCTGTAGAAACGTATGTAATAATTTTAGATCTTATAATTAAAAACTTATTTTAAATGATAGTAAAAGTAGTTTCAAAACTAAACCATGAATTTGGTTTGCCAACATATGCAACAAATGGATCAGCTGGACTTGATCTAAGAGCAAATTATACAGAACCATTTATTCTTAAAGCTGGAGAAAGAACACTTGTTCCAACCGGTATTTATGTAGGATTGCCAGAGGGATATGAGATGCAAGTTAGACCTAGATCTGGACTTGCATTGAAATCTGGAGTAACGGTTTTAAATTCACCTGGTACTGTAGATGCTGACTATACAGGAGAAGTTGGTGTAATTCTTATTAACCATTCGAATGTTGATTTTGTAATAAATCCTGGTGATAGAATTGCACAAGCGGTTTTAAATAAAGTTGAGCAAATCGAGTGGAATCAAGTAGAAACACTTGAAGAAACAGATAGAGGTTCAGGTGGCTTTGGACATACCGGCGTATAATGGAAAAAGTTTTACAAAGTTTAGAAAAAAATCTTGAATTTGAATTAGGAGAGGAGCAGAGAACAGTGCTTCTCTCCGTATTCAATTTTTTTGAAAATAAAGATCTTACCGAAGCAGCACTAATTGGAGCTGCGGGTACAGGTAAGACAACTGTTACAAAACTAATAATTCAGTATCTTGAACAAATTACAAGGTCATATACTATTGCTGCGCCGACACATAAGGCGCGCAAAGTGATTTCTGAAACAACTGAAAGAAATGTTGTTACTATACACCAGTTGTTAAAATTAAAACCATCTATTGATATTCTTGAGTTAGATTTTAGAGATCTTAGATTTAATTCAAATCAAGAATACGAACATATTCCACACAATGGTGTATTACTAGTAGATGAATCTTCTATGATTAATGAAATTTTATTTGATCATATTGTTAACGCTTGTAAAGAGTATAAATGCCAAGTATTGTTTATTGGTGATGCTGCGCAGCTCCAGCCAGTAAAAGACCATAAACTTTCAAAATTTACAAGAGTTGAAAATAAATTTACTTTGAATAAAATTTATCGTCAAGCAGAAGAAAATCCAATTTTAGTAACATTAACAGAATTACGAACAAAACATAAACGTTTCTTTCCTGAGTTAAATTCAGAAAATGGTAGTTTAATTTTATATGAATCTTGGCAAGAATTGTTAAAAAATAACATTTTTGCATTTCAAGATATGGTTGAAACTGAAAATCCAAATAGAGTAAAATTACTTGCATATACAAATAAACGTGTTACTGCGTTTAACCAAGTAATTAGGAAAATGTTATTCAATAACACAGCGGAATATAATATTGGAGATATTCTAATGGCATATGATTCCTGTGAAATTGATGCAAGAGACCCATCTGATTTTAGAACAAACAAATCATTTAAACATAAGCTATATAATTCAAATGATTATATTGTTCGTTCTATTTCAGAAGAAGCAAAATTTATTCACGGAGTATTAGTTAAAGGTTTTGAATTAGAACTTTACGATGTATACGAATATATGTCGGTTAGTGTGTTTGTTTTATCAAAAGACAATGATCCAAAAGTTTTTGAGCATTTGGCTGCAAGTTTAGAAGAACTTAGAATAAATGCAATTCAAACGACTAATAAATCACAGAAGAATAAATATTGGGTTGACTATTTTAAGTTAAATGCAACGTTCTTAACTCCAATCGATTTGATTTATGATAATAGAATTGTTAAAAGTCGAAGTATTGGATATGGGTATTGTTTAACTACACATAAATCTCAGGGTTCTTCATTTGATACCGTATTAGTTGATATGGGAAATATTCTTAGATGTACGGATGCTGCAGAATTAAGACAATTACAATATGTAGCATTATCTCGTACTAGGAAAGATGTACATATGTTAACAAAATAAATATGCATAATATTTTAGTATCAAGAGACAGTAAAGGTAAAATTAGAATTGTAGACATTTCATGTGAATGAAATGATACTCTCCAAGGTTTTGTGATTGACAGAAAGACATCACAATATGAGGGTAAAGTTACACAACAACCATTAATTGTAATACAAAAAGGTAAAGCAAAACGAACTGTTACAGAACAGGCGAATTTGGAATATGCGTCTCACATTAGAAAATATCTTGATAAAGGATATAAAGACATTCGTGAATATGGTGTAGAAACACTTGATGCATTTAATCCCAATATTGTACCAGAGGATAACACAGATCAAAATGGATTTAAGAAGCATATGTTAGCTAAATTAGCAGACGATGTCTCTAGTTCCACAATTGAACGATTAGAATATTGGTATGGGTCGAGAAAAATAGACGGTGTAAGATGTTCTTTCTATTTTAAAGACGGAGAAATTAAATCTGCGTCTAGAGGTGGAAAAGATTACGATTACGCAACTACACACATTCGTACTCATCCAAAATTTATTAAGTTCTTTGAAACACATCCTGGTGCAATATTTGACGGAGAGCTATATATCCATGGATTATCTCTACAAACGTTAAGCGGTACTGCACGATTAGAAAGCGGGGAGCTTCCATATCTTCTAGAGTATTATATTTATGATAGTATGGTAGAAGATAAAGATTTTGAATACCGTAAAAAATGGTTAGACGAGGTTGCAATTGATCTCGAACTAACGTTTGATCCAAATCGTGTTTGGAATGAAGGTGATTTGAGAATTCAAATGGTTCCACATGAAAAAGTTTCAGGTTGGAATAATATTCAGAAACTTCATGACAAATATGTACAAGAAGGTTGGGAAGGTTGTGTAATTCGTGATCCAAAAAAGAATTATAAGTTTGGGGGTCGTGGCGCGGAAATGATTAAAGTGAAGATGCGTAAAGATGATACGTTTAAAGTAACTGGTTATGAATTAGGTTTAAGAGGTGTCGAAGATATGTGTTTTATCCTTGAAACAAAGGATGGAAAACAATTCAAAGCTAAACCAATGGGTAATCGTCAAGTAAAAGAGGAATATATGAAAAATATAACCTCTTTGATTGGACAAAAAGCAGATTGTACTTTCTTCTATTATTCAGATGACGGCACTCCATTACAACCTGTATTTAAGGCGTTTAGATACGACCTAGATTAGTGTTATGACAAAAGAACAATTAAAAGAGATTATTGATAAATATATCTCAGCAGAAACAGAGGTTATGGATTTGGATTCTAAGTTTGGAATCCAAATCTGGAACTCTCGAAATGAAAACTTTTATAACAAATTTAACTTTGTTATATTTAAACTATTTGAACATATTTTTACTCCAGAGGGTATAGCGTTATTAGAAGATTATATATTTGAACAAACTAATCTTACGTACGATGAACTTTGGGATACATTAAGTAATTTAAAAAAGATTTAAAATGGAAAACTTTCTACAGTATTTAGATACTCAGATTCAATTAGAGATGAAACTGAGTGCAGTATCAGACGGTAAACGTCTGACTGGGCTAAGAAACGTTAAGTCTGATTTCACTTATGCAAAATCTCAGAAAGGTGCAAAGGATTTTTCTGATATTATAAAAAGTATGTATAAGTCAAGATTGGATACTTCTGAATTGTATAAAGATTCTAATAATGATTTATACGTTCAAGAGTTGATTGAAGCTGAAATTCTAAAACAATTTCTTCCTAAAGAAATTAGTGAAGAAGAGCTATTTGCGTATTTTGAAGCACTTCCGATTAAACGTTCAAAAACTAGTTTTAAACTTTATCAGGATGCCGCAAAAGACAAATTTGGATATACTCCGGACTCTCAACTAATTTTAAAATTTATTACAAATAATTAAATTATGGAAATAGATGTTGTAAAATTTTCAGCTGAAGTGGCTGAAGATTTAATGTGGGATAAGTATGGAGATAACTGGGATGAGTTAGAAAACGAAATCTTAGCTGCAGAGAGACAAATAGAATACGACCACATTTATGAAATGATTTTCTTTGGATTAATTTGGAACTTCCCTCAAATGGGAGAATGTTAATGTTTATGACTACAAATAATTTAATTACTTGTTCCCTTAGCAAAAATGCAAATTTAAATTACGTTGCAACAATTGTAAACGTAAGTACATTTGCTCCACATCCACATGCAGATAGGTTAAAACTTGCTAAGGTTAACGGTTGTTCAATAGCAATGCATATTGACTCACAACCAGGATTGTACATTTATTTTCCATTAGAATCACAATTATCGGATCACTATCTTAAAACAAATAACCTATTTAGAAAAGGTTTAAACTTAAATATAGACCAAGAAAAATCAGGTTTCTTTGAAGCAAGTGGACGAGTAAAATGTGTTAAATTAAGACAACTGTATTCTGAAGGATTTATAATGCCTGTTGATTCACTAAAAGATGCATATGGTGGAGTATTAAATGTAGAAGTTGGAACAAAGTTTGATACAATTCATTATGATAATACTACAGACCAGATTTGCAAAAAATATGTTATTCAACAGTCTGTTTCTAGATCTGGTACCAAAGTAAAAAACGCAACTCGTAAATATGATGATGTCATTGTTCCACAACAGTTTAGATTTCATCCAGATACGCCAAAGTTGAAGGAATGTTTGCATCAACTAAAACCAACAGATTACATTCATATTTCATATAAAATGCACGGAACATCTGCAATATTTTGTAATCTTTTAGTAAATCGAGATCTTAAATGGTATGAAAACTTATTATTACGATTTGGAATAAAAGTTGAAACAGAAGAATATAAAAAATTCTGTTCTTCTAGAAAAGTAATAAAGGATCCAGACCTTAATCAAGGTTTAAGTCAAGGTTATTATGATGTAGATATTTGGAATCTTGCACTAGATGTCATCAAAGAGCATTTGTATCAAGGGTTAACGATTTATGCGGAAATTGTTGGTTATTTGCCAACTGGTGCCATGATTCAAAAAGGATACGATTATGGTTGTACATATGATCCAAAATTGCAATATAGTAAAATGACTCCAATAGAGATGTATAATAAAGGTCTATTTAGGATTTATGTATATCGTATTACTCAAACTAGTCCTGATGGAAAAGTAATGGAAATGTCTGCTACTGATTTACAACAGTATTGTTTAGAGACAGGACTAATGCCTGTTCCAGAATTATGGTTTGGACAAATTGGACCAGACGTTATTTCGGAAGCAAGTTGGACCGATAAATTTCTTGAGAAATTATCTATTCAATATCTCGAAAAAGATTGTTATATGTGTAATAACAAGGTTCCAGAAGAAGGAATTGTTATCAGAACAATGAAACCTAACTTTGAAGCGTTTAAGTTAAAAAGTTTAAGGTTTTTCGAAAGAGAGACTAAAGAACTAGATGCCGGAATAACCAACATTGAAGACAATCAATAATGGATGGATTACTAGATAAACTTATTAGTGACGAAAAAGTACATTATATTTATCGAGTAGATGACGCTTTGTTTGGAGGAGAAGAAACTCCTCCAAACTTTATAATCGTAGCCGAAGACACAGATCATTTATTTGAATTGTTGTCAAACGCTCCATTTTCTTATACTACTTTTATCACAAAAGATTGGTTTGATCAAATATTAAATGGAAAATTAATCGGATGAATTTGTGCTTGTATAAATAAGAAATGAATTTATAAAGAGGCTGTAAAATTAATAATGAAGTTTGACGACATTGTTCTTCGTAAAGAGGCTAATTTATTGTTTCACAAAGCGGCTCCAGGCTTTGATACATTGGTGGATTTACGATTAATTTTACAAATTCTTATAAATCATAAAATCGTTAACTATAGTGCATGTAAATCGTTTGCAAACGCAGAAGATTCCGCAATTAAAGACGAAATGGAAAGAGTGTATGAAGAAATCTGCAATCTTACTAATATACGTTATAACGAGTATTTAAAAGCACAACAAATGTCGAGACTAAAAAAAGTACAAGATGAGTAAAATTTTAATGTTACAAGGATGCCCAGCTTCTGGAAAATCTACGTTTGCAAAAGAATTTGTAAAGGGTAAGAAGGATTGGGTAATCGTTTGTAGAGATTCGTTTCGAGAAGGTAGAGGTGATTATTGGATTCCTGAACAAGAGGATTACATTTCTATACTTGAAGATACGGCGATTCGTTCCGCAATATTGAGTAAATACAACATTGTTATCGACGCTGTAAACTTAAATCCAAAAACAATTAAAAAATGGAAAGATATTGCAGATAAAGCAGGATATGAATTTGAAACAAAAGAGTTTAAAGTTCCTATGCAAGTTGCAATAGAACGAGATTTAGCCAGAGGTGGTAAGGTTGGAGCTAAAGTAATTCGGGATTTTTATCATCGTTACTATCCAGAAGATCTTATTAATTATCAATCTCGTTATATGAAAACTCCAAATGAGTTTTTACCAGATTGTATTGTATGTGATTTAGATGGAACCTTGGCTCTATCAAATGGACGTTCTCCATATGATGGAACTAGAGTGGATGAAGACAATGTAAATCATCAATTGCTTTGGATTTTAAAACTGTTGTCTAAAAGTCTTCCGATTATTTTTGTGTCGGGTAGAGAGGCGACAGATATATGTTTTGAAAAAACCAATAATTGGTTGAAGAAACATTGTACATTTACGTATTCTTTATATATGCGTAATAAAGGCGATCATCGTAAAGATGCAATCGTAAAAGAAGAGATTTATAAACAAAAAATTGAACACAATTTCAATGTTAGAATGTGGTTCGATGACCGAAATCAAGTTGTTGATAAGGTTAGAGAACTAGGTCTACTTTGTGCACAAGTTTATTATGGAGATTTCTAATAGAACTATTGTGATTGTAGATCCAAAATACTTTATCATAGATAACGTTATGCCAATTATGCCACAATGTACAATTGAACCTGAACCGGGTTTACGTGAATATGTGGTATATAATGAAAATGGATGTTTTCTAGGAGAGTATACTACAGATGGTGGTACAATTGGAGTTTATTATTTAGATGACGTGTTGGCGTATAATCCTGATTTTGAAAAGGTTAGACAATCTATGCCTTGGGTTGCGACAGTTATTTATAATTTTACAGGTGTTGTACACGTTGTAAAAAATAAAATTCCATCGTATCCGATTCAGATATTTGGTACTGGAACTACAAATTTTTATTCACAAGCAATGAAATAATGAAACTGTATAAATTTTATGGAGATTTTTGCGCACCTTGTAAAGTATTAAGTGCGCTATTGGAAAAAATGGAACTTAAAGTTCCTATAATTGAAGTTAATATTGAAGACGACGATGAAGATCTAGTGACAAAATATCATATTAGAAATGTTCCTACTCTCATTCTTGTCGATAAAAATGAAACTGAACTAGCTAGAATTGTTGGTACAGCTTCAGAAGATGCAATAAATAAAATGATTTCAAAATATGAGTAATTATCCCATGGGTGCAAAATATGATTCTAAGGCTCCTTGGAATGCACCAGAACCTAACGTAATTCCAGTTCAAGTGACTCTAACTTCAAACTTTACTGCAGAAGTTGAATTACTAAACGACGACGATGATTTAAGAGAACTTGTTATCGAACAAGTATTATCAAAAGAAGAGAGAACCGCCGTAGAAATGGGCGAAATGACGTTAACGGTAGAAGAATGCGATTAATTATAAAAATTTCCGATATTAATTCAGATGCATTGTCCGGGTTGTTTATTAGCAACCTGGATGATGAATCTGGAATAGAATACTTTAAAGAATTAACAGAAAGAGAAGCCCAATTAAAACTGTTAGGATATTGTATAACAGATCATACTTTAAATATTACAATATCTGATAATTTAATTGAAATGGCAAAACATGTCAAACTTAGTTTGTGTAGTTTATATGATTTGTTATGGCATGCAGATGCGATGGATTTACAAATGACGTTACTCACATATGCAAAGTTAATTGGGGAGGCAAAGAAAGATCTTGTAAATAATCAAGACACATTATTTATGTATACCCCGGCAAGTGGAGGAACAATCTATTGTTTAATGGACGTTTGTACACAAATTGAACAATTCATTTTAGAACACTATTACACAAACGCATTTTATAAAATTTATGCCGGTAAGGAAAACTAAAAATTATTTTAAAGCAAAGATTACAGAATCTAAGAGTGCTGCATTTTCTGTAATTGAAGAAGTTGTTAAACGATATGGTACAAAACAATATATTCAAGGAAAACGAACATATGATCGTATTGTTTTAAGAACTGACCATGATATGGAATGGAATTTCCGTATTACCCAATTTGAGTATACTAGAAAAGGTTTGTTTGTTTGGATTTATTGGCAAGGCGATGATGTTGATGGAGATGAAATTGAAAAATTTGATCCAAAAGGTTATAATATCCCAATTCAAACAGATTTTTCTGGAATGAGAGTAAGACGTCCTGCTTTAAGAGTAACGTCGGATGATCTATATGATGCAATTAAAGCTATCAATTTTTAATTTATACGATGCAGTTAAATCTATTAATTTTTAATATGCCAGTTAAAGAACAATGTTTAAATATCTTAGATGAGATGTTTAAAAACGGACTTTGTGAATGTGATTTAACCGGAATTTCTATTGGTCTTTTAAACGAATGATTAGAAAAACACGGATATGAAATGTGCTCTAATGGAATAGAAGAACCCGGAACAATAGATACAAATGGTTGGCAAATTGATTTCTGGTCCGTTATATACAAAAAAGATTCCACAGTACCAGTGTTTAACATTAGTGGTAGTGTGTTGGAAACCGATTTAAGAATTACGAAATGCGATTAATAAACGCTAGTTTTGAAATTTTACCTCAACACAAAAGTACATACGAAGGAATTTATAAATCAATAGAGCTTGCAGGAAGAACCTGTTATAAAAGCGAGGATAAAATAACAGACGAATCTTGTATTGAGTTTGTTAGTAGAATGATTGAATCTAAGCACAATGCAATGTTAGAACATGGCACTGTATATCTTAAAATAGAAAAATGCTCGCCGATAAAAGACATGGACTATTTTAGAAAGATGGATGCTATTCATAGATATAAAAATAATAAATATTCTAAAGTTATAGAATATACAGAAGATCATTATGGTTATATCTATTATATCACTACTAATTATCGGGTAATGATTGAGAACAATTGAGAAACAGATTTACAATATCTATGTGAACCAGAAACCAATCATGAAAAACGAGTAACTGTTCGTTTTATTTGTGACAGAGGTGTATCACATGAATTTGTAAGACATCGTGTATTCTCATTTGCTCAAGAGTCTACTAGATATTGTAATTATAGTAAAGATAAATTTGGCAATGAGCTTACATTTATACTTCCGTCATGACTTCCAACTGGTGATGTTGTAACTACAGCTGACGTTAAGTTCGACGAAGTTGAATTTATGAAAGCTTTACACAATGCTGAAAAATCTTACTTTAAACTGTTAGAATTAGGTTGGAAAGCACAAGAAGCAAGATCTGTTCTTCCTAATTCTTTAAAAACCGAACTTGTGATGACTGGTTTTGTATCCGATTGAGAACATTTCTTTCATTTGAGATGTGCAGAATCTGCACATCCTCAAGCAAGGGAGCTTGCAATACCTTTATTAGAAGAATTTAAAAAATTGAATTATGTCTAAAAGTAGTTGTTTTAGCTGCGGTTATTATAAAAAAGAAAGTAACGGCAGAAACTATTGTAATAATTTTGATTGTACAACAGATCCTTATGATCCAGAATGTAATTATAAGGATGATTATGAAGAAGATTAGTTTGGAAACTTATACTAAAAATCGGACTTTTGCCAAAAACAATTTAGAAAATAATGCAATTTATTGATTTAAAAGATAATACTAACGTATTTTTTACGTCAGATTTACACTTTTATCATGAAAATATAATTAGATATTGTAAACGTCCATTTAAAACAATCGATGAGATGAATCAATCGCTGATCGATAATTGGAATAAGACAGTACCAAAAGATGGAATTGTATTTATTTTAGGAGATTTTTGTTTTGGACAACGTACTGTTTGGAACAGTCTTCTAAAACAATTAAATGGTAAAAAATATTTAATTATTGGAAACCATGATAGACTAAGCCAAATTGATTACCAGTCTTTTGAAATGTGTGTAGATTTACTATCAATAAAAATTCAAAAGACCTCGTTTGTATTAAGTCATTACCCATTTTTAGCTTGGGGTGGAAGTCATAGAGGTACAATTAATTTGTTTGGGCATGTACACAGTGCCCCAAATATGCAACCTGGTGACAATATAGACTTTGATACAATAAAATTTTGGCCTGATAACGCATACGACGTTGGTGTAGATAACAATAATTATACACCAATAAGTTATACTGAACTTATAAATAAATTACAAAACAATGGGGAAACGATTGGATAAGAATTTCGTTGAAAATTTAAAACAATTCTTTAAATCACAGGATACACAATATATCGTATTTGATATCAACATTCTATTAGAAATGATTGATCAAATGCAATACATTGAACTTGAGAGACTTATCGATAGTTATGATGATTATATTGAACATCAACTTCAAAAGAAGGTAGATGATTACTTTGTGATTCCAAGAAATAAACTCACAAGTTGTTTGACTCAAAAAGATTTTGAGGAAAAAATCCTCAAAAAAGAAAAGAACAATCAATTAAGAGTAGGAATTAATTCTACTGCATTGTAGTTTATCAATCTATGTTTCTATAGTGAGAAATACAATCACAATTCAGGGAAATAAAAACGCAGGCAAAGACGAGCTTGCAAAAATGTTGAAATATTTATTAAACACTCCAAAAGTGTTACATACATATGATTTATATTTAAGATTAAATAAATTAATCAATCCAAAGAACGGATTTCATATCATTAAGTACGCAGATAAGATGAAACAAATTCTATCAATCTTATTAAACGTACCTGTAGAAAAGTTTGAAGATAGAGAATTTAAAGAGAAACATTATATTGACTTTAATACAATGACAATGTTTCATTATAGTGACTTTACTGCTGCAGAGCAAGCATTGTTATTATCAGATTCTAAATTTTCAAGGGAGGCGAAAAGAGTTGATAAACAACTCACCCGAAATTATTGTTTGTCAGTTAGACAATTATTACAATTTTTCGGTACTGAGATAATGAGACATTTCTTTGGAGACAAACTGTGGATATTGTTAGCGTTTAAAACTAACCACGAAAAGAGAATCATTGCAGACCAAAGATTTATTGTAGAAAATCAGGTTGCAAGATTACACGATGCTATTATTATTCATATTACACGTCCATGTGCTCCAGCAGGACAACATGCATCAGAATCAGAGTTAATAACTCTATATGAAAATAAAGAATACGATATTCTTATGGAAAATACGGGTAGTTTAAGGCAACTATTCAACAGTATTAAATCAGAAGTACATAACAATCCAATATTTCAATAAAAGAAACCCCACGTAGTCCTTTATGGATTGCGTGGGGTTATTTTTTTTTTTAATTTTTTAAGATATTATTAAACTCTCGAATTGCTCCGATGTTTGTTGTTAGAAAATCTACAACGTCTGCATCACCCATCACCATTTTAGTTGATGAATTAATTAGTTTTTCAACAGCGGATAATACTGGAGGTTTTTCTCCAAACATACTATTTAATACTCTAAACACAGATCCATCTAAAGTAGAACCATGTAATACAGAATATGACCACTGTATTGCTGCAGATTGCTGTTTTAATTTTTTAACAGTATCTTTTCCAAAAAGAGCTTCGTACAACATTGTAATTAGTAATCCTAATAGAGATAATCATACCATATCGTGTAAACCTACATATAGATTACGTTTTGCTACAGGATCACTTCATACACGTTTAAATTCTTCTGGATTTGCGATAAGATGTCTAAAAGATTTAAGTAGAGTTGCAACAGAATAGATAATACCTTCCATTTGTTCTCCTTCCCAAGCTAGATATGGTTGTAATGATTTACTATCCCATTCTTCTTGAGTAACTTCAGATTTACGTTTAACTTTGGTAATTGGAACACCTGTACCATCTTCATTTGGATAACTGATTACTTGTCATAATTCTTCTCCAGTCTTAGGATCATATTGTTGTTTAAATTTACCAACATTATATGTACCTGGTTTCATAAACCATTGCTCCATTTTTGCAACGATATATGTTTTAAATTGCATAAAGAATGAACCTAAGAATAAGTCATTAATAAGTGCTCTAGATTCATTGTCGTAGTGACCATATAGAATTTCTGAAAAGTTTTTAATACTAGATGCTTCAAGTGTTGTATAAGCATGTGGTAATGCATCTGGTTTTCCAGTACCATCATCCATTCTTAAATTATAACCCTTTGCGTTCCATTCATTAACATTCGTTTCATATAATGCACGTTGATAATAATAATCTTTATGCGCAGTATTTCCTTTTAAGAATTGCTCAAAACGTTTATCTTTAGTAACATCATATTTTAGAACTCCGTTTTCATCTAAACTATATGCATCAAAACATCCATCTGCCATCATCTTAGCTACAAGAATTGTCATACGATGTTGGAAATCCGGTGCAGTAGTATTTAAAAACAGTGTATTTTCATTCCAGTTACGAATTCCAAGACTATTAGATCTCATTTTATCAGAAATCTCATTGACAGACATGTTCGCCATACCGTAAATAAGATTTAACTGTTGTAAAAGGGTAATCGCTTTATAGTTATGTCTTGTTTCTCATAAAACGTGAGTTCCTGCTTTTACATAAGATTCTAAGTTTAAACCATCTAACATTTTTACACCAGATCTACTTACACCCATCCATGTACCTTGTAACATTTCTCGTACATATGACTTACT
This sequence comes from Methanobrevibacter sp., assembly GCA_017646885.1. The sequence goes on along the minus strand of JAGCLR010000316.1, from coordinate 122,072 downwards.
GTTTAAACCTAGTGTCATTTTAGATAAGATTGTTTTCAATACAGAACCAAACTTATAAACCCCATGTAACTCTGGTAACATAATTGGTTCTCCGTAAATTTTCTTGGTAATTGATTGTTGATATGCCTTACGAATATTTGATACATCAATATTTTCAAAATCTTGTTGTAACTGTAAACCTAAATCAATTGCATGAAAAATTGGAAGGAATTCGTCACTTACACGTTGTTTAGTGTATGAAACAATAACTTCGTGCATAACACGTTCGATGTCCGTTTCAAAGAAACCAATACCTTCTGTCTTAAGTCAAGTATTTCTAGTCTCTTGTGCTAAATCAAATCTATTATATAAACGATTTTCTTCTAATTCAAATTTTTGTTTACGTCCAACTTCTTCTGAGAATACACCGTCTACCATATTTGTAGCATCTTTGATAATTTGTTCTGCTGTTGCACGAACACCAATGTTCTTAGCTCTACGAAGATCTCTAGCTTTTAATAATGGTATTTGGAAATACTCTTCATTAACATATGCTTCATCAATTTTATCTTGACGCCCTTCAAATCGAATTTCATTTAATATTTTTAATACATATTTTAATGCAGCTTTAGATTCAGCATTACCTTTAAATGCAGGGCTATCTGGATCTACAAATAAAAATCTGCTATCAATTTGTCCAGTTTCGTCTTTTCTGATTCATTCTGAAAATAGATTCGCCTCTCCACCTAATGCTCTAACACGTCCGTTTGCATCATAGAATTTATTAAGTATGACATTTAATGGAACAGAATACTTTCCAACCATTTCTCTGATTTTTCGAGTATAATCATTTTGAACATCTCCAAAAATACGATGATTTATAGATGGAGAATATTGTACACTGGATGTATGTAAACCAATCATACCTCCATTTCAATAAAAACCTTTATCTGGTTCATATTGTAAATCAATACCCATTTTTAAGATAAAATACGCACGTAGTAAATACGTATACGCTTGTCATTCAGGACTCTCCATTTGACGTTTTTTATCATTACGCAAACCTTCTTGAAGTTTAAGTTTAGTTCTTAATTGTTTTAACTTTTCAAGAATATACGTTGCATTAAAATCAACATCATTTGGATCATATTTTACTTTAAAATCTACGATTTTTTCTCCAACTAACGCTATATTTTCCATACAATTTTCTATAGCCGAAGCAATGCTATTTTTAAATAATGTATGATCAAGTGTGTTTGGAACATCATCTTTATAACGTAACAATCGATCTCAGTTATCTAACAATGTGTCCATAGATGGAGACATTGCCTGACGCATCCAAGGGTTCATTACTTTAATATTTCTTATTTTTCCGTAAGAAAATGCAGCTTGATTTTCCATAATATAGGTTAACGCCTTAAACGCCTCTAAGTTGCCATTAGATGCGGCTAAGATTCGTTTCTTATCTCAAGCTCTATCAGAAATATAATCACCTAAAATACTGTGTCCAAAAGTAAATTCTTTATTTGTTAATAACGAAGTGTTTGTTAACATTACAATATCAAATACTCCGTTTTTCTTAAAAATAAAAAATCCTGCAGAGTTTAACTCTTCATTTTCAATAAATTGCCATCCATTAACAATGTATGGTTTAAAATGAGCACTAACAAATTTTGATTGTGTTGATGTAAATTCTTCCGCAACTGTTTCATAATCGGCGCCACTAGCTAAAACAGTTCCAATTCTTTTACCAAATTTAGACAACTCACTATGTTTTTTCTTATTTAAATCTTCAACATATTCCTGAAGTAGTTGTTCTAACTCTTCATCTGTTTTTGCATAACGAATAGCTTGTGTTTCATTTAATCCCTCGCGGTAAAAATACTTTCTATAACCTTCCTGGTATTTACTATGAGATCTATCAACCGATTTTACAAAGTTTTTATCCTTTTTTAGATCCTCAATTTCAATTTTTCTATTTACAACTTGTTTTTGAACGTTTGTAATTTGTCTAAATAACTTACCGTAAGTGCTAAAAGTGGATTCTAATCCTTCAACTTTAAATTCATTATTTAATGGAATAATATTCGCTGTAATTTGGTTAAGTTGTTTTTCAATTGGAACAGATGTGTAAGGATAGTATGCATTTCTTGCAGAATCCAATGATGTTTGTAATGCAATTGCATCGATTGCTAAATCCCCATGTTCATCTGTTTTAATTGACATTGATTCTTCATCAATATTTATTTCTAATCGAATTGGCACAATACGAGCATCCGCTACCTGTAAACCATGTTGTTGTAAAATTGCAGAATAGATTGCCATCTGGTCCTTTACTTGTAGTTTCTTTGTAGTATGTCAGTCCATTGGATCTAGTAATGCATTATCACCAGTGTCCCAATTCTTTAGGTCTTTTCGAGAAATTTTAAAGTCGTAAATATATACTTTTCCATCTTCTACTACTAACAAGTCTATACGACCATTAACTGAGTCGTATTGCGTAAATCTATTTTTTACTTGCTCAGATAATTGCTTGCTTAGAATGTCAATTTCTGTATATATTTTTCCATTTGGGTGTTCTGTTTTAAGAAAATCTAAAAACTTCTGAACATCTTGTTTAATACGGTCTACTTTAATCTTTGGAAAATGTTCTGGTCAAGTTGGAGTGTATTCCTCACCTTTAAGTGCATGTTCAAACATTGCGTGAATTTCAGATCCAATCTCGCTGTACACTTTTCAATTATTAATTTCATTAGCAATTAACGTATTAATTTCAGCATTAGATAATGTAGGGTGTTCTAAATGATATTGGGCTTTACGTTTCGCTTTAAAATCATCTAAATTTAATGGAGTAACCATTGGTTTTGTAATATCCTTATGATTACCAAATGTGTTAATTAATTTATTTGCACCAATAGATTTTGGATATTTATAAACCTTTTCAACACTATACGGATCATCTGCAATTCGAACTACGTCAAATGTAATCTTTGATTTATCCAAGTCTTCTTGCATTTCCTCAATAATGTGAGTTGCTCGTTCTTGTGCATCAATCGATGCAACTCTTAGCGTAAGGTCTAACGCATCAATGTTTAATAATTGATCTTGTATTAGGCTTATAAGACCTGCGTTTAAGGCCTGATCATCCTTAAACGCAAGTACTTTATCACCTAACCGTAATTCATAACTACAGTCCTGATTTTTCATTATTTACAATTTGCTTTTAATTTCATTTGTTGTTTATTCTTTTGATACCCTTTAAATAGTTTTGCCTTCAAATTTAGCAAACGTTGATCAATTTTCAAAAGTGTTTCAAATTCAGACGGCATTTGAGTTATTGCAATCAATGCCTCTTTCATATTTGGAATTATAAATTGAAAATCTGAATCGGCATCTGGGAATAAAACATTTAATAATTCTGGCATTTGTTTTGAAAATATATCTGCAATTTCTGATGCGTGAGTGTCTGCTCATTTTGTAAATTGTCCAGACAAGTATAATCCTAAATCATGTGCAAGCACCTCTTCCAGAAAATCGGCTCCACGTAAATGAGTGTATGCTTTTGATGCGTCTAACACTTTATATGTTGGAGAATTTTTAATACTGCCTAATAATTGATAATACTGTTCAGGGCTTCCATGTTTAAGAACCGCCAGTGCTACATGGGATAATTCGTGCATTAAATGCTCTGGCGACTGTACATTAACATAAACTTTACCTTCATGAATATATCCATTATAAGATCCAGTTTGAGTCTTTGCATCATCGTCATTGATTACTTGAATCAGATTAGTTCCCAATGTAGCATTAATATGTCCAATTAAATCTGTTAGGAATAAGCTATCTCTTACATTTGTTGTTCTAATGTTTTTCGGTTTAGCTTTTGTTCTAACTGGACTCATCATACTCATATTTGGCATATTAAACACATTTTCCTCAGAATTGTATTTCTTAGTTTGTTCTGTAGCTCTAACCCATAAATCTTCATGATTATATTCCAAGTCAGAAACAGATCCATTTGAATCTCATTCTGCTAATGTATTATAAAAATCATTAATTAATGGAGAAATATTATCTACAAGTAAATCCTGGAACAAAGATGTAAAACTATTTTTACCAAATCCATCTTTATTTACAAAAAGATTGTATAAGAACAGCATGTCTCCAATTGTCCAATCTGGATTATTCTCATCAACAACATTTTCTGCAATTTTCAAAAAGTCGGATTTTGCACGTTGAAATTTATTATCAATTTCATCATTCTTTTCTCTAAGATTAAAATTAATATTTAAATTTCAGAAATATTCAACGTCTTTTGTGATTTTATTCAATCTTCGACCTTTTGTTAAAGTTTGAGCAAACGCATTATCTGGATAACGTTTCTTCAATTGTGGTAAAAATACCTTATTCATATAGGTCATAAACTTACCTATACCTCAAATAGAGTTTAAAGTAATTGGTTTTCCAGAAATGTTCAATACAAGTGGATTTTCACGTTGTGCAAAATAATTGTAAATTAAAACATCGTTTGCAAAGTTTTCAATACGTTTATACTCTTCTCTTGTTACAGATACAAATTGTGGTTTTTCTGATTTTTTCGCTTCAACTTTACTAACAAGATGATCGGTTAATCTAGATTTAATTGAAACCGCAGATAGTAATCGTTTATCAAGAGCAATAAGTTTAAACATTTCTCCAAAGTGTGCAGAATCAGTAATTAACTGTAAGATGTTAAATTGTGCAACTCCTTTCTTAATTAAATGTTCGTAGTCCGCAATTTTTGAATTTCTATAATCGGCATCTAAAATGAATTCGATTAAAGAGAATTTTGAATCACTAAGAATTGGATAAAAACCATTCTTTTCTTTGCGATTTAAAATTTTACTAATTCCCTTTTCAATACCACGAATGTAGTTGTATTTATCGAAACTTTTACCTTCAATTTTTTGATTAATTTTTAAGATTTTTCCCAATAACTTCATTTCTTCTGTAAATGGTTGCATCTCTCTAATTAATTTCAAACTTTTTGCTCATTGTTTCGGCATACTTCGCTCAAAATCCTTTTTGCGATCTAACAATTCAAGGTAATTTAGAATGTTCTGATATAATTCATCTGTGAAAGTTACAGGGTCTTCTCACATTGTATCCGACATTTCCTGTTCTTCCATCATCATTGATTCAACATCTCCCTCTCAATTAAAACCTTCTGATTCAAAATCGGACATGAAGTTTTCAAAACCTGCATTTGGATTATATCGTTTAGAAGTCATTTTTGATTTAATATGTGTGATTATTTCATCAAAATGTTTCATTATTTCATCTTCTAATTGATAGTATTTATAAGTTGCTTTCTTTCCAGTAACATCCTTTAAAATTTCATGCAGAGTTCTAGAATCAACAATAATTGGTGCTGAATTTGCCATTCAATCTAAAGCTGTTTGCAAACTAAATCCTTTTGTGTATGGTAAGAATAAATTAGTTTCTGACAATCGACTTATTTCATCAAATATTGGAGACGTCATTATTTCCGCAATTTCGGTAAATGTGTGACCGGTTGAAATTAAATAAGCATAAATTCCTGCAAATTTTGCATCTGCGTTTACTTTCTTAAGAATCAATTCCTTTGCATTATCTGTTGCAGCAGATAGAAAACCACTATGTGTTAACGCAGCATCCATTCTATTTGATTTATTACTTAGATATTTAATAAACCCTTTGATGTTAAATTTAAACCTGTTACTTGGGTTTTCCAATTGTGCAAATTCTTCATCACTTACTTCCGTAATAAAGCCTAATTGTACAAGTACATCAAACCATCTACTAGAAACTCTAGACATTGTAATTACATCAATTCCATTGTTTGCTAACTTTTCCAATAATGACTCAAAGTTCAAATTTGCAACAAGTGCAATATCTTTTCCGGACAACGCATCTGTAAATAAGATTTTATCTAAAGCTGTAAATAAATCTTGTGGTGAATCATTTACAATAGTATCAAATAGTTTATCAAATTCTTTTTGATAGAAATTGACAAGTGCAAAGTATGCTTTCAAACCAGTTGCAGAAATACCAATAACCTCTTTACCAACCATATTCTGAATCTGCATTAAATATTTAGTAAATGCATTATCAGAAGTAATACGTTTTACAAGTGCACCACCGGTTGAATTTTTTGCAGCTTCTTGCTGTTCGTCCATTTCAATTGGAGCCGTTGCATTTACAACGTTTTCTGGATCAGACATTGCTTCGTGGATTCCAGCAATTACTTTATTTTTTAAAACTGAACTTCTTACAGATTTAGAAAGTTTAGTATTATCGTGAAGATTTAAATTATTAAGGAATCGGGTTTTAATTCTTTGAATCTTTTTAACCGTTTCCTCATCGAAATTAGTTAAATCAATATCAAATTTTAAATTTGGGCCTGCTAATAACGCTGCTCTTAGAACTTGAATTTGTTCTGCTGCACTACCAACATTAAACACATTGTAATGATGTGCGTTGAAAACAAAATTTGCAGTGTCGTCTTCAACTCACTTAAACGTTCTTCTTTTTGGAGAAGGTAGTTTTAATACGTCTAATGGTTTATAATACCTATCCAATCTAGAACCGGTAATAATAGTTCCATTATCTGCAATCTCCCATCCTAATAGGAATAATTTATCAATATCGTAGTCAGAACCTTGTAAGAATGTTTGTTGCGCTGGTACATATACATCATTTGTTTCACTATCTGTAATCATTACAATCTCCATTTCCATGAATGACTGCATACCTTGTGTAGGAATACGTGTACCAATCAAACGTTTTTGAATTTCTCACGCATCAAACATTTGTTTTGATAACTGATCGAGTCCAACTTTAAATCTACCTTGTACATATTGGTTTAAGATACCAACTAAAAATGGGCTTGGTTTAATGTCTGTAAGTTGTTCTGTTCAAGTTTCTTTTGCTACATTCGAATAACGAGTAAGCCTATCAACTTGTTCCTCAACGGTTTTATCTTTAAAGATAAATTGTAATAAATCAGTAACGTTTTCTTCTGTAAAATTCGGTCTTGCGTTATTTAATTTATAATTTGAATGAAGTTGATTTAACTGTTCTACACTATCAATTCGAATCATGTTAACCGGTCCCATTGCAGAATCAACTTTCCAGTATGCGATTGACTCGGAGGCATCAATGAATTCATCGTTTTTGTAATAAACTGTACCATCAACATTTTTAAAATCAACATTTAGGTATTTATTTTCATATAAAGAGTCAAATTCACTTTCTGATGCAATTTTAACAAATAAAGGATTACGTTCCGAATCAAATAACACATAATCATATGCTGGTAATTGATATTTTTCAACATCGTAATGCTCTAAAAGTCGTTTCTTAAAGAACTCTGGTCCGGTAATTTGAGATAGTTTATCTCCAACTCTTAATAAAAATTTTGAAGCGTACATTTTTCCAATAGCGAGTTGCGCAGGAAGTGTACGAACTTTTGTTGCTTTAACCTCAATTTTATTTAGTTCTACAGATGCAGGACGTACAATTGTAGTTTCCTCATTTATTTGAACTGTTTCAGCTGGGACAACCGCTTCTGGTTCAGAACGACGATACGCAACATTATTGATGGGGTCTCATGCAACATCTGAAAAAACAGCTTGTTCCTTTAATTTACCAGCCTTTAAATTTTGAATTGCAGGTTGAATTAAAGATTTTAACCAAATATCAAATGATACACCTTTTAACGATTCGGCAGTAGGAACCTTATTATTAAATGCTCAATATAATACTGCTTTTTGATCATCTGATAAAAATGGAATTACCATTTCTGGAGTAATTGTTCCTTTTAATTTTTGAGATTCAATTACATTACGTACATAATGATTTATTCTAACAATATCTAAATCTCATGCAGACAATGTTTGATTTAATACAGGAACATCATATACCAAATTTGAAGCTTGAAGATTTTTTGGCGCAAGCAAATGTTTTCTAATAGTGTAATCATCTGCCGAAAGGTTTCTTGCAGCGTCATACTCTTCAAAGGTTACAATTTTACGTGGAGGTAAAACCTCTCCAGTTATATGATCAATAATTGATATTGTATCTCCAAATGTAAATCCAAATCTGTCAATCTCTTTAATAAAAGGGTTATCAACTTGCGTAGGTTGACCCTGCATTACAACAAATTCATCGTTAAGTGCTGATTCTAATGCAGAAACAAAGTTTGGATTTCTTTCAATTACATATTTTCTAGCATCTGCGTCAGACACCAATTGAATTCCAGTCTCTGTTTTAAGGTACCCACGAATACCTTTCCCCTCGATTATTTTTCCAAGTTCTGTATAATCATATTTTTGACCATCAAACTCAAAATATTGTATCTGACCGTGACTTGGAACAAGAACAGAAATTAATCCAGAATAAGTACGACGTATACCACTTTTAACAATATTAGAGGTAACAACACTTAAAAATTGTGGATGTACAGTTGCCGCACTAAATGGAATCTTAAATTGAATGTTTTCTTGATTTAAGAATTGTTGTGCAATAGAAACAAAAGTTTTTGCTAAACCAATTGAATCTTTATCTCCTTTCGCAAAAGAATCAACTAATGCTTTACCAAGTATACGATATACAGCGGTTGCATCTTCTGACTCAAGTGCAGACTGAAAATCTACCATACTTTCTACGATAGTTTCTCCAATATCTTCATAAATGCGACGAACAATATCTTTTGTATATCCTCTTTGAATTAATGCACTAATTAACTGAGTCATTTCAGTTACTTCTGCTAATTCAATTTCATGATCTGCATCTAACTGCACTCCTCCAAATTGAGATGGAAATGACATTGTTAGTAACTCTGTATCATCTTGAAAACTTGAATATGGGTTGATATTTCCAGCACCAGATTTAATTGCAGATTTATTAACTAAATAACCCGTAAACTGATTCTTTAAATCATGTTCAACGATTACTTTAAATACAATATCAATATTATTTTCAGATGGTATCATTAAACCTAAATTGGAATCGTAGGTATAATTAAATGCTCCACCTAATAATTGATCTAAATCGTATAAACTATTTACATCTGTACCAACCTCTAGTTTACTAATAATTACATCTCCAACAGCTTGATTATTCTTTCCAATTGGTTGAATCTTACGCTCAATAAATGTTCCAGTTTCGTCTTCTACTAATTGCATTCCATCCAACCTATACATATATTGACTTTTTGCATCAACAAAATAAATAGGATTTTCTGCTGTGGTTTCTGCCCAAGTTTTAATAAATGTTTCAATTATTCCATTTAAACCTTGAATAATCGGCTTATCGTGTAACTTTTTAAATATTAACTCTGCAGAAATGTCAGATTTTTGAGAAATGCGTCTACGTTCATTTGAAACTTCAAATACCGCCCATTTTAAAAGCATTTGTTTACCATACATTGGATCCAAACCATGCATAATGGTTTTACGGTCTTTATTAAGTTTTCCATCAATTAATGAGTTGTTTTCCAATTTTACTTGATAAGGACTTGCAAAACCAGAACCATCCATAGAATCTAATTTCTTAGATTGAACACCCATTAAATTCATTACTGTAGCTGGAAAATCTTTAATTACAGCAATTTTAATTAGTTCTCCAACACCATCTTTTTTCAGTAAAAATGGTTGATAAGTTGCTCCAGGGATTACAGTACGTTTAATTTGAGCGATTAAACGACTCGCTTCACTAAACAATATATAATCTTCATCTGTATCCTCCTTTCCACGTTTTGCTTTATTAGGGTGAGAGTAGATATCACCTATTAAAAGATTATTGTATTCGTTTGATAATAAAGCATCTGCATAAAAGAAGGACTCTAGAATTGGATTCATTTTTCCATCTTTTTCTAACAGTAGTTTACCGTATTGATTTACTCAAGTATCATCCAATCCTGTTTTAACTTGTGTGCCTAAAATTGAGAAGTTTTCAGCTTTAAGGTTATTTAAAAACTGTATTTTTTCTCTCTTAAGTCTCGCCTTTGTTTTTTGTTTAGATGAAAATATATCGACATAATTTAATATTGTCTCATTAAAATCTAGTTTATCATCTTTTCCTGGAATATAATGAATTTGCTCTTGAAGAACGATTCTGACAGCATTAAATTTTTCTTGGAGTTCAGGTAAGGTTGTTCTTTGTAACAACTCTTTTACTTGATTTAAACTTGTGAAATTCTCTCCAAAAGCATCATTAAAGTCATTTAAAATGTTTTCCTTTAATTGTCCATAACGTTTTGATCGAACATCAAAAATAATGTCTTCAATAGCAGTATAATTCCCCTCTCTTAATAAGTCTTTTATCGACTTGCCATTATAAATAGGTTCTGTAATAAAATAATCAATTACGAACTGTTGTGATTTATCTGCAAAAGTTGCATGTTGTAAAGAAATATAATCTTTAGAATCGTCTTGCAACTTATCTCAAAAATCATATAACATTGCGACATGCAATATTTCTGATAAAGTTAGTTGTGATGAACTTTTTACTTGATCTCCTACCTGTACCTGAGAACGAATATTTGGAGAATTGGTTTTTACTTTTCCAGAGAAAATTAAATTATGTTCATAAATATGACGATTACTTGGATTTCCTCCTCATTTTTGAATAAATTTTAAAAATTGTTTTGCGTCTTCTTCTGAGAAAAGTGAATTTTCAAACAGTTTAATAAATTGACGTTGTTCCCAAAGTTTATTTGCAAGATTTGGCAATGTACTTGTTGGTAAGTTACTACCTTCTGGATTTTTAACAACACTTACAGAATGCAAATTCAATACAAGTGCGTTAACATCGCCAATCATTTTTAACATAGGATAATATGGACGTAGATTTATTACAGATGAATCTTGATACGTTTCTAATTTGTTTTTCGCACCTAACGCAACTAAACCTAATACATCTGTCCATGCATTCATAAAAGAGTCGTCCTTTTTGGTATTGTAATAATCTTTAAAATAGTTTTCAAACTTATCATAAAGATTATACATTAAGGTATCTTGTATCTCTTTTAAAATAATATCCTTTGTTCCATTTTTTAAAGTAAATTTATATTTACCTTCTACTAATTCGTAAGAAATAGTAAGTCCACTTCTAAACTTAATTTCATTCTTGGTAACTTCAAATGGTGCCTGATCATTATCGGTCCAATGATTAGCCATTGCTAAAATTGTGTCCATAAAAGCACCTGTCTCACTATTTGTCATTTTTTGAAACAGGGTAATTGAACCAAATCCATGTACATCATTTACGTAAGCGTAATATGTTGCAGGAATATTTGTTAAAAAGTATTTCTTAAATAAGTTAGAAATTTCTACTGGAAAATTTGGAGAAAATAAGTGTTTTTGAATACCACGCAGTCTTGCCAAAGAATAAATTTTTTGTTTTGGATCAGATAGTTTTGGTACAATTTTTATATATGCATCGATGATTTTTGCAATATCGATATCTTCAATTGGAGTGTGTACAAGATACTTCCTTACTTCTTCAAATTCTTCAAAATCGTTATTTTTAATCGCATCTAAAATTTTTCCGGCGTTTGCAAAAAACTCATCTTGTCCAACATGTGATCCAGGAACATCTTGTCCGGTTTCCGTAACTTCTGGTATAATATTCATTAACGTTGTTGCTAATTCACTAGCAAGCTTCATTGATTCTACAAACTTATGATTAAAATCATTTCTACCAGTATAGTGACGACTTCTAATCTGCAATGTATATTTATCTATTGCAGGTTTGTGTAAATATTTTGAATCAATCTGAATATACGGACTAGTTGTTTTAATAAACGAATCGAAATATTTTAGCTTTGCATATTGTATTTTTGCAGCTTTATATTCCGCAGAATTGTCTGCAACTTTACCTTCAAATGCAAGAATCGTATCTACAACTAATTTGTTCCATTCCTCATTGGTTGGAATATTAATTGTGTCAATTGGAGCTTCTCCAAGATATGTTCTAAGATCATTTAAAAGTTTAGCTTGAAATTTAAATAGCTTGGTATTTAGACCAGTATGCCCGTTTACACCCTCACTTAAATCTACCACAATACCTGTAGTAGGATCATAAATAAGAGCTTTTACTAAATCTGTTTGAATTTCTTTTTTAACTTTGTCATGTTGGTCACCAGGTAGCACTGATAACAATTTTGCTTCTTCGTCTGCATCTTCTACTACAACAACGTTTCTATCAATGACCAATGCATTTTTAGAAGAACTAGGTGCACTCGGAGGTACACCTAGTTTCTCTAAAATTGTATTCGAATCGTCAACGAAATGTGTTTTAATAAAAGTTTCTAATTGATCTGCAGAATGTGTTTGGGCCATTCAAGTTAGCAATGGTCTAAATTTTTCTGAATAATTACACTTATTAACACTCATTTGCTTCTAATCGTCTAATTAAATACGTGGTTATTTGAGATTTAATCTCGTCTGATAAATCTGTTTCCATAAGTTCCGATATTACATTTGGATTTGGACTTTCTAGTAACGATTCTATTAAAAACTTATTTATAATGTCAATATGTTTATTTCACAGTGTATTGAATTCTAAACTTGTTTTTTCTGATAAAGATTTAATTGTATTATCAATATCAGTAATAAAATGCACTGTGGACAAATCGTTATTTTGCGAAGGTACTAAAAATATTTGAATTTTCCTAGTTGAATCTCGGTGCTCGCTTACAAACACAAAGTCTTTATCAAATTTTTTAGAAACGTAAAGATATGGATCTCAAGTTTTATCAATTTTAATTGCATCGCCATCTAACTCTACCTCGTATATATACGTATCTGGATACTCTGTTTCCCAAATTATATTGTTAATTCTATCTATAAGTTCTTCAGGTGTATTAAATTCGGTTAAGTCAAGCCCTGCTAATTTTGCTTTTATGTCCGCAAGCATATCAAAAGGTATACCTAATTCTTTCAATTTTGTATAAACATCATTCGCAAGTGATTTTTTAAATTGAAGTTCTTGGTCAATTACAACCTCTTGTTCAGTTTCATAACTTAATCCAAACATAATATTAGAAATCGACGAAACATCTCCTAAATCAACGAGATAATTATTTAAACTATACATATTTGGAGCCCAAAGTACATCTTTAGTTTGAGCAATATCGTTAAGATAATAACCGTACTGTCATTGTGCTAAACTTCTTAAATGTGTATCAAGATTTGATACTTCTGTTGCTCGAAGATCAGATGCCGGGAACAATCGTTGTAAAATTTTATTTGCGTTAGTAAGTTCTACAAATCCATTTCCATAATTTTCTGCAAATGTAAATTCAGTAACACCATAGGTGCGATTAATTTTTTGTACCATATTTGCAATTTTTGCAATATCTCAGAAATTATCTGTACCACTTACATCAAACGTTTCTAAAATTTTACCGGTGTCACTTGATTTAAGTTCTAACGCAGATCCATTTCAAACAACTTCGTATCTTGCAGTAGGTATATTTGCATTATTAGAATCCTCCTTTTTAAAAATTCATTTTGTATGTTCAGGATCCGTTAATTTTCTCATTAAAGAATCAATAACAAATTTTGAATACGCAGAATTTGCAGTTAAATAATATTCTAAAATATCTTTTGCAATAATACGGCCTCTTGTTTTAGGAAATACTACATATTGATCTTTTACATTGTTCTCAGCATTTGGTGCATATGGTGCAACCGTCGTTCCAAAAATAGTTTTAAAAATAAAATCAAGTTTATCTTTAGTAATATTCTTAGCATTATAATTTTCAATAAAATCTACAATTTCCTGTAAACTAAATGAAATTGCCTGAACACCTAAAAGTTCTCCTGGTTTTTCGTAGTTGACATACGTTCCAAGTGTTGCATTTGGAGATTTAAAATCAATGAACTCTTGTTCTGTTGCACTCAAATCAAACAAAACTGGAATAAATGGTTTACCACTATTTGTACTTTCAAAAGCTGCGGTAAACGGATTAATTTCTCCAAAGTTGTATCTTTGTGCAATATTTGACATAAATATGTAACTTTTGTTTGAATATGACAGTCCAAATATTTCATTTAACTTAGAAATTGGAACATGGTTTGGAGTGTGGGACATCCTACCTCCAGATCAAACACGAATTGCTTTTAGATTTTTCAATTTTACCGGAATCTCAACAGAAGTTGTAGTTTTTCCAATTGGTAACAATATTGTTTTTTCCTCTGTCGTTCTTCCAAATTTTAACTTAGCATACAACATTTGATCTGGATATAATACATACTCTACAGATTTAATTGCAGTAAGCATTTGAATCTCGTTTGCAAAATGGTTTGAAATTCGATCTCATTTATTTTTTAGAACGTTTGCACTAGATGTAAAGAAATTAGTATTTCACAAATAATCAGATAAAGATAGAATCGCAGTTCTAATTTCTATTGGATTTGAACTTGCAAAAATCCCACTTGAAATCAATTCAGATTCATGCACTTGTACATATTCCTCTAAATTATGAATAAACGCACCTCGCATAAACGGAGTTGTTTGAATACCAGTTTTACCAGGTGATGGAACGTCATTTCTTTGTGGTAATTTAATTTCCGGTATAGACGGAGTACTTGTCGGAGAATTCGAACCCGGAATAGCAGTAGGAACTGTAGGGGTTGGAGTTACCGTTGGTGTAGGTATACTTGGAGTACTTGGTGTAGGCGTACCTGTTGGAGGAGTTTGAGGTTGTGTACTACCAGGAGTTGTAACAGGAGTGCCTCCATTACCTCCATTACCATCATTGCCATTACCGTCATCGCCACTACCATTATCTCCATTTTGGCCACCTTGTCCATTCTGATCTCCATTTTGTGCACCGTTATTTCCGAACGGTTCACTAAAAATAGGATCTCTACGTTTTTGTTCCTCGGACGTTTCTTCAATTTGAACTAAACCTTCTAAACGGAATGTTTTATAATTTTCAATTTCTTGTTCTTGTACTGCTATAATAGTACCTCCGTTTCGATTTTCATTTTTAACAATATTTAACTGATTAGATATACCTCTATCAACAATTATTGATCCTTTTCTTGAACGTTGTGTAAGAGTATACAAGTTCTTTAATACTGCAAATTTACTTTCGGCACCAGTTGGATTTCAATTAACATCGATTATCACATAATCAAATTCTCCTCCCTGAACTTTGTCCGCAGCAATTACTTCTACATCTAATCCGGCGTATTTTGCAGCATCGTTAGTAATAACCGCAATTTGAGATTTTGGATCAGTAACAAGTTGTTTAAAATTAGTTAAATGTGCTTTTGCTTCCTCAATTGTTGCAACAATTTTTTCTCCAGCAACATCCTTTGTTTGAGGATCTTCAAAATAGTCCAATGTTAAACCTTTGTTCGCCTTTAACCATTCTTCGATTTCTTTTACTGCAACTTGTGGATCATTGTCAGATTCAATACTCGCGTTAATTGCATGACGAAGAATGCTTTCTAATCTTGTTACGTTTTCTAAACTTGCGAGATTTCCAGCTCGCATTGTTGCAACAAGTGTAGGAGAAGTTATAAACAATCCATCTTCAATACCAGACATGTGTGTTCCAGACTTACCAGATTCAAACATAACGTTTAATATTTTACCATTCTGTTTATTATCTCCAGAACCAATAATAATGGCGTTATGTTTCGTAGCATATTCATTTAAAAGTTGCAACTCTTGTTCATCATAAAAAGTAATCTCGTCTATTACGAGTATTCTATTCTTAATGTCTTCTGCCCATAAAGATTCTTCACTAACCGCAATTGGAGTATCAAGCTCAATGTGTTGTGTTTGTTCATTCAACTTGTATTTCATCACTTGATCCCCTTTAATTGCCTTCATTAGTTTATCCTTTGAAAGCACTTTATTTGCACCTTTAATTGCCTTTTGTAAACTATTTGCCTGAGTATCGGACGCACCTACTGCTATTACTCCACGTTTATCATCTGCGATCATTAACGTTAACAAGAAATCAACTGCTGTTGTTTTTCCTGTACCTGCACCACCAAGAATCGTATAAATTCTATCTAGAATTGGTTTATTTTTAACGTATTGATCGTCGGAGTTTTGAGCTTTAGCTTTTACTTCTTTTAATACTTCAGTAAATAAATCTGGTTCCAAGAATTGCGCATATCCAATTCTAACAGCATATTCTTGTGAGAAAATTGGAGCGAATTTAAAATCCTTACTTGGATCCATAATTATTTTTCTGTATTTATTGTAAAACTGCGTAGCATTAGTTGCAGCAATTGCAGTTAAATACATTAATTGATCGTAGTTTGTTAACCGTAGATTTTTATCTGAAGTAAATGCACTAGTTTGTGCACGATGTAAGTTATTGTCAAAAACTTTTACAAGATTCTTTGCTAAAGTTACTTGATCATTTTTATCTAGAAAATTTTCCTTAAAATGTTTATGTAACTCTGTTTCAAATTCCACTTTTGCTAATTCAAATTGCAAAAAGTTTTTCTCTGTAATATCTGATAGTAATACATTATATTTATTAGCAATACCGTTCCATAAATCTTTTATATTGATTCCTAATTCGGTTTCTACTGAATCCAATAATGTATTATTATCTAAAAGCGATGTGATTTGTTTTAATGAAACATTTCTTGCAATATCTTTTTGTTCACGTAAACGTTGGCTTTGATTCAACAATGACCAAGTTCTAAGAACTTCAACTTTTTCAAGAATTTGTTCTGCTCCGTTTAAAAGAATTTTTGCAGTATTTTCATCAATTTCTGCTCATTCTGGTTGTTCTTTATCTTTTCTAAACTGATTAACTCTTGCATTTAATCCATTTCCACCGCCCATAATCAATGAGAAGGCAGTAGTGATTAACTGTTCAGCTTCTTCTAATTCACGTGCATTGTTTGCGTTTTCAATAATATAATCTCGAACACTCTCTTTATTCTTTAATGAACGTTCTTCCATTTCGATTAGATCAATTAGTGTATTATTTCCACCTTTTAAATCTAATGTGAATTCTTTTACAAATTCAATGAATGGATTAGACACAACTTCTTGTTTTATTGCATCCATTTGTTGCAGATGCTCAATGACATTAACTCCATTAATGCTTGGAAGTAGTGCATTCAAAACATCCTGTTTAAAAGCTTCTCGTTGACCCTCAGGTAAAAATTCATAATACGGATCAGACTCAATCATTTGAACAATGTCGTTATATGTTGATATAGCAACGTCATTATTTTTACCTAATGCATTTAATAATGTTTCTGCCTTTTTTACAATTGGAGTAACATTTGTATGCATAATTTGTGATTCTCCAATAGCTTCTAAAAGTGCATCGTCTCCGTTGTTTAATGCGTCCACATAAATAGGATCTTGCTGAAACTTATTTTCTTTTATAGCTTCTAGTCGAGCTTTAGGATTAAGTTTAAATCCAAATTTTCCAACTTGTGAATAAAAGAAATCTCACTCTTTGTTATATGTGTCAACAGTGTCAGTTGCTTTTAAACCCTCATAATATGCTTGGAGTGTTCTGGCAGATTCGTCTAATATCGCTTGCATTTTTGTTAATTCTGCAATATTTATTGCCATTTCACGCTGCTGCTGTTCATTAAGATCTCCAGTTGGATTTAATAAAGTACTATCTCGATGAATCTGGAAGAAAATTTCTTCAATTTGATCTAAATCAGCTCTGATAAACGGTGTTCCATAAACATCTTGTAATGATTGTAACTCGATGTTTCTTGTTAATACTCTTTGTTCATCTTCCAACACTTGATCAAGTTCTGTGTTTAATTCAACAAGTCTATCAACTTGTTCTTGAGTTGGATCTTCAACTTGAAGAAGTGCTGTTTTCTCTGCTTCAAGTTCTGAAATTCTTGCCGCAATATGTGCAATAGATGACTCTGTGTTATAAGTTTCGTTTGCCTTAATTGTCTCAAATCTGGCTGCAATTTCTTGTAAACGTGGAGTTCATTTTTCTGTTAATTGTTTATAAAAATCATACGCTTTATATAAACCTTTTGAACCCTCGTTCTTAATATACTCTGCGTGTTCTGCTTTAATTTCTTTTTGACGTTCTTCATCAAAAGCAGAAAAACTTGCACCGTGTACTAATTTCGAAAAGTTTTCTAAAGAAATATCCAAAAATGGTCTATGTGTGTCTTCATCTAACACAAACATCGCTTCTCCAAAATAATCTGCCAAACCTTTTACTTCTAGTATTTCATCACGTTTTATACGTAACTCTTCTAACTGTTGTGTTAAAGCCTGAATATTTTGATCATTTTTAATGTTTTGTTCTATCGTTTTCTTTTCGTATTCAGTTGTTGCTCCAGAATAAGCTCTTTCTAATTCCGCATCTAATTTAGTTTTAACATTATAAATATCAGTAGATAATGTATTTCATGCTTGTAGTAGACGGGTATTAATTCCAGCACCAATTAATTTAGTAACAAACGGATCGTCGATTAACTTACCCTCTCGATTATAAACTTTTAAAATATCTTCTGCAGTAAGCATCATTCCCTCAGATCGTAGAACACTTTTAATATAATCGACTTGCTGAGTAAGCATATTATATACAGCATCGTTCTGGCTCTCTCCTGGTTTGGCGGATAAATATTCTTTAACTTCTTCTCCAGATTCGTTTTTAATTATCTTATATTCTGTTGCAGATAAGTTTTTATTTCCCAACAATCCTTTTTCATGTTGCTTTTTATAATACTGCTTAATTTCGGCATCTCTACCTTGTTGAATAAGATATACAAGTTCTTCTTGATCTGTTTTAGGTGTTACATCATTCATTTTATTGAATAACATTTTATCCCAACGATTATGTAATTCAAAAATTGGACCACCAATCGCACCACCTAAGAAGGACATTGCATATCTTTGAAGAAAGTCTTGTGGAGTAAAACCAAAATTTAATTGTTTACCTTGTTCTGTATTTTGAACGCCTAATGCATTTAACGCTAATGTACCGGCTTTTACTAAGTCCATTATTGCCTCTTCTGCCATTTCTTCTGCACCCTCATTTTTAGCAGCATCTCAGAAAGACATTCCAGAAGTATTTAGTTTTTCGGCAGCAGATTTATATTTGTCTGCAAATTTTTGTGTAAATTTTCCAAGTAATGTTTCAGGTGCTTGACGTTCCATTGCTCCAAACATTGCCTCACTGGTTTCTTTAGCAACACCATGTGCGGGAGCACGAACAATTGTATCATCTAAGAAGGAACCATTAAACAAGAATTTTCTAAAATAATCCTGATTCATCAATCAGTATAAACCCCCAATTGAAGCCAACATACCAATACCTGCAGTTCTGTCAGACGCACCCGCATTTTTAAATGCTTTATATGTTTCCTGTGCAGATGTGCCAGCCATATAGGCTAGAGCTAAATTTTGTCCAAGTCTTCTATTAACCAAATCTGGATTTTTACTAAACATTTTAGGTATAGAAGCTACCGCACGTTGTTGAAATAACTGAGTTGAAACGT
Source organism: Methanobrevibacter sp. (assembly GCA_017646885.1). The sequence goes on along the minus strand of JAGCLR010000316.1, from coordinate 102,588 downwards.
CTCCAACAATATTACCTAGTGTTTCAAAGGTTCACATGTTTTCTTTTGATGCTTGAGAAACATCGCTAGAAAATTTACCCATTGTGTTTTCTAACCAAGTAAGATTTTTACCTAACTTGTTATCATTATTTCCAGTAATAAATCCATTAACACTTTTTCCAAGAAGTGGAATCATTCTTGTTAAATTCATTCCTACTGCAGCTCAACCTAAAACTGGACCAACGTATGGTATAAAATAAGGAAGAACGTTAACTAGAGTTTTTGCAATAGTTCCTCCAACGCTTTTATCCAATCCGTCAGAATCAAAGAAGTCATATTTATTTAATTTTGTACCTTCTTTAGTTAAAAGATCACTATAAGTAACATACGTACGAGCGTATTGTTCATCGTCATATGCAAGCATTGTAAACGGTAAACCATCCTCGTTTAACATTCATTCTCCTTTTCTGTGAGAAACTTGTTTGCCATTTACTTCATGAAATCCATCCTCAGCGTATGTAGCATAAACAAGATTTTCTCTAAAAAGATTTTTAAACAATCCACCTTTATCATTTGGAGTTCAATCTAAAAATCTTTGTTGACGTGGATCATACACATTTGTTGTTTGAGCAATTTCTTCGTTACTCCACGTATCGTTTGAGTTAATGCCAAATCCTTTAATACCAATTGTATTAAAATGCTTATTTACTGGTACAACTTCTAATCCTGTATCAACAGTGTTTTTTCCAACGGCAGTTCAATCGTAAGGATCGTATTCAAATTGTTCGAAGATTTGTTTTTCAAATTCAGAATTAGCAAATGCGTTATACGCAGAAAGATTACTATTATAAAACGCATTAAATGCTTTTTCATCAAATTTACCATTATCGTTGGTAAACATTTCAATTACTTCAGGAATACCTTTATAATAATCCGCAGATTCTATTTTTGTGTTATCTGGGGTGATATCTTGTGCCAAAAAATCTTCTAATGTTGCGTTAGGTTGAAACACAACGGTTGCAAAAAAATCGTTCTTCTTATCACTCATTATTTAATTCATTAAAAATTTGTTCTAAATGTACCTTGAGTAGTTTGGGTTGTACGCATATTCATTTTATTTGCAACATCTTTATAATCAGATATCGGATGATATTGTGGGTTAGTGAACGCTTGTCCTAAAATTGGATCACCCATTAAAATAAATACATTTCCTTGGTAGAAACCTCTTTTATTAGCATCACCTTGATGGAATACCGATTCATCTTTTCCTTCTGCTAAACCGCCTCATTGTACCAATCTATTGTACCAATCTTGAATTCTTTTACCGTCCTGTCTTGTTAATTTTGCAAGTAATTGATTTTCATCTAAACCATCGATATGATTATCACTTGCATATGCAGAAAATGTAATAAATCGAGATTGTTGTCTTGGGTCAAATTTAATAGTTTTTGTCTTAGGATCAAAATACGCACGATTTGCACCAATACGTGTATCAATTTTTCTTTGAATATCGGCTGTTGTGGTTAATGTACCATTTTTAATACTTTCATAAATTTCACTTAACGCCAATGCAGCAGAAAAATCAGGTACAATTCTACCATTAACGGTCTTTGTAGGTAAATCAACAAAAATAACATCACTTGTTCCATTTCAAACTAGTGCGTTTAAATCTTCAGATTCGATTAACTGATTACCAAAAGACACTGACGATAAATTTCCTGCTAATAGTGTTTGTGAAATTTCAGATAATTTTCGTACATTATTTGCAGCGACACTATTTTGTTGTGCATCAACTATTCTACCTACATTGTAACCACTAGCGTTTAACTGCACCTCAGCTTGTTCTGGTGAAAGACTAAAAATATTACGTGTGTAATTTTTTCCAACCATAATGTTCTCTAAATATGTTGATTGAACATCACGATCACTTTTTCCTCCACCACTACCACTGCCACCTATTGCGTCTTCACTTGCACTCGAATCGTAATCCGCTGTAAGTTTAGATTTTGTATGACGTTGTAGTGCCATTGCTAAAATAGCATAAACATCTGTTGAGTTTGGATCCCCATTTTCAGCAGCAGTTTTTGCAACAATTAGATTTTTCATATTTTGAGGTAACACGTCATATAAATATGCTAATGCCGCTTGTACATCTTTATCATTTTTTAATTGATATTCCGATGTAAACTTGTATACGCCATCTGGTCCACCTTGTAATAAATCTTCTAAACCAGCCTGAATAGAACGATGTTGTTTAACTGTATAACCTGTCATCGTAGTTGTTCCAAAATCTTGAATGACATCTCTTAAATAATCATTGATTTGTTTCATACTTGTTGCATTCGACATATCCATTAGAACACTTCTATCAAATGCCAATCCTGCAACTTGACTACGATAATGCATCATTTGTCCATTGGTTAATGGACGATACTTTTCTGAATTTTCATGATACTCAGTAGGAGTAATTGTATCAATTCCATCTTCTGATAGCACATAAAGGTTTCCCGTTGTATCTGTTGCTAATTCAGCCCAAGCTTGATTATTTTGTAGTGTTGTTACCGCTGTATCATAACTTTTCTTATTTTCTGAAACTTGATTTGCCAAACTATACATTGCGGACAGTTGTGCGATTGGAGAAACCTCTCTTCCTGTCAACATTTCTTGATGTGCAAACGTTTGAAATAATTCACCTACTTTATTAACAAATATAGTATAATCGATTGGAATTCCATTTGTTTTAATAACATCCAACAGCGCTTTATCCAAATCAAGACCGTCATCTTTTGTCTTTGTACTCGCTTTTTCTTTTGTTGTTGCAGTAGTTGCTTCCCCACTTATATTAGGTAAGAAGGGGGTATAAATAAAACCCCCTCCGTTATTGTATTTTTTTAATTTCATTTCACCTAAACTTTTAATAAAGATGATAGTAAACTTGCTTTTGCGCTAAATAAATTCTCAACCAATTCTTTAGAGACTTTACCTTCTTGAGATAAGTATTCTCGATATGCTGCAGGATTTTGAGTAGACATTCATTGAAGTTGCGAATTATTATACTTCGCTTTATCTTCCGCAGACATACCCGCTCAAGCAGCATTCATTCCAGATGATTCTAGATAAGCGTTTCGCGCTTTAAGCGTATCATCTTTAAGTTGTTGTGCAAACAACATTTGATTTTTCTGGAACGCTGTTTGTTTATCTTGAGCAATCATTCCAAGACCTTCGTTAAATAGGTTCTGAACACTTTGTGCATTATTTTGTGCTCGACTAAACTCAATTTCTCCGAGTTTTGAAAGCATATTAGATGTAATTTTCTTACGTTCGTTAATTACATTTTCTCGTTGTGCTGTATATGCTCGTCTTTCACCCATACTAGTGGTCTTAAACTTATCTCACTCTGCAGATATTTGTCGTGCCTTTTCTAACTCTAATGCCGTAGCTCCTTGATTAGCTTGTTGTTTCATAGCATTAACCGCAGTTCAATCGTTTCCTACAAATTGCATTGCACGTTGATTATTTGCAGCGTTTTGATATGCGTGTGCCAATCCACTTAAATGAAAATTAGAATAAATTTCAGTTGGCATTACAGGCATTGCTGCTTCTGCTGCTTTTCTAGTGGTTGCAGCGAGATTTTCGTGTGCCTTATTGTTAGAGCGACGAGCTGAAATATATTTACCTAATCTTAATGCAGCTTCTAATGAATTTGAATTAAACTTAGAGTCTTTTGGTTTCGTTCCGTACGCAGTGTCTACTACAGGAATGTCCTCGTCGTAATATTCTTCCTCATCTTGAGAATAAGTATAACTACCAGGACTAATTGATCCTAAAGAAGATAAATACGCTTGTAGATCTGCTGGAGTTAAACCGCTATTCAATCCATACATCTCTGTTCATCTCTTTTTCATTGGATTTTCTGCAGAAACCGTTATTTCTGAAAGAGTTTCATCTCAACCAAAGGATGTTGCACCATCTTGTGCTTTTACAATACCTCCTTTAGCATGAATTTGTGGAATTGGTTTTGATAGATCTGGCTTTAATACATTGTTTAATTGTACTTCACTTTTCTGTTGAAGTGGAGTTTTAAAGAACTTTCTAATCATTGGACCGTATTCCGGATGTTTAGCAATTTTAAATGTATTTGGATCAATACCTATTTCTGAAACATGTTGTCCGTCTTGTAAATAACTTGTTCCAAAAGTATTATTACCTAACGCATTTGTCATATATAAATCTTGCCCATTACCAGCTGTATCTAGAACCGATAAATGTCGATCTCCGTTACTATCTATTCTAGTTGCAAGTTGTCTAAATCTAGATGTTTGTTTTCCATTCCTGTTCTCTGATATAGATTGTGCTTTTGAAAACACAGTTCCGTGCTGTGCTTTTAACACACCTCCATTTTTAAATGGAGGTACAAATAATCCATTTTCTGGAATCGGACGAAATACTTCTGGTCCAATTGGAGTTGAAGGAGTCAATGGAAAACGATCATAAGGGTACCCTTGCTTTACAGGTTTTACTACAGAACCTTTAGTTGTCATTCCAAACCATTCTGGATTCCAAACCCTAAAATTTTGAAGTGCTCTATTTGCGGCATCGTTGTCTGTTGTAAAATTTTTTAAATCATAATCAGCAAAAGTAGATTTAGAACTGTGCGGATGTAGTGCTCTAAGATTTTTTAGATTATATCAATTTGCACCAGAAAACTTAGATTTATCTTCTGGGAAATTAATTGCACTTTCTTCATTACCAAAGAATTTAAACCTCGATATTGTTTTTAATGGTTTACCATCAATTAAAACCTTATTTAGTAAATCGGTTTTAATATCTTCTGGAAGTTCTGTTAATTTATCCGAACCTGTTTTACCCTGATTCATTATTGCAAGAGCTTTCTTTTCAATTAATGCCTGAATTCGAGATGAATTTCCTTTAGTATATCCCTCAGAAATTCCAGCATTTTCCAAATCCGATTTCGATAAATTAAATTCTATATCATCAGAAACTTTTACTTTAATCGTTTTAACAGCACGACTATTTGTTTTTGCTAATTCAGATGCCAATGCCATTCTTTCATATGCGGTTTTGCCAAGTTTAAAAGTACCTACAGCACTTTGCAATCCATTTGCAACATTACGAACGTCATTGATGTCTCAATCACCTTCTGTAATATTTTTTAAACTTGCTATACCGTTACTCAATCCAATTGCAGCGAATACGCCACCAATTAATTTTGCAGAACGTTGTATTTTTCGTGCAACTTTAATTGCACTAGCACCAGCACCTGCGTATGGCAATAATGTTAATGCATCTAAACCTATGTTTAATCCCAAACTACCAACGTCGCTTCAATCTAATCCATCTCGTTTAACATCTGCAACGAACTGTGTACCTGTTGCACCTACACCCAATCCTGCACCAAGCGCGCTCACACCAGTTAAAGATGTGATTGTTCCTGCAATGTCCATTGCTATTGATGTTAATTCTATAAGATCTGCATCTGTAAGATCATTGTTACGATAGTCTGTAAGTGTTGCATCTCTTGCTCGATAGTCTTTTACTGTTTTATTTTTAGTAGATGTATGTTCACCACCTTTTGTTGTAGCTCCAGACATTCCACCATATTGAAACTTTAAAACTCCACCTTTTTTAAACAATTTTCCACCATCTTCGTTACCTGCGATAAGAACATTGTTAATATTGTGGTAATATTGTTTGATTCTATTAGGATCACCTCACGTATTTTCTGTCTGACGATATGTTCCATCCGCCGCCATTTCACGTCTACCATAAATCATATTTTCCATATCCGTATTTCTAAACTGATAGTTTGGCATACGTATTTTATCATAATACGTTGGATCTACTTGAAAAAACTTTCCATCTTGCTCCATATAAATGTTTCCATCAGTCATATTCTTATAGAAACTGTATACTACATTTCCGGTTTCATCTCGTAAATCTCTAATTTTTGCGTAATTATGTCCTCTATAAACAACAAATGGCGTAACAGGTGCATTTCTATATTGAGGATCTCCTTCAATAAATGGATTTAAACGCTTTGCAAGAGGTACAGAATCGAAATCGTAATCTTCTGCGTCTCCAGTTAATTGATTGTAAACAATATATCTCGCGTTCTGTATTCCTGTATATGGATTTTTAGGTGCGTTCGATGGTATGTATCCAATTGCGTAATGATTTTCTGGAATTTCATATTCGTTTGCTAGATTAAAATAAGACACCCCATTTTCAAGAGGTTTTTCACCAATATTCATATACTCTTTTTCTGAGTCATATTTTGCAAACGGCGTTTTACCTCATAAATACATTGCGTCTTTGCGCATTGCTAGACGATTCCAATCTTGATTTCCAATTAATTCAGCGGCCGGTTTTCATCTTACAACAAGATCTTGATTATTTATAAAATCATCATAAGTATAGAAGTTACCATTGTATAAGAAACCGTTGAAGTATTTACTATCCGGAGAAACTGGAGAAAACCCATTTAAATGATACATTGTATTTTTAACTGCACCGTGTGATGTTAAGTTTCCATCAGAATCATACCCAATAGCAATACCATATTGTGCAAATCCTTCTGGATTCAATCCAGATAAGATTGCAGTTTGTTCTTTTACTAATTCTTTTGCAGCGGCTTCCTCGTCTTCCTCAACTTTATCTTGCGGTTTAACGTAATTTGATGCAGTAATACCAAAATCATTAAGCAATGCTCTTTGTGCTTCTTCCGAAATTACACCCGATTTAATCTGATTAAGATATTCATCAATTAAACCTATGTTTTTTAGATAATGTGTATCGATTTCTGCTCTTCGTGCATCTTTTCCAGATATTTTTCAATTTGTTGCTCGATTTAAGTCAGCAAGATAAGCCTTGTAATCAGCCAAAGATTGTTCAATTGCCGCATTATTTGAACTATTAATATAACGATCTGTTTCTGCGTCTGTCTTATAATCAACAGTTCTGGATGAAAAAATTAAAGATTTAGGTGTTTTTTCTTCCTTTTTTTCTTCCTCTTTTTTCTCTGCAATTGTTGTAGGTGTTCAATCTCCAACACTTCAAATTTGATTTGCAAATTGTTTTCTGTCCGAATTAGTTAAATCGTCCCAAACTTTTCCAGCACCACGCAAACGTTCTTTTCTAACACGTTTGTTTGCAGATTGTGAATATGCATCAACAAATGGCAATCCTGTAACTGTTCTTTGAACCGGATCATATTTAATTGTAGCACCCGATTCTACAGCTTTAATTATTTCACTAGCAACGTTTCCAACAGTGCTAGAATTCTGTGCCGCCCAATTCTTAAAAGCCGTAAATTGTTCTGGAGAAAGCTTTTCCCCATTTCAAATTAGTGAACCGTGGTTAGTCACTTTGTCTCCGTCTTTATATTTCTTTATTTGAGCCATATTTGTATTGTCATAAATTAAAAATGAGAGACCAGTTTTATACTAATCTCTCATTCATATCTCTCATTAATGTTGAGAAATTAATTTCTCTTAGCCATCTTTGTACCTTTCTTGCACATTTTGCCACCTTTCTTAAATACAGGTTGCTCTGCTGGTGCGCCTACTGGAGCCTGAGACTGAAGAATCATCATAATTGTTTCTGCTAGCATTGCAGCACCCTCTGGACCTACAGACTGGATAATTTCCATAGCCATTTGTTCGATTTGAGCTGCCATCTGATCACCACCCTGTGGAGCAGCTTGTGCAGGTGCCATTTGACCACCTTCCTGAAATTTCTTAATTTTCATTTTAAAATTATAGTTTTAATTAACGTTAATATCTATTTATTTATATTTTGAATAAACATACTCGTATTTTCATTTCTTACAAAATTACAAATAATTTACCGAATATCCAAGAGGTAATGTATTTTGTTATTATAAAAATATTAATTACCTTTGTATCAGATTCAAGAAATGATAAAGGAGTCTGTTTCACTTAGAAATAAGGTCAGATTAAATAGTAGATGACATAAAATGAATCGTATAGGAGGACTAGGTAGTAGTCCTCCTTTTTTATTTTATACTAATCCTCTGTCTCTACATAGTCTGGCTCATTATTGTCCTGCGTATGTAGAAATTCAAACGCAGCTTTTCCAAGCTTTTTATAATCTTCATCTGATTGACTAGCGTATGCCTTTTTAGCTAATGCTACCAATTTTTTAGTATTTGGAATACTAAAGATTCTTTCTCCACCTTCAATTTCCATCTGAACTTGACCGTCCGAACCTATAACTTGCATTGGAGTTGTTTCTAAATTCTCTTCAACTACTTCTTCAGATTCTTCCGATTCTTCTCCAATAGTAAACACGTCTCCAACATTAATACCAGAATTTTGATTTACTTCTAAAACGTATTTTACTGGTCCTGGTTCAGTCATGTATTCTTCAGATTGAGGCATTCCTTTATGCACCGATAGTACAGTATTTTCCATTCCAATGAATATGACATCTAATGGAATATCTGTATCAACCATTCAAAAAGAAAGATCTTCCTGTGGATCATTAGAATAATCGAACAACATACCTTCATCAGAATCCATTTCTTCGACATTTTGCAGTCCAATTTCTTTTTCCTCTTCTGTTTGTGCTACAATCACATCAAACGTAAGATTTCCGATTTTAATTTTCATTTGTTCCATTATCTAATACTTTTCCAGTTCGATCATCTGTATTATTCATTATTTCTTCTGCAAGTAATTTACCGGCTTCAATCATTGCTTCCTCAGACCCATCTTGATATAAAGCTTCAAGTTTTTGAGTTAATTCTAAATGTAAAATTAACTCTTTTTGTTCAACTTCGGCAGTTTGTATAATTTCACCGCCTTCACCTCGAGTGATTACAGGTATTCCTTTAGGTGTAATGTCTTCAAGTTCTGGGTTTAACTCAGATAAATGATTTTTTCTTGAATGAAACGCACCTTCTACAATAACGTTCATTTTACCACCTGCCTGAAATTTTCTTGTAGAAAGTATTTTACGAACGTCTTGTATATTAGGTAACACCATTCCTTGTTTACCAACTATAACTTGATTGTTTGTACCTTGAAGCCTGTTTAAATGTTGATTCTGCAAACTGTCTATTGCGGTTCTTGAACCTTCTAACGCCATTTTTGAACCTTCAACATTTCTTTCTGCAATAATATCTTTTCGATTTGTTTCCCTAATCTCGCTATTCATTGCTTTACGATTAATTAGTGTTCTACGTCCTCCAAGTTTTGAAGCGGCGTCTACATCTGCGGCGGTTTTAGCATAAGCGGCTCGTGCAATACCATCACTTGCATCTCACACGTCTGATTTACGTGCTTTTATTGTATCTCCGCCTCACATTCCCACAAACATACTTGCACCAGGTAATGCGTTAACTGCATTTTGGATTCGCATTCCTTTTAAATCGAAACGTTTAGCCGCATTCTTATCAAAATGATCAAGATTTAATCCGGTCTTATCACCTATAAAATCTATTGCTGCAGTTGCTGCTGCAATTCCTTGACCTACACCAGGAATAAACTGTAGTCCAGAACGAATTGCTTCTCGAGTTCCTTTTACATTAGAAGGTAGATCTTTTCCAGACATGTTCCCTAAAATACTTGTTGCTAATCCAAGACCCGCACTTCCAATAGATTTTAAAGCGGCTCCTGCTCCTTTAGCAACATTTCCAGCTGCACCAGCGGCTTCTGCCGCACCACTTGCCGCAGATCCAGATTTAAACAGGTTTCCAATGTTTTTTATTCCTGCTCCGAATCCATCTTTAAAACCACCTACCACATTTTTTGCGGTACCGGAAATATTTTGTCACATGTTGCTAAAATAATTTCCAACTCCACCTGCGGCTTGAACACCTTGGCCAACAGAACCCACTGTTTCTACCAAACCTTGTAACATTGCTGGATCAACAACTGAATGTTCGGTACTATTGGCCTGAACATAGCTATTCGCGCTGTCCAGACCAAACTTTACCATATCATATAATCCCATTATGCGTAACTTAATGTCATTAATGTTCTTAAATTAGAAATAATCGCCAAATCTTCACCTGAATATTTTACCCTAATTTTTAAGAACTTATCTCTTATTCTTGTTGAATTAACTTCCTGTGATATTTTTTCTGATACAACTTTGGTGCTGTTAGCGGATTCATATACAGGATATTTTTTCTTAAACTTAATAGGCTCAATAACAACATATCACGCATCTTCTTTGTAATGAATATTTCCAATACGACGTCCGTATTGTTTAATATCATAACAAGGTTGTGTTGTTACTAAACTATATTTATTTGTAACATTATCATATTTAACATCTACGTTTCTAAATTCTTGAGATGTTTTACATTTTGTTTGATTTCACTCTAAATCAATTTTACTAAAGGCGGTTTCATCTACAAAGTTTTCAGCTTTATAAATTCCAGCTTTATTAAAATCATAAACATCACCAATGATTTCAAACTCTAATTCTTTTGGTTGAACATTATTTGAAATAATTACAAGATCGTTAAATATTTTATGTGCTCCAACAATGTTGTTTACTACAAATTCAAATTCAAACGGTTCTTGTTTATCATATCATTTTGTTGGAAGAATTTGATTTGTCATATCATAATCGTTATAATTGATTTCATCAAATATTCCAGCTCTTCCGTGTACATAGAATCCGTTTTGCATCATTTGATCGTATTTTGTTTGAATTGCAGAAGATCAAGATGTATCTTTTTTCACTACAATTCCAACAGTTTGAATACTTGGAGAAGCGTTTATTGTTTGTGTTCCAGATGAAACTGGAGTAAATTGTACTTTTATTTTTAAGTAAAATAACTGTAATTTACCGTCAATTTTTAATAAATTTGGATTTAATGTAATTGTACCTTCGCTTTCTCCATCAGAATTTTTAAAACTATTACTTGTAATAGAATACAGATCAGTTTTGTCTGTTAAATCAATATTCACTTCTGTGTTAGTGTCATCTAAATAAGATGATTCAATAGAATGAATTTTAAATTTAAAGCTATTAAAGAAATCGGTATCATAACCTCAAGGTAATAATCTTACTTCATGCGATGTATTTGTATTTGATCAAATGTTGCTGTCTTTATTTGAGAACAAATCGTTTTTAAACTCTTTTGTTCTTAATCCAACATTGATATTTTTGTTATAGTAAATATACGATAAAACTTCTGCTCGTTTTTTATCTAATGAGAAAAATTGATTGTCAATATTTTCAGAGAATAATGGCGTTCAGCTATATCTAGTTATCCATTTATCTAAACGTTCATTATAACAAATGCTTCAACTTACGTTTTTATTTTCGTTATAGAAAGTAAATATTACATCACCTTTATTATTATTAAAGTGTGTTTTTACATTTCTTAATCCTAAAATTGGATATTTATCTAACTCGGCTAACTGAATACCTTCATTTAAAAATCTCTGAATTTTTGTATCAGATAATAATTCTAATCCCTTTTCATTAGACACACGTCATATTTTTTTAGCGTACGTATCTACTCCGTATACTCCGACTGTTGTTTTAATGATTGAATCTTGTCAAATACTTCCAAAATCTGAAGTAATTAAACTTACTTGTTCTTGCAATACTCCAGCACCATATAAATGAATTGATTGTCCAGTTGTAGTAGACAACAATGCTTTTTCATTAACAGGTAGAACACCAATTCCATGTTCAAAAATACACAATAAATCAGAACCCCAACTTAAAAGTTTTACAATTCCACCATATTGTCTATCAATATCCTTATATGAAAGTCCCTGGAAAATACGATATCCGTTCTTAAAATCTGAGGAAATTTCAACATTACTAAACATTACTCTAGTGTCAAAAATATCCCTAATATAAGGTACATCTGGAGCTCTAAAATTTCTTCTAACTCCAACGGTTGCAGAGTTTCCAGCATTTAGTAATCAGCTATCGTCAATTTTATTCGATGTCGCTACAGATTGATCTGAGTAAGGATAAAAACTTCTAGCATTTCCCATTAAAGCATACTCGTCAGTATGACTTGAATCTACAACACGTAAACCAAGATTATAATTCGATAATACTTTAAATGTAACCCAAGTTCCTATAGGAACGGTGTTAATATCAGCAAGATTAATATCGGCTCATTTTTCCAAATCGGTTTCTGATAAACCTTTATAAACATCTGATCAAGTTTCTGGGTCGACAATATCTTCTGCAGTAGGTACATTTGGATCAACAAAGTTTCTTTGCATTCTAAATGTTACTGTAGATGTATAACAGTCACCTCTATAAACATCAAAACTTGCATTAGAATTTAATTCATACCTATCTGAAATTGCAAAATACGGTGCATTATCACGCATTCTTATTGAAAAGTATTCTTTTTGGAATACCGTAGAATAACTACCACTACGAATATTATATACAGTATTGTCGTTAACTAGACCTACAACTCCAATATAAGGTGTAAATACTCCTCTTAACAACGCACGATTATCCTTATCGTAATTCTTTTCGTTAAAACATACAAATTGTTTTGCATCTTCTGATGCACCGGCTCTAGTTGAAAAACCATAACCATTAACGTATTTTAAAGGTACATCAGATCCAATGTAAACAAGTTGTTTCTTATTTGAGATTTTTTCAGGAGAGGTTACTCCAGAATAATCTGTATAAAAATGTCTATTTGTAGGACTGGACAAACCCTCAAAACTATATGTTGATTGCAATATGAATTCACTGCCATCAAAATAAGATTGAATCTCTGGTACACAACTTGCTTCTAAACATAGTAAACCAGACGATTGTTTATTTCTAGTAGAAAGTTGTCTATTTTTATAAGTTGTCGTTAGTGCAGATGTTTTCTGATCTAAGAAACTTTCACTAATATATTTAGGAACATATCTTTTTGTCTCGGAATCATATTCTTTTCCAACACACAACATTGGAGTATGACTTAATCTATCTACTCCAATTGAAAAACCTTGTGCAATTGTAATTGGAATACGTTTCTGTCTAACGATAAAATAACCTTTAACATTATGTTTCTTTAGTTCTTCTAGAATTTCAGTTGGAAATGTTAACTTGAATCCAATTGGATGTACACCGTTTCCTGATTCGGAATTAGCGTGATTATATACATCTAAGTCGTCTGGAAGTTTAAACACTCCTCTTGTATTTGAATAATTTGATTCTCCATCGATAAACTCTTCTGTTGGAATATAGTTAATCTCCTCTCCTGTTCTATACGAACCATACTTTTTACTACTTGTATCGTAATTAAATTCAGACGTCCCTCCAGCCGCAATATTTTTAGTAAGGAATTCACAACCCCTAAGATTAAAGACTGGACTTAATGAATCATCATTGTAAATATAAACAATACCTAAACGATATAATTCACCAGGTCAATAACCTGTATAATAGTAAATGTTGATTGGATTATAATATTCACTTTGACTTAAATCGTCACTCGAATTAACCGTATATGAACTTGTAATTCAACCTAACGATTGTTCCTTTCTTTGAAGCTGAACTTTAATATACAATGATATGTTTTGTAGATCTCTTACATTTACATTAGATTGCTGAACATTACCAAAAAATAACATGTTTTGTACTTGTGTTTGAGTTTTTACTGCATTCACAATATTGTACTGAACATTTAACTCTTCTGGTGTAATTTCTTCAACTTCTTCAAATCCATTAATATCAATTAACACAACACTCGATCTAATATCATATCCAGATTTAATTTTTCCAGCTGTAGTTAAACGAACTCCATTTAAATCACATGTTTCTCTAACAAAATAAACATAGATTTTTTGAAACGTTGTATCAACGTTATTGATTTGAAGGGATACGGCTTTATCTGTACGTTCGTTTAATGCACCTCCAGCAATACCTCTTAAAGTTGTTGTATTTCCTTTAAAAATGCTAACAATTCCAGATTCTGCAACAATATCCGTTAAGTTGTCGTCACTATCTGCATATTTAATGTAAAACGTATAATTACCACACATAAGTTGTCCGTACTGTGTCACCTTTCTTAACTTTACTTGTGGCAATACTTTTAAATTTCGGAACAATCTTGTTTGTCTATCGATGATCCCATCTTTATAAACATTGGACTGTTCTAATTGATTTCTATTTATAATTTTATATTGATTGTCCTCTAATACTGTAAATCTAGTATTTATAATACGTGGTGGATTTATATCGTCATTTAGAATCAAATTAACTGTACCATCATATGATTCTTGACATTCAATATTAATCGGATGTTGTAAATCCACATTCAATTCCGTTGTAGTGAACTCTGTAAGTTTGTTTACAGAGTTCTTTTTATTTTCCAACGGATTGTATTCGTGTGCTAAATCCCCACGTTCTTTATATTTTTTTACTTCTAACGTTGTATTCATATTATGGCAAATAAGCTGTGTCAAGTGATTCTAAACCAAAACATCCATGTTCATTGGCATGTAGATTTCCGTCGTTTCTAAAAAACATGACTCGTTTTGGAGTAACATCTGATTTTACACCAACATCACCCAAATGATATTCTGGCCCACCACTAACTGTAGTTAATTGTGATACGAAAGTGTCTAATTGTTCTCCACTTGCTTTATCTGGATCCCATCCAAATTCCCCGGCTCTTCTAACAGTAGCATCTGCTTGAGATAAAAACTTATTCGATTCATCTTCTTGTTGACTTCTTGCTTTAATTAAATCGTTATGAAATACTGTTGCTTCAAAGCCTGCAGGATTATTTGTTTTAATTATACCTGGAGCGTTTAAATACACTGGATCTGTAACCAATGGAATGTTTGCGTATGTTAAATTAAAATTATTTGTATTTAAATTTGATTTTAATAAGCCTGTCTCCAAATTATAAATTTTATCACTGATGGATTTAAATGTAGCTCCAATTTCATTTAAAGATGTTGAATTAAACATTGATTTTCCATGAAACGTTGGTGCTGAAAATGACATTTTTAAATAAATAGAGGAAATGTCGAGTTCTAAGTGAGAATTTACAAACGCCTCTGCTTCATACGCAAAAACATCTCATTTACTTTTATCGACCTTTGATACAAGATAAACAGCTCTTGCAATTTTATTGAGTTTTTGTACAAAATCAGTTAAAGTTGTTGGAAAAGAAATTGGATTATCGCTCCTATTTGAATTAGGTAATAACATTACACTTAAATCTGTTGCCGATTCTACTTTATTTGTTTCTCGATAATAAGATTTTGAAGCACTTTGCATTACAACATAATAGTATTTTACTCCAGTATTATCGTTTGGAGTATCTGTTATTTCACTATCTTCTAACCATCTAATTCCACCGTGCCATTTATTTGGAACACCTTCATCGTTTCCTTCCATACGAACAATAAGCATAGGAACTTTATTTGCTTTCATAAACCTAGCGTAGCATCCTAACGCAGAATTTCATTTGGTTTCTTCTAGCCAAACTCCAGATACATTATTAGATCCAACTTGAACTGAACCAAAACCCTTTTCCGAGTAACTGGTATAATTGGTATCTGTGTAACATCTAAATTTTGTATATATTTTTCAATGGTTGTCTGGACAATCATAAAGAGTTTCCACCATTGTATCAATTTCATCGGAAGGAATTGTACTAGATATACCTACAAGCCCTGTTCCAGCTTGATGCATACCTTCTATAAAATACTTTCGGTGTTCAATTTTTAATTCTTTTCCTTTTGTTTCTGGAAATATTCCAATTGATTCTTCGTAATAAAACTTATCATCAATTTCAAATGTACCTGAATTTAAATTAACTTCAACGCCTTCAACTCTTTCTCCATTTCGAACATAATCAATTGTTGATTTAGAATTCAAGTTTTGTCATAATGCACCTTGAATACTAGAAATTTCTCCATTTAACTTTAATGGAATTTTTACATCTTGTTCAATTTTATACAATACATCATCAAAAGATACATTTTCTGATGATTTTTTCACGTATGTATAATCAGAGGTGGCTTTAGTTGGAAATGGGGTTACATAACTTCCAGTTACGTTTCCATATACAATTTCTCCGTTTTGTTCAATTCTTGGATTTTCAACTTTTAACGAACTGTTATATTTTGAAAGCCATTCGTCTCCAGAAATAGTATTATAATCATTAACACTTGTTCTGAAGTCGTTAAACAATTCACTAGTAATTAAGATTTTGTTAACTCTTCTTAATACTTGTGTAGAATCCTTGAATATAAAAGACATTACATATGCGTCTTCTTTTTCAAATTGCCCAGGAATCCAATCAATAGATATTGTGTTTTGTCCAAGTAGATTAATGTCTGGAATATTTTGATCAGAATTGTATACGGCACTAAGTGTTCCATTAGTAGTATACTTATAAATATTATAGTATACTTTTACCTCACTATTGTTCAAAAACGGACCTTGTACATCAAATGTAATCGCAATTCCTGAATCTTGAACATAATATCGAAATGTTTTCTGCGCAATACTTAAATTAGCGGTATTTGATACAGACGAAAGATTAATTGAATATTTAGTTCTAAATTGTTCATATACAATAGTAAGACCGCCAGATGTAATAATTGGAACAACATCTACTTCAATTGTATCTGTATCTTTAAAATTAGTCCCACTTAAATAATCAATTAAGTCTATATCTTTATATAAAATTGAAAAGTCTTCGTGTGAAACACTAGTAAAACTAGTAAAATCTCGATTGTTAATTAACTTTGTAATAGAGTTGTTTGAATCAACTTTATTTACAGTAATTCGGACTTTTAAATCAGATGTTTTTAATCTTGATTTAACTTGGTTATTTGTAAAGAATAATGAATCCGAAATTTCAATCTGAGCATTAAGCATTAAAGACCTAATCTTAAAAGAGTCGGATGTATAAAATTCAGGTATTTCTAATGTTTTAATATTTAGGTTAAATGCATCTAAATTACCCAAACTATATTTAACCGCAATTCAACCTGGAGTTTCCCAGAAAGTGTGCTGAAAGTCTTCGTTTAAATAGTCTGAAAGGTCAATTGGGAACAATTCTTTATTTTCAGATAAAACATAAAATTGTACACCTTGATATGGACAAACGTTTGTAACCTCTGACATTGGAAACTGTAGTTTAAACATGTCTCCTGGATTTAAAAAAAGTTTATTCATATCACTTGGATCTGTGTATATTGCAATGTTTGCTTTTTTAATTAGATCCTCATATGTATATGTTCCAGATGTAGAACTTCCAACAATTGGAGTTAAATCTTGCGAATTAATATCCACAGTATCTTTAAAAATACGTTGTGGAGATGGATACGATCCAATTTCAGTTTCTTTTGTAATAGGATTGTGCGAAACAATATATAATATGTTCGCATGTTCTTTAATTGCAACTGGAATAAAATGTTCTTTTAATCTAGCGTTTTTTAATTTATAGTTACCCTGATCGTTTTGTAAAATAAACTCATTTCCATTATACGTAATTAACGTACCATTTAAACAGTCTGTTAAAACATTATTTGGAGTAGTCAATGGATTTAAATCCATTACTAACCCTTCGGTAAATGTATTTAAAGCTTCTTGTCTACTCATTTTCTATATACTTTAATTTTTTATTTTCTTCTACGGTTGCGATAAGTTTTATCTGATTAGATGTAAACGATTCTCGATAACAATCTCATCCTAAATCTGTATTAAGATATACTTGAAATACATATTTATAACTATTTGCAAACACAAGTTCATCTAATAACTTATATAACATAATATTGTTAAATGTAAACTTGCGTCTTCTTCCACCTCGTTTAGTCTTTGGTAATTGATCTGAATATTCGTGAAATCTTTCTTCCGTTAATCCGAAATAATAGTATCCTTCAAACGAGTCTTTGCGCACGATACTCATATAACGTAGTTTTGCACGAATTTTAAGTTTCCAGTACCGTATTGCAGATACTGGATCTTTAAAAAATCTACCACAGTACATTCAGAATGTTCCATGTTTAAATAAAGTATCTCCCCCGTATAAATTGGTATGATAGAAGAAACGCATTCCGTGTACCAGAATACGTTCTATATCTTTTCTTGGAACATTAGGAAACTTTTCACAAACAGCGTCATAATAATCACTTATCTTTTTTTCTTTCATTAGTAATAAACCATTCCGTTATTTGCATTATCATATAGTCTTTTCTTTAACGTTTTATCTATATAGATAGGCTTTTCTCGGACACTTTCTTTTGTTTGATACTGATAACATAATCTATATCCAACAAAATTGGTTTTAAGAAAATCCAAACCGTTAAAGGAACCCTCTCTATATAAATATTCGAACGTTTCACCTGTAATTGGTTTTACAAAAATGCTCGCCTTTCGACTAATTACAGGTAATACAAAGGTAACATTATTTTCAATAATATCCAATATAATCAAGTAAAAACAATATGTTAGAATGGCGGCAGCTGTATCTGAATATTGATCTCTAAATTCTTTTTCTTTCTTTACTCTTCGCCAGCTTTGCAACGTTTTAAAATTAAATTTTAAAAACATATCCTTTGCCTTATATATATGAGAGAGTTTAAAATTATATGCCATTATAGTACTGGTTTAAACGATTTACCGTATTGTTTTCTATCTCAACGAGTCTTAACATCAAGAATCGCGTCCATATCATTTTGACTCAAATGAGCAGGAATTCTCGCAGCATTACATAGTTTCAGTCATTCTTGTTTCAAACCATTTGCAATTTCGAGCAAATTCCTATCTCTAAGTTTAATTGCCTCCTTATACATCACACTATAACCAACATATGCTGCAATTGCATCCAACTCTTTATCTGTAACCATAGGCAAACCATCTTCGGGATCTACGATAATTCCATGATACACCACCATAACATTTTTATAATCTCTGGCAAAATATAATACATTATCTCCCTCTCGATATTTTACTAGTTTACCTCTTGTCCACATTGGATCTTCAAGACGTTTTCATGCGTCAATATACCCTTCGACAAACATTGTTTCATTTCCATGAAATACAGTTTGATTACTAGTCATTTGTGCGTCTGGAATAGGAATGTGTACGGATTCAATTAAATCCACATTACAAGGTAATTCTAATTCTTTATTAGAAGTATTTCCTATATAACGATACAGTCTTGTGTGTCTACTGTTAATTCTGTCTCACGCTAATAAAGCGATATCTTCAAATTCTGTTTGATTTGGCTCAACTCCATATAGTGTTTGTGCTAATGGATAAGCAGCATTTATATTATGTAATTTCATTATCGTGGAGTTTGATCATTAGGTAAAATTGGAGACTGGAATTGTCTGTAATATCTAAGTTTTTTCTCAGTCAAACGTTTCTTAACTTCATTTGAAATTCCACCTAAATCAAAAGCTTCGATTGGATTACAGCAGTTGTATTTTTCTAATTGGCGTGGATCTTTAAATACACCTATAACTGCAATATATTTAACAAATGGTGCATTATACAACCAGCAATCGTACATTCCATTTTCATTTGGAGTTGTTTCCACATAAACATATGGAACTTCAGTTTTTCTTTTTCTATATTGATGATACTTATAAGATGTACTCGTATAGATTGTAAACTCTACTTCTCTGTCTGCACTTCCAATATAGGCAATTGCCTTATCCCCAAGGTCATTTACAAGTTGAGGAATTTCAAAATGTTGAGTAGGATGTCCCAAATTTCTTTTGCAACATTTTGCTGAATCTTTACAATCAATTTCAACACAATTGATTGCTAATAAAAGGTCCTTTATATTTAAAAGTCCTTTGTAGTACATTTCTTTAATGACGGCTTGACGTTCCTCTAGAACTTCGTCTTCTAACTGTTCCATAGATAACGTAATATTTCCAGTAGCTCCTCTTAGGCCACTGAATACGTCATTGTATATAGCACTTGCAATTTGATCAATTGTCATATTGTATAAAAATAAATAAGGCGGCGGAACTAAATCCAACCGCCTTAAGATTTAATTATGTCTAATAATTATTCTCCTGCCTCTGGAGCTTCTGGATCTACTGGAGCTTCTTCTGAAGCACCCATTCCGAATGCAGATCTGAATGCATCAGCAACATCCTCTTTTACATAGAAGATATGCTGAGTAACTGCAGCAAGTTTCTGACCAACACCGCTAAGTCCACCAAGACCGTTTCTCTCTGACTGATATGCGAATGCAAACTGAACGTATTTAGCACCCTCGATAGGCTGCTCATCCTCATATAGAGGTGCATAACGCATGTTTGGATATGAAGGGAAACGAAGGTTCTCACGGATCCACTCACCTGTAGCAAATGGCTCAGTGTTCTTACCAATGTATGCTACCTCACCGTTAATACCTTTAAGTTCATATTCGCCAGTTTCTTCGTTGTAAACAGATAGTTCAACGCCAGAAACGCTCATATAAGGATCGTTAAAAGTGATTTTACCATTTTCATCTACAGAATAAACCTCTGGGTTACAAATAAGTGCAAATGCATTAGCAAGGCTAGATTTATCTTTGTAAGTAACTTCTGCCAAGAATTCTTTACCGAACTCATTGTAGTTAGCATTAGCCATATCACCAGTAAATTTGTGAATCATTTTTACAGCAAATGAAATTCTGTACATTTTACCAGCCTCTAGGCCTTTTTTCATCATCAATGTTGCCAATACACCCTCTTGTGCAGGAGTTTCGGTAATTTTACCGTCAACGATATTTTCAAGTTTGTACTCACCAGCACGTTTGATTACAACTGCATCAGCTGTAGTAACAATTCTTGATTTACCATCGCTCATCTTACCTGAGTTGATGATAATTTCTTTAGTATATTTAAACATATTGTATTCCTTTTATTAAATTATTTTCTCTGTTGTGGTTGTTCTTGTGGAGCACCTGCAATTGTCTGATTAATTGCCAAGTTGCTCTGTAGACGTGGATCACTTGCATTCTCCATCAATAGTTTAACAAACTCGTTTACAATTTCAAAGCAAACATAGTCTGGGAACTCCAAAACTTGAGATGTGTCAATATCCATATCAAGTTGTGACTGAGTTAGACGGATAAACATAGGTGATTTAATATAGTCTACATACACCTTTTGAGGGATAAATAGAGTATCGTCCTTTCCGTATCTAATTTCCAATAGAACTTTAGTAGTATTAGAAACACGATCGTATTCTGCTCTAACACTATCAATTCTATCTGAATTAGTGATAATTTCGTCCATTGAAGGATTTGTTGCGTGATTTTCCACAGTGTTTACATTATTAATGTAATAGTATGGACGTTTGTACATTGGACGCATATAAGCGTTATTAAGAATACCAGCGTACATATCTGCAGTTAGTCTACGTGCAGCAAAGTGTACAGGTACATTTGTCTCATAACACTTAAAATCTACTTTTGGTAGATATTCAACAATACAGTTCAAAATATGCAAGTAGTCATTTGGCAACTCTGCGATATAAGCTTTTCCCAACAATGCTGTATCTTGCCACTGTTCATGTTTTTCAAGCTCAACAGCAGCTGATGTTTTCAACACTTTTAAATCGTCAGTTGATTGCTGATTTACATCATACCTGTTATAAACTTTGTTGATATATTGTTGGACAGCTTTATTAATAAAATAGTTATAATCCTCAAGCAATAGACTTGGAGCCTCTATTTTATTTACCTCAATTAGTGCGTATTCGTATAGTTCTCTAGCTGTCATTTAATTTCAGTTTAATTTTATTTCTTCTTTCCCGTTCCTTTTGATTCAGGACCCGTTGTATCTCCAGTTTCGTTAATTGTTAGATCGCCCTCTGGGTTAATTTCCAACGCTTTTACAAAATTAGGGAAAGTTTCATTCTTAATTGCTTGTAAAATCTTAGCATTAGAAGGCATTTTCAAGTACAAAATAATACTTTCATCGGTTGCTCCTAATGACATGTCTCCGTACATAAATACACCGCTCTGTTTACGGATAACATGTTTTTCTTTTGCTTCAATCAAAAGAAGTTTTAGTGCTACGTCTGGACTTGTATATAAGTCAATAACTTCTTTTGGATTCTTTTCAGCCCTTTCGTACAAGTAATTCTCAACATCACTGCTTGGAGCGTGTCTCATTACTTTACCAAGAAGTTTAACTTTGGTCAAACGACCTTCAACTGAATCCTGCTCAATATGAGTACAAGCCTGAGTAATAAGTTTTCTTTTACTTACAGCTTTTGCAGACTCCTCACCAGGAATATCTACATAGAATTCAGCCAAACCATATCTTCTTTTATCTCCATCTATAATAGGATTTCCGTTCTCATCTTTTGCGCCACGTGATGGTGCAATCAACTCGGAATTCTCAATAGATTTCCATTTGTTATATTCTAGAGGGTTTGATAAATCAAATGTTGTACCATCAGTAACAACAATGTCCATATCCTCTGGAATGTAATACTGGCTCTCTGGGTTATTTAATTCTGCATCACTCAAAATCATTTCTGAGGTGCCATCTGCTCCAATTCTTACTCTTTTAACAAATGGAAATGGCATTCCATTTCTCTGTTTTCCAGGTTGAAAGTGTACTTCTTTTACTTTACCATATACATTACGCAATGTGATTACTTTATTTTCCATATTCATATATTATTTCTTATTCAAAATTCAATCTAAACAATTAATCTATAAAGAAACTACTCCCAATTAAGGGAGCAGTTTCGTATTTTTTAGAACAATGAGTTTCTTACCTCTTCGCTCATTAGGATTACTGAACGGTATGGGTTGAATACACCAACACCTGCATAACCCCAGTTAATTAGTTTGCTTGCAGCAACAGGGCTAGAAACCTCACCGTGAGCTAGACCGCTCTTACCACCAACACCTGTAATCCAGTTGTGGATAAGTTCACCACCTTTGAAAGTGAACATATTAACAGCAGCTTTACCAGTTGCAGCATCAGCTGTCAAGTCGATCAAGATACCATATTTTCTGTTAGGGAACTCGATATCGAATGATCTATCAATCTTGAATGAAATTGTATTACCTGCAATTTCGTAAGACTGATAAGTAGCACCTAGGTCAACGTAACCATTAGCTGCTTTAGAGAACACGAATGTTCCAACAGTTTTCCAGTCTCTAATCCAAGCAGATAGAGTTGTCTGGATTTCCTGCCACATTAGAGTGTTACATAGGAACATATATTTGTTTCCAACAGCTTTCTCTGATTTCTGAATCATTACGTTAAGTGCTTTGTTGAAGAAACCTACGTTCAATTTTGAGAAAACGAACTTAGCAGCGAAACGCTCGATCTGAGAGATGATACCATCAGAAGAAATGATCGGACGACCAGTCTCAGGATCATAGTGTTTAGGTTTACCAGATTTATCCATGTTTGTTTTACCCCACAATAGAGCGTTGTTTCTTGCCATCATGAATGTGTCAAGACAATCTTTCTCAGCAGTGTTCATTTTGTAAACAGGATCATCTTTAGAACCTTTACCAATCTGGATAAATACATCCTCCATTGGTTTGTATTGAGCAGACATATCAACATCAGATCTGTGAGTAGCGATGTGAGTTCTGTGTTTCTCAACATTGCTCTGATATTTAGTATATCCCTCTTCGTGCATTTCAGGCATGTAGTTGGTTACGAATCTTGTAGCCATACCTGGTTGACAAGCACTTGTGTCAAGAACTGACTCGTAGCTATCGTCCATAATTTTACCGATAACCATCCACTCGTTGTCTCTAACTCTCTGAGGACGGTTAAGAACGATGATGTGCTGTCTTGATTTCTCAATGATGAATGTATCGAATTTCTGATAGTAGTTTTCACCAAATCTGAAAACAATGTCAGAACCATTAGCGCCGTCACCTTCTGGAACAGCTGTGAAGTAGATTCTCTTAACATTGTTTACGTTGATATCCCACTCTACAAGGAAAGTGTCAAGGCTCTGGAAAGCGTTTTTCTTATTCTTATCCATTGTATAAGTGTTCATTAGGGACTCTGTCAAGTGTGTAGCAGTATACTGATCATACAATGATGACACAATTCCTAGACGAGCTGGATTAGCTCCCAAAAATTTCATAAAAGACTCATAAGTGCGAGTATCCGCCATATCGGGACGCACTGTAGTAAAACCTGATATTCTCATAATTTATATTAGTTGATATTGTGTTATATTAAACCGTCTCTGCTCCAAAGAGATGTAACAGAAATCGGTTCTGATGGGTTATCTTTTGGACCAGGGATAACGTGTGATGTTGTTGATTTTTTATTTGAAGCCTCCAACTGAGATTTTAGTTTCGCCATTTCTTTTCTTTCGGCTTTCAAAATATCCTTCCAATATCTTGTTATATTTGCTATAACGTCTCGACCTTGTGTTTTATACCAAGCTAACTCGATAAGGGCTGTTGGATCTTCCAAATCTTTAACAAACTGACTCTTTCCACTTGAATCTTGTTGCAACAAATAATTCAATGCTATTTCTCTATCTGAGTCTTCAATCTCAAATGCATCACTTTCCTTATCCATGTAATCCAATGGGAATTCTTTAAAGTTGTTTGCAGCAATAGCTAGATTATTTCTTAAATCTTCTTGATATTGATCTGCACGTTGTTTTTCTAGTCTAATTTGTTCTTCTTCAGCTTCTTTATATTGTGTTCTAAGCATTTCGACCTCTTTCTCAAAGAGCTCTTCATTTGCTTTTGCGGATTCTAATTTTGACATCAATTCTTCATCTGAGAATGATGGGTATTTCGCTTTCATATCAGCGTAATACAACTCCTCATTTGAATAATCATCAATTGCATATGTTTTCTGATGAACCTGATCTGGATGTTCGTTCAAATATGCCTCTAATTTCTGCTGTGCAAAATAATCAACTACCTGATCGAACGAAACGCGATTTGTACGTAAATAATTAATTACATCTGTTTCATGCTCAGACAATCCTGGATCTGTAATTTCTGCCAAAATTGTTAACTGCTCTTCAGGTGTTAATGAATTGAAATCATGATCTTCTAGTTCACCGTCTTCATTTTCAAATTTAATCTTTGATGGATCAGCAATACCTCTCTGCTGCAAAAACTGATACATTACATTATCAGAATACGGAGTGTTTGTAGGTTCTACTGGTTCCTCAACATTTACAGGTTCGTTTGTAATAATTTCCTGCGCGCCTTCAACAGGCTGCTCGATTGGATCCTCTAAGAGGCTCTCAAACATAGTTAAATTCTTTTCGTCCATAATACTTATTAGTTCTTATTATTAATCGCACAAAGTTAAAATGAATAATTGAATTTTCCAAATAATTTATGATATTTTACAATAAAATAAAAAAGGTGGGAATTTACCCCACCTTTAACTAATCTTCAAAATAGTTGTAAATCTTTTTGCCACCATGATAGTCGTCATCAAGAAATCACATTGATATTGCAGAATCTATAATTTGAGTATCTATTGTGCTACCAAACCATTTGTGATATAACTTAGCAAAATCGTGATACTGTGTATTGATTGCTACATAAACATCTCAACAGTTTACATTTTCTGGCAACACTGCTTTATGTTTCTCATACACTGTTTTTGCAAATGTATGATTGTATTTTTCTCCAATATATTTCTTTTCTCCGTCGCAGTGTCACATACTTGCAACTAAAGATTTAGCATAATGTTCGTCAAAATTCTCAGATTTAACTATATCTGAATCTTCTTCCATGAATTTTTTAAACTTCTGAAACAATTCATGTTCGCTCATACCATGTTTGTATGATTTAGTGAGTATATATTCTTCCATTACTTACTTAATAAAATTTCTTTTAACATATCTATATCTTCTTCTGTCAATATAACCTCTCTATTCACAATGGGTAATTCAAATTTAATTTTTCCTCCACCTAAAACAATATCACCCATTACGTTAGTTGGAAAAGTAAACGGATCCATATTTAGAATATTTTGTTCCATATCTAACACAATTCCGTTAATGTCAATATCTCCAGAAGCGTCAGCTAGTAATTGTAATCCGGATTCAAGTTTACAGATATTATTTTCAATTGCTCTTACAACAAGTGGTTTACAAAACTTTAACATTGGTACGTTTACTCCAATTTTATCAACTAAAAACCCTGAATACTTTTGTAGATTTTTAATAATTTGTGCCGCTTTCATTATAGTACAGTTTTAATAAATTCATCGTAAGTTGCACCTGGATGTGAGATACTGTATTCTCTAAACTTCCTAAACAACTCTATCTCTTTATTTGAATCTTCTACAATTTTCACTTTTAAATCTTTTGCTAATTTCAGTTGTTTTTCCAAAAGCTCTTTACCTTCGGACGAATTTTCTATCTTCCCTTTAACTAGATTTAAAAGTTCTGTTTGCACTAATTCTTGTAAACGGATAGATATGTCTTTATACTCTTTATTCTCGAATAGTTTTAATCTTTGCTCTGTGGATAAAGGTCTAATTTCAGAATCAATACTATCTCATATTGTAGTTTTGTTTCCCGATTCATTTTGTTTTAACTGTTGTAATTTATTTTTATAAACCTCCATCATTTGGATCTGAGAGTCAATGTCTCCCATTGCGTTAAACATTGACTCTCGTCCGTTACCTAATATAACTTGATTTACCGGATACATTTACATTACATATAAAATCCTGGCATGTCATTGTCGCAGCAATTGCAAAGCGGATTATATGTTGCTTTCGCTGTTGAAGTTGTACCAGTAGTTAAATCAGCTACTTGAATTGGATAAAATGTACTGTTCACGTAGTTGACAATCTTGTTATCTGCGCAACATCTGCGTTCTGCCTCTAACTGTACTGCTGCGTTAGCATTTGCAGCAACACCTTTAATTTGCATATCTAATACTTTTGATCTTCAAGGCTCAATTGCATCAGAAACAGCTTGTTTTGTTTCTAGATTGCTAATACGTGCCGAAAGTACATCGAAGCTATCTCTTTGATTTTTATATAATGCAAAAGTGTCTGCGTTATGTTTTGCAGAAACTGCATCAAATCCATCTCTATAACTTTTATACAAACCGAAGTCTGCATCAATCTGATTTTTATATAGTCCAAACATTTCATTGTTTAGAGTTTGACGATCTGCAAATCTCTCTTGCATACCAACAATTCGATCTTGATAGATTGCCTGAGTTAGTTCAATTTTGTCTTTACAAGTCAATGTACATCCGCCAGATTCTGAACTATTTCCAAAAAGATTTAGTCCATTACCTTTCAAAAGTTCAAGACCTAATGCACCAATTGCTAAACCTAATGCTGTACCAGCGATTCCTTTCTTTGCATATTTATTCTCTGAATCGTGAGTTACTTCTTTTTCGATAATTTCCATACGATAAAATTTTTAATTGTTAAAATTCCGTTCTGTAGATCTACAATGCAAAGATAATATGTGATTTATGGAATTTATCACAATTCTAACTTTTTTCTATCGTATTGATTTTGAATTACTTATGTTGTACAGTTGTTCCCAACTGGGCATAAAAAAAGGAAGCTATTTGCTTCCTTTGTGTGTTTCAAGATATTTATCTAAATCCTTTTTAGATCAAGCCAATTCTTTAAACCCTGGCATAGGTTTGCCTTTTGGAATTCAACCTCTAGCAATATGATTGTCAAACGTAGCTCTACTTATATTTAAATAAGTATACGCTTCATATTTACTCAAAGGTCTTTCTGTATTCGACATTTCGTTAATTGACTTTAATAAAGACATCGTTTGCTCTTCTGTAAGTTTAGAGTTGCCCGCATCGATGTTGTCTACTATTTTGAGTAAACCATCTTTAAGTCCTAATAAGGTGTTGTCCATAAAACTAATATTTAACAACTTCAATTATTCTAAGGGTATCCTGTTTACAATATGGATTGTTATTTACTAACAACGCCTCTGTAACAATATGTTTCTTTTGAAATCATCTTCACAAGAAAAATTTCTTTGGAGGATTTATCGTCTCTTTTTTATAAGATAGTGCTAATATATTTTCATTTCTAAACTGTGGAGAAACAATAAATGTACTTGGAGATTTTAATCGCATATCTAAAGAATATCATTGGTCTCGAATTGTTGTATCTATGTCGACATATTCTCTAAACAACGTATCTCTAAAGGTAATTGTATCAACTCTAAAATTTGTAGTCAGTTGGTATTGTAGCTGTTGAATCTTTTTCTTATTTACGTGGTTGTCTTCAAGTGCAGTGACTAACTTTTTAGAAATAGAATCTTTTGCGTATTCCAACTGATCTATTGTTAATTTTAAAGTTCTTGAAGAATTATCTAATTCTAGATTCTGCTGAATCAACGCTTTTGTGTTTGTTTGAGCTGCGTCTAATTGAGAATTAAGACTTTTAATACGCATTGATAACCCGTAAATAACTCCAATTACAGCAAGAATCAATCCTATAATAATTAAGTATTTTTTCATTATCTAAACAAAATATCAATTTTATTCAATAAATCTAATGTAAATTCTATATCTGCTTTAACTAAGTTGTCTACAAAGTCTTCTTTATCAATAGGAAAAAGTTTTACTTCAACTTCTTCTTCCATATGTTCTGTTAAACATTTAATAAATTCTTGTTCTAAACGAAGATACTCAGAATACTGTGCTGCCTCTTTGTTAAGAGCATCTAACTCCTCTTCTGTTGCAACTTTTGGGAGTTTTCTTCGTAATTCTTGAACTTTTTCTCCATCTGCCTTATGTTCTTCGAACATCTTTTCTTGAAGTGCCGATTTATAGTCATTTACTTCTTTTACAACTTTATCCAAAACTGGATAATTTCTCATTAATTTTATCCTAATTTCCTTATCAAACTTGTTTAGTTTTAACTCGGAAATATAACCATGTGTATCAAGTACTTCTCGTATTTTCATATTTGTCCAGTTTATAATTTTTACAAAGATAAAAAATTAGTTTAAATCATCAAAATTAATCTCCATTCTCAGGTGGAATTTTGTCTAATCAACCAATATCTTCAAAGAAAGCCCTATCTAAACGCATGTCAAACGTCCTTTTACTAGTTGCACCACGTGTAGTAGTTCATGCTAAAGTTACTAACAGTGTTGCGTCTGACATAGTTCCTGGCTTTCTGTTTTCCTCAGTAATAAATGGGGAATCTTTAAAGTCATGGATTCAAAACTCTATTTTAAATGAATCTGTACCTTTAATATTTGGAACAGCTGTTATTGGTGTAGGGACATCTCCAAAACTTCCAGCGTTATGCGCTTCTGTACATCCGTTTCAATCTACTTCTTGATCGTTATATAATACTTGTCTTAGCTCTGGTTCATCTTCTGTTTGTAACTCTTCATGTTTTATTTCATTTGTATATTTTAGTCACAAATAACCATCATACGGACTATCAATATGATTTAGAACTTGTATGTTTGTAACGGTGTCTTCAGGGAATCTTACACCTCATCAATAATTACTACTATTTCTCGTTACAGTTAATGTTATTCTTAAACTATGTCCATCTGCAAACGTTTCAGGATAGCCGATATCAATTAAAGATGGAATAGATTTACTTTGAAACTTTAGTGGGGAACATGGAAGATAAAATAACCCCTTTCCTTGCATTAAGTTATCAATAACACCTCCAACTTCTACCGTACAATTTAACGGTACTTCAATTTCTGCAGTGCAGGTTTGTTCTAATTTTGCGGCTGTACCTTCACTTGTATTAGGCGGAATATATTTTACTAAAGGAAATTTAACTTTCTCATTGTCATTTCTTGCTTCAATCACACGATAGCCTTTATTGTCATTTATGATAAAGCCATAACCCATGTCGTCATACCGATCTACAATTTTCTGATAATTTGCAGGATCTGTAAAGTCTACCAATTCGTCTGCATTCACGTTATTGATATCTTTGTAAACATCTTTGAAGTCATATCAGTTTAAATTTGGAGAATCTGGTTTACCTGCAGGTTCTGCTCCAATATTAATTTTTATAACTTTTGATGTGTTTTGATGCGAGTTTTCAAAATAATGAGTAGGAACCCCATCTTCTATAACATGGATTTGATTAGACGAGTCTAATTCTAAAAAATACGGAGATTTTGCTTCTGGAAAATACCCTTCAAAATCTGTCATTCGAAATCATTCTCCATCTGTAGGTGGATTATATGTTCAATAATACGCACCTTTATTTAAATCCTCAAACATTTGCCCCACAATTCCACTCATTTTTGCTTGATCTACAATTCCAAATGGGTTTTTATCCATGTCTGATAAATTGGCCACTGTTACCCCACCTCCTGCATCTCATCACTCTGCTGTAGTCAGTTCATCCATATCAAATCCAGAAATAGGTTTTCTTCTAGACCACTTGTTGATGTAATAAAGTCTTATATTTTCAATAACGTTTGTATAAGTATATACAACATTATTAAATGTTATTGTAGTTGCTGTTGTTGCAGATGTAAACCCTTGATAGGTCATTACAATTCTATCTTCCCCATCAATAAATTTAGTCTCTTTTGAAAATACACTAATTTCTGCCAAAATTCCATTTTTTGGATTTACAGCCGTATAATACACAATACTTCCATTTTGATATTTAAAAAATGGACGTCTATCTGAGCACTGATAACCCAGATCAATCATTGGGTTACCAGTTGCTTTTGATAGGGTGACTAAATTAAACGGAGCCTCTAATATTCCTGTTTTTTCATTAATCATAATTTCTAAAAATATTGTTTATTGGATGTGACACCTTCATATGTAACTGTTCAATGTGATAGATTTGAAAGATCTATTCCAATTTCGTACGGATCACTTTCAACCTCTATCTGAGCGTTATGTGCTAACTGTGGAATAGATATAGTTAAAGTATCTTCTATCGCTGTAGCACTACGATAAATTTGAATATATGCGGTACCTTCTGAAAGTGTATATCCAGATATATTTTTTACAGTAAACGAGAACACAGGTTTTTTTGCAGATGTTACATCAAATCCACTCAAAACAACTTTATCTGAAGTACCTCCGCCACCACCAGAATCTTTTACAGTAACTGTAAAATAAGAACCTGGAATAATAAATCCTTGTGAACCATTTCCATTTTTTGTTAAATATATACAAACCTCATAAGTACCCGCAAGTCTTGTAAACGTAATTGTTTGTGGAGAAGAAATTGGATACAGCGTGTTACCAGATTCACCTATCGCATCAACGTAATTGGCGGCGCCTCCAGAGCCTTTATAAATGACCCCATAACCTCCAGCAGTAAAATTATCATTATTAGCTTGTCCTACCATTGACGTAAGATCTGAGATTTTCATATTTCCTGCAGAAAGATCAACTTCTTGTGCTATATCTACATAACCTTCCGTTTGATTCTTAGAACAAGAACAAACTATTGGAAATACTGCGTTATGATCATATCCTGCAAAATCATTTAAACGGTATATCCCATTTCCAGAAGGTCTGTTATAAACTCATCCAAATTTTCCATTTTTTGCATCTGTTATTGCGGCTTCTCTGCCACTCTGAGAAAATACATCATAATATGTGCCGTATATCCCATAACTTGTACCAAATCGTTCTTGTTCTGTAAGTCCACCTTTCGAGGAGTGTTCTACAGGTTTATATTTTGCCCACATATTAATGTTTTCGTGGTTACACAATGCTTTTAAACTTGTTACATTTGGGGCATTTATACATGTTTTTACTTCACTGAATTTAACAGGTGCTGTTAAAATTCCATTATTCAATCCCATATTGACATAGTTTTAATTGAAGTTCTTTTACTTGTTCTTCTAATTGTATTATTCTTTTGTCTTGTTTTGACAATTGAACTTCGTGTAATTTAAGAATGTGCGAATTTACTTTTCCAATTCCATACGCAAGACCTTGATAACTTAAATAATTAAAATCCTTTTCAGGATCATAAACCACAACGTTTTTAAATGTTGTATTCTTTCAATATTGTGCAGATGTTCCAATATGAATAGAATCTTCATTTTTCCATTTGAACTGAAATAATGGAGCGTTTAATATTTCTTCAAACAATTTATCTGTTATATTGATTTCATCAACAATTGTTTTGTATCTAACATCTGATCCTGCAACAACATCTGTTTTTCCAGTAACTATTCCAGACGTAGTAATATTAGCGGTAATATCTATCGCTCCTGCCTTTCAGGTACCTGTAGTGACAGTACCTAATGTTGTAATATAGGTACTTCCACCTCAAGTTGAAAGTTTTGTATTTTCAACATTACCTAATCCAACTTGAGATTTTGTAACACTGTGAGGATTACTTGTATTTCCAGTATGCGATGTCAGACTACTATTTGCAGCATATCCGGCGTTTGCATGATTACCCCAACCGTACGCTGTATTACCATTTGAGATATATGTTTGATAAGTACTACTAATTTGAATGGTTCCAGAACTTGTAATGGTTCCACCAGATAAACCAGTACCGGTTGCAACACTTGTAACTCCAGAAGATTTTACATATCCTGCGTTTGCGTGATTACCTCAACCATAGGCTGTATCCCAATTGCCTTGTTTAGCTGTTGTTGGCAAAGAATACCCAGAGGCAAATTTTAAAGCGATGTTACCACTAGAAGTAATAGGACTGTTTGATACCGTAAATCCAGTAGGTGCGGTAAGTCCAACTCCGGTAACAGATCCACCTCCCCCTGAACTTCCACCACTAGATTCTTCTAAAACGGTGATTCTGTCAGCTAGCGATTTAATTGTATAAGCATTAAATACACGTTGACTAGTATTGTCTGTAAATGAAGAATTTAAGCTAGCCGATGTTAAAATTGTAACAGAGGACGTTTGAGAACTAGTTGAATCTAATCCTTTACAACTAATAAATGTATTTGATACAATTCCTCGATTATTTTTTGCAAGCAGATATGTACTTTTATTTTCTCACATATCTTCTAATGCCGTAAGTCTTCCTGCTATAACTTTACCTTGGTTTGCCGTTAATGCTAAAGTTGTAGAACTACTAGTCAAGGAATCGTTTAATTTTACAATTCCTACAACGGTTGTCGATGCCTTATCAATTGCGTGTGTATGAGTTGTTGTTCCAACACTATTTGTAGAACTATTTGTAATGCTACTAGGTGTACCTAAAGTAAACGTTCTACTTGTTTCTAAAGTTCCCCCTCCAGTTAATCCGTTACCTGCGGTAAGAGTTATTGTTCTATTCGCTTTTGTGTTTAACCCATTTGTAAGTTCGGATTTTGTTGCAAATCGTTCTTGTGCTCAAGAAGTTGTAGCATACGCACTTAAATTTAAAAATCTAAGGTCTATAGACTCACCATAACCCGGCACACCTCCTAAAATTCCGAATAATGCGGTTCTATCTATAATTCCACCACCTCCACCAGAACCTGCTGTTGGATCTACACCTTTACAACTAACAAAAGAGTTCGAATAGAATCCAACGTTTGTATTTAAATAACCTGTTGCAGTAGGTGTAATATACCCGTCATTGTTAAAATAAATAGTTCCGTTAATATCTTGTGTACCGTCAAACGTATTTCCTCATAACAATCTAGGATTTTTTAATTGCATTGCATATCTCGCAGCATCTCCATTAAAATAACTAAAAAGTGTATCTAGTTTTTTAGTGTGGTCGTTAATTAAATCATCAAATATATCAACTATATTTTTATGTTCCATTAACATATCTGCGATCTCTTTCAATGTGTCTAATGTTGTTGGTGCACCTGCCACAAGATCTGCAATTGACTGTCTAACAAAAGTTTCCGTAGCGTATCCAATAGAACCAGATGCTTCTGTGTCTAATCCTCTACAAGATACAAACTGTTGTGTATAAAATCCATAAGTATCTTCTACAGGTTTTATATGTTCATTATCGTCTAATTCAATTAATGGTTCTGGCAATATAATTTCAACCCCAGTAATTCCTTTTCTAACATCAATATAATCAATTTGTAAACGACTGCTTTCGAAATCTAAAATTGTGTTAGAACTATTACCTATAAGCGCCATTTCAATAAATGTATCACTTTCAAAGGTCCAACTATTTTTAATTGTCTCCGCCTCAGATTTAATTGCAAATTTATCAGAAGATAATCCATTTAAAAGTTCTGAATTTAATCCAGGACACAAAATTGGACTTTCAACAATAATAGGAGGTTTTGTACCGTTATTAATTGTAACAGTACCTCTTATTATAGGGTCAATTAAATTATTAACATCTAATCCTAATAAATTAATTGTTCCATTTTGTGTATAATAAATGCTACCTTCTTTACTTAGAATTAGAATATTGTCTCCTGGATAAGATAACGCAAGAGCTTCTGCATTTGTATTTACAACAATAACTCCACCATATCCAGAACCAGTCCCTCCAACCGTTCCGTTTTTAAAATCTATTTCGTAATATTTTTCTTGAACTTTTACATATACTCTACCCAATGTATTTAACACAAGGTTTCTTCCACCTACACCTATTACGTGGGAGTTATTTAATATGTTATTTTCTGCCATATTGTTAACTTATTGGGTTAGAAAAAATGTACCTCCGAAGAGGTACATTTAATTATACAGCTGTATTTAGAGCCATAATAATAGACTCATTTACAACATCTTGTGCAATTACTCTAACTTCGCTCTCAGTCATTGGAGTTGCGAAATATTTACCATGATTTCAAATTTCTCTGGTATCTTCGATGAATACTACTGCTTCATCGAGAATCTCTCCTGCATTAAGTTTTTCTTCGAAGAGAGCTTTTGTTTTTGCGTATATAAAGTTACTTAGCATAGTTTTATTGATTTATATTAGTTAGAGAGCAAGGAATGCTCTGACATACGAATGGGCGTTGTTGTGCTTAGAGCTGTTTTTCAAATTGCTGTCGGAGTCAAATCACTGAAATCATGCTTCGTAACTATAGCGCTCCGTAGAAGTCCAATAAATATATTCTTTCATTGTTGTACCACCAATCAGTGTAAGCGCGCTATTGAGAGCCTCCTTATTCTGACGTGCAACTTGTCACTCGCCTGCCGCACCTAGATAACCTTTTTTTCCATTCGGGAAAGTATATGCCGCACAGTCACCTGCGGCAGATCCGTCACGATAACCATCGTTGCTATTTCCAATAACTGCAATAATCTTGGAAGTATTATTTACACCATCAAAATCAGTAGCTGCAGTAGTAGCATTCATATAATCAGTTAATGTCGAGATCTCAGTACCTCAACCTCCCCAGCTTACAAAAGAAGGCGTAGCGTCTTCCTTTGCAACTACAAACTTACAGTTATCTCCTAAAATAGCTACACCTACAGCTTCATTATTTCTACTAGTATCCCACTCACTAGGTAATATATATTTTCCATTTATATCGTAAATAAATACACCTTTTGGCAGATCTAACACACTCCAATTAACAGCTTTATAAGTCTCTCCGTGTGTATGAATCTCTTGACTATCTTTAATAAAAACTATACTAGTATCTAGTATATTACCTTTGGCAACTTCATTATTGAAGTTTTGTTTAGTCTTAAAATGAATTAATTTTTTGTTAATTGCCATATCATTTTAATTATTTATATAATTTAATAAACGCTCTTACTTTATACGTAGTATCTTTATTTGAGTATCCAACGCCATTTCCAGTATGAACGTATCTAGCATTTTTTGTTGCATTCTCAGTACTGCATCAATAGCCATCATTATCTCCTACTCTATTCGCATAATTCGATCCAAATACTGTATTTATTAGGTCTAATGAATTTTGAATAGTTGATCATTTTGCCATTACGTAACTCAATTCTCCACAAGAAGGAAGATACCACGTTTGCTGTTCTGTTCCTGGTGTAAAGTACATATCGCAACAGCTAGCTGCAGGGTAATCTGATGTCGTATTGCTTGGAGTTCAAGATGTGTAATTTTTTACACCTCTTTTTGCAAGTATTTGATTAGTATTACTTTTTCCTGCAAAATCCGACAAAGCGTTGTAATTAGCGTTTGTTATTCCTGATGAAATGTAATAATCTGGGTTTCTGGATCCATCTTGTAAATATGGATCTGGAATATGTGCAGAACCATAATTGTACGAACCATCTTTAGATAAATATCCAAAATTATTTGTTGATAAACTTCCGTCAGCTGCGTATATGACAACTTTAGTGTATCCAAATATTGGAATATCAACTTGTGGTCCTCAGTACATAGGTGTATCATCACCACCTTGAGTAGGATTATTAAAATCCATAGATTTTAACGACATTACTCCACAAGATCCGTCACCGTATACATCGTGTGTTCCAGGAACAACCACCACACCAATTGGAATATGACTAGCCGTGTATGATTTTGTTAATTTGTTAGCAGAAACAAAATAAATCTGTTCATCTTGTGTATTATACAAAACAATGTCTCCAGCGATCGTATTTATTGTATGTTCTGTATCCGGAGATTCTAATATATCTCATTTTACGTAATTATAAATACGATCGTGAGTTGCAATTCGATTCGAATCTTTTATAAAACAAATGTCATTACTAGTTATTAGATTGTTTTGTTTATTTTCAATAAAGGATGTATTTGTTAAGGTGTGTACAAATCTTGCTTTCATCATCTACACCCCCCCCCCTATTTATAAAGATTGAATTTTCTTCGCAAGTACAGAAGCAAATTCTCTTCATTCTTGCATTTTTTGATAGTACATCTGATCATCTTCTGAATCATATTTATTTAACATAATTGCAATTTGATCGTCATTACTATATCTCTTTTTAATAATCCTACTCTTATAATCACCATAAGTTCATCTAGGATTTACTTCCTGTGCAAACAATCCACCATTAAAATAAGCGTAATTATTTACAATTTGAATATCGTTGAGGTTAAGATCTAACTCTTCGATATTTTCAGATGCTTTCATCTGAAATGCGACTTTATTGCCGCATTTCAGATATTTTCCAGCATCTGCATACACTATATTTTGTATTGTATACATATATTATAAGGTTTTTGACAATGTGTAGTAATAAGGTTGTCCATTATGTACACGATTCTCACTAAAGATTGTTTCCATCCACAAACCTTCTTCATAACCGGTTGCGTTTTCAGGTACATATACAACTCTTTGTTTAGCGTCTCTACCAATTCATTGATTGTACTCTAAACCGAACACAGATTTACTAGATAGTTCTGGAGCAACTTCACCCAAGAATTTAATATTACCTAATAACCAACAGTTACTTAGTGAGTTATCAAATAGTTTTTGTAAAGTTGCAGGGAACACAATGTATTCCATTTTAGACAACAACTGTAATGAATAATTACCGACAGTACGCAATTTACTAGTTGCTGAGAACTCCATTCCTGTAATGTTGCTACTTGCATAAAATGCATGAGCTTCTAACACTTCAACACTATCTGGAAGTGAAATTACAGATTTAAGTTGCATACATTGTGAAAGTGCATAAGATCCAATAGTTTTAACTGTTGGAACCAAATCGACTGTTGACCTACCTTCTGGATATTTCCACAAAGTTGTTTTATCAATATTATACACAACCCCTTCTATAGAACACAAAGATGGATGATCTTCAGATACATTAATTGTAGACAAAATTGTATTTTTAGTAATATGTTGTGCAAGATTACTTGGGGCAAAACTTGAACCCAAATTCAAGGTTTTTAAATACGCATTGTCTGCAATAGCAGTATCTGCATGAGAAATAACATTGTCGCCAATTGTTAGTGTCTCTAATTTTGTATTTTTAATACTCCATTGTCCTAGTTTTGTAACTTGAACATCAGTAGTATATTCTCTATCTGTTTTACCTTCTGGATACTTAACAAGTGTTCCATCAATTGAAATCAATACACCGTTCTTAACAAAGTAGTTAACTTGTGCACCACCCACTGTAAATTCTTTAATTGGAGAACCTTCAAAAGCGGTATAGTTAATGTTGCTAACAATATTTGGAATGTTAACTGTTTCAAGTTTAGTTGAGCCTAAACCAAATGTTCCAATAGATTCAATGTTTGCAGGAAGAACGATTTCAGTTAAGTTATTACACTGGAAGAATGCGTAATCTGGAATAGACTTAATATTTTTAAACTCTTCAAGTTCGTTAAAAGTTTTAATATAAGCTCCAGGTTTACCACTACCTCCACGGAATGCTTGTCCAATATCAGTAACAACTTGTGCTTCTTCCTTATACATTACATCTGGACTCTTACACCAACCTTGTGCATAACAGATTGCAATAACCTCAGGATTACTTGTAGATGTCATCAACACAGAAGCATCTGTAACAGTAATAATTGTACTAACCTCAAATTGTTTACCATTCTTATTAGTAACTGTTGCTACTAAATAGTCGAGGTCAAAGATTAGATTTTCAACATATTCTACTGTACAAGAAGTGTTTGTTTGATTTGCAAGTCTAATGTTTCCATTATTTGCCGCTTCTCCAATCAATTTCCATTCAGTAGTATAATCACCATTGTAATTTGTAGGAAGAACACTTAGTTTGAAGTTTTCATTTTTCTTAATTGTAGTGTTACCTGTAATAACACCATCTGTAGGATAAATTACTTTCTTCGCAGTAATATTATATGTGTCAATTCTAAAATAAGATTCGCCCTCTGAATTCGCAGGTTTGTGAATTGCTTTAATAACAATTTCATGATCTTCAATCTCACTTTCAATTGTTGTTAAAGTACCGGTGTTATCTGGATTTGAAATCAAACTTTCCACATATTCTGCACCTTCTTCAACTTGCCATTCTACTGTACCAGGACTTTCTGAGAAAATAGTAACACTATATATTTCAGAATCACCTGATCTAACAGTTCTTGGTCCGTGGATAAACACACTTTCTGGAGCAGAAATCCACAACTCACCACCATTAGTAAAACAGTTCTCACCAAATATTGCTTGAAGTGCTTCTACCTCTTCAATTGTTGGATTTGCAATTTCAATCTTACCTTTTAACGATAGATTTTTAATTTTTCCAAATTCAATTAGATTTGAAGGACTAATGTCTTTCCAAGAAATTCCAGAAAGTTCTAGTGAGTCGCCTTCTTGTGCAGATTTAACCCATCTGTAATAATATCCGAAATCACTTGTTAATTTAGGTGAATTTAGAATCTTGATTGAAGGAATATGATATTCATCAAACCCATACATCTTTTCGATAGTTAAGTTTTGTAAACCACTACACCCAAGATGTCTAAGAGCATCTGTTAGATACAACTCTTCAATCATACATCCGTCTGGAATAGTTAACGTATTGATAGTACTATCAGTTAACTTTAGGGTTTTTAAAAGTAGTAGATTTGAAATATCAATGTTCGGATAATCGATTCCTGTAAGATCTAAATATTCTAGATTTGTTAGAACGTTTAATCCAGATAATCCAGATAATGTTTGCTCAGACTTTTTACCTCCAATTATTAATTTTTTCATTCTGGCACTTGTCACTTCATCGACAATCTTACCAAATTCTAGAAGGTAAATATACGAAGAAATTTTGGATAAATCAAGTTCTTCAATATATAATGGAGAATAGATGTAAATAGGGTCACCTTGTACAAAGTCTTTACCATTTACGTCATCCTCTGCTTGAGATGCTTTATAGAATTTATAAGTTTCACCTTTATTCAATTCTACACCCATTGCTCACGCGTTTTTGTTATATTCACATCCAAAATACATATAATCTGCAGCTTTGATTGTGAATTCAGCACCTTTGGCGCCATGTAACTTCATGTGAATGTGTTTCTCACGATAATTAACATTACTAAACTTAGCGTCCATTAATTGGAAGCGTTTCGACACCCACCAAGTTCTATGTGATTTTCTACTACCGTGCATTTTACCAAGTTCGTTAACAGTGCCCGCAATATATGGTTTTATATATTTGTAATTCGCATCCTCATTATAAATTCTTTCACACCACTTATCTGATTGATTAATGTTGAAATATTTTAAAACTGTACTATAACTTAATCCTCCGTTTGCTAATACGTTATCAACTTCAGGAACATAATATGTCATAAATTCTGTATCGGCTTCTAACATATTTCACATTCTTGATTCGTGTCCTGCGTATGCGTAAGTTGCACCATGTGGAGTTTGACGTGTAATTGTAGGTGGATAAATGTTATTACCAGAGTTATCCAAACCTAAGATTGTATCGTTATCGTAATTGATAAAATATCAGTGTTTTCCATCCTCTGATGTAAACATTGAGTTTTTAACAACCTGGTCAACGGCTCCAAATCGCATTAAATATACGTAATACGCTGCGATTTTTCACATATCAAAGTGATCGTATTTTTCTGTTGCAAACTGTTCTTGAGTACAAGTTGTCATCCAATCTGCAAAAGCTTTTAAATCAGAAATATCCGCTTCATTTCCATCGTCTGGATAACGTGCTTCAAATCCTGACGCTCAACTTTTAACAACAACATTATCTTCATCTACTTTGATACTTCCATCTGCATTTATTTGTGGATCGTATCATCCATTTGTAGTTCTAAATAACGCATAAGAGTCTTCGTTTTCACGAATTTCCCAACATTGCATTTTGTTTCCATATGTATATGGTTTTCCAGCGTTCATTTCTCCTTCTGGGATCATTTCGCCTTCATGACCAGGAATATACGCATCGTCGAAACCAGGAATATCACAGAATCCAAATACGTTTTCAGTAGATTTATCGTTGTTGAAGTTGTATTTACCCATGAAAGTGTATTCTTCATTTTCATTTCTTCTTGCAAACACAACAATTGGGAATCCATCTACAGTTGTTCTACAATCATATTCGTACTTATTTTCTATTGCCGCCTTTTGTGCATTTGTTCTACAAACATAACCGTTAGTGGTATGATATGCATTATACATAACATCATTTCATACTGTAGAAACACCAGTGTTGTGAGTACCTGAAGATTCGGCGAAATCGGCTTTAAGTGTCCAACAGTTTACAGGAACTGCACCGTCTTTAAATGCTATTCTGCGGTTCTTATCAGTACTTAAAACACCTTGTCAATCATATACATCTGCAACAAAACGATCTTTACGTTTTGAATAGATTCTCCAGTTCTTTCTTACATAACCAGCAGAAGATGTACCTTGAATTCTACAACATCCACCATAGAATTTAAATTGATGTGTAGGATCTTGTTTATTGATAAACTCAACATCAATTCTAATTTCACGATCAGTATCTTTATCTGCTTCCAAGTCGTAAATCTCCTCACCTGTTAAAAGAATAACAGGAATGTGATCAGAAACTTTTTCAATTGAGATAAATTGCCCGTCAAGAATATCGTTTCTACTGTATGTTGATTTAATATCAACAATGCTCTCTCTATATAAAATATAGTTATTTAGAACTTGTTCTGCAGAAAGCTGTGCGTCATAAATTCTAATTTGTTTGATTTTAATACCTGCATCAGATGTACCAATAAATGACAAATACTTATCAATATTTAGAACGCTTGTCATTGCAACCGCACCAGACATAATGCCATTTACATAAATAATTGCAAGTTTATTTACAGAATCGATAACAAACGCAACTCTTACATTTTCATTTGTTTTATAGTTTGTTGCAACAAATTCTCTTTCACCGTATCCGACTTTTAACATTGCCTTAGATGCGGTAATTAACAAACCTAATCCGTTATCGTCTTGTACATTACAAACAACCGCATCATCATTTACAACACTGTGTGTTTCAAATTCCAATTCAATTGTTTTACCGTATGCGGTAGATGTAAGTGGTTTGATGTTAATTGTTGCAGTCATTCCTTCTGAAATAAGCAGTCTGTTATTATTCCATCCTGCGGCCGTACTATTTCAGTTAAATCCTTCAAATGTGGTGGAATATTGACCGTAACTTCAATCCTCTCTATTTACATCTTGATT
Source organism: Methanobrevibacter sp. (assembly GCA_017646885.1). The sequence goes on along the minus strand of JAGCLR010000316.1, from coordinate 60,696 downwards.
TGTTCTACCAGATGCAGATAGATTTAGAATTAAGTTATTTGTAATATCCTGAAGTTCCATTTCTGTTTCTTCTACATTTGTAGAAATAGAACGTTCGTAATTGTAATCAGGTACAACAAATTTAATTGTTTTATCTCCGTATGAGTTTGCAGTAAAGCTATATGTTAATTCCTTACCGTTTGGTGCATTTACAGATGATGTTTTTTCTCCATCAAAGTAAATATCTACCGGAATAAATTCAAGATTTTTTGGATTGTACACACCATAAGATAAAGTATACACTTCGTATTGTACAACATCATAAATTTTAATAGGCGCTGTGATCTCTACAGATTTTGGAACCACTGTTTTAATTGCAAACATTGGAGTAGTATCAGATTTATCCGCTACAACCATAAACTCTCTATACAGTGTATCTGTATAAAAATTCTCTCCGTTTACAATAACATATGCTCTAAATCTAATATCGTGGACACCATGTGAATATCCTGCCAATGAGACACGTTTATTTCCTACTAATGGTTCTGCTGTACCACCTTGAATTGCCTCTGTATCTAGAAGCTCTCCGTCAATATACCAATCTATGTATTTAACATTGCTTGTACCAAAAATACTATAGTTAATAACCAATGGTTCTACAGTTTCTTTAGTCAAGTCATATACTTGCGATACGTCATAGTCACTTTCAAAGGATAGGTTTACTACTTCGTATGTTACAACATAAGACGCTTCTGCTCCAATTGTTTGACCTTTAATTGAAATAGCTGCGGTAGTAGAACCTTCTAATGTTAGGAATTCATCCATATTAACTGATATCGGACGTCCGTAAACTCCCACACCATTAATAGCGGTAGTAACTCCGTTTTTAGTAACAGATATTGTATATGTAATATTATCTACATATACCTCATCGTTATTTGTAATTTCATAATTGAATGTCAAGTAATTCTCTTTAGAATTAATTAACACTGCTTTATAGTTAGAATCAACTATAATCTTTGCCTTATATTTAGATGGAGCAACAAACGAACTTAAAATAAGATGCCTTTTTGATCGATCTTGCAAAAATTCTTCTTTGTCTTCTTCACAAGCAAAACACAAGTGTTCTCCTGCAATATCATCGTTTATAATTACTCCAATCCTTCCGTTTAATTCGGATTTAATAAAATCCTGAACAGCTGAACCAGCGACTGGAAGACCTCCCGTAGAAGCATCTCCTCCCCAATCTGTGTGTCGGCTTATTTTATCGTAATATAATTCCTCAGCCATAATTAATTATTTTTTCACCCCTGATCGTTAGTTCATTTATAATCGTTAATCCAAAAGCCTTGAGCAAAACAGCTTTTAATCAAGTCAGATGGTTCAACATCTAATTGTCATACTTTCTTGTAACCGTAATAAATTACTCCGATTGCTTTTGCTCCAATATTAACGACTTTAATTGGTTTATCAGAATATTTTATCATTATTTTTCTTCGATATAATAGAATACATCGTCTTTTATTTGACCATTTTCTACAAGCTCATCGTACATCTCTTTAGTCAATACGACATGTGTTTGAATTTTAGGTGCAATTTCTTGTAGAGTAGTTTCAACATTTGAGACTCTTGTTTTAAGAGAATTTGTTTCTCCAGAAACGTTGTTAACGTTTTCTTTAACGTTGTTTACCTCCGTTTTAACTTCTGCCAATTCTAATTTGACATTATTAACTTCTGATTCCAACGCCATATCTTTTTCAGATAATGTTACGATATTAGAGTTAATAGTTGTTAAATCAGACTTAATATTTTTTATTTCTGTGCTTGCAGAATTCGCAGAACTTTCAACGTTTGATATTCTTTCGTGGATTTGTAAATCCTCTTGAACAAGTGTATCTACGGTTGTCTCAACTGCAGTCAATCTTCCATCAATTACTGAACCTGCTTGTGCAAGATCGTTCAAATTAGTTTCCGCATTGTTTACTCTTGTCTCTAGTTTTGATGCACCTACAGCAAGACCAACCATTGCAGATTCAACATTTGATAGTCTAGTTTCAATCGCTTCAGTATTTAAATCTGCAACACCGTAATATGCACCGTGTGTTCAGATTTCTCGAGAATCTTCTACGAAGATTACTCAATTGTAGTCTATTTCTCCATTTGCTAATCTTTCTTCAAATCGAGATTTAGAATCGATAATTGCAAAATTAAGATTTCCCATAAAGTAAAAAAGTGGGAGAGACAACTCTCCCCCACTTGAAATTTAATATAATAAGTGTCTATTATTCAAATTCAGCCCAGCAGATAGCGTTGTAAACAGCATCAGCAGTAACAACTTTAGTGTCACCTGCAGCAACCTCAGTAGCTTTGTTCAATGACAATGCAACCTCAGTAGTACCAGAAACAGCTACGTCAGCGTCACCAGAAATAGCAGCAACTTTCTCATTTGCTTTAGCAAGAGCTGCAGCAGCATCTGCGATACCCTGTGCACCTTTAGCATCAGCAGCAGCGATAGCTGCGTCCTGAGTATCCTGCTCACCATCCAATCTTTCGATTGCAGCCTCTACTACGTCAAGACGACCTTCTGCAGCGTCAATTTCGCCCTGAAGATCAGCATGTTTCTGCTGTGCAGCAGCTTTATCAACGTTGTAATCAGCAACTTTAACGTAAGTTGTACCTAGAGCACCAGCAGTTCCCTCCAAAGCCTCGATACGAGTTTTGTGGTCAGCTACAGCAGCGGTGTTAGCGTCAATTTCTGGCTCAAGTTCTGCAAGTTTATCAGCGTTAGCTTTTACAGCACCGTTAGCAAGAGCAGCAAGCTCAGCGTCAGTAGCGTAATTGTCAGCTAGATCTTTAGCAACAGCTTTAACATCTGTATCCAACTGAGCAATCTTTGTAGTATGCTCACTAGTTAGTGCCTCTAGAGCAGAAAGTCTGTTACCTTCCTCAGTAGTGTCACCTAGCTCAACCCATTTAGCACCATCGTTGATGAACTCTTTGTTACCATAGATAACGATGTCACCTTTGTCGTAACCCTCAACTGAAGCACCCTCAGCAGCTGGATCAAACTCAACAACACCCTCGAAGCTAGTAGCAGCCTGTAGAGCAGCAACTTTCTCCTCCAATACAGTTACACGACCTGGCTTCTCAGTGTCAAAGCTAGCCAAAGCAGAAATCTCAGTGTCAACTGCCTCAAACTGAGCAGCTACACTCTGTTTCTCAGCTTTGAACTCAGCGTCAGAAGCGATATCAGACTCAGATACTGTTACTGATTTAATTTTACCATCTTCCTGCTCAACAGATACAGTTACTTTTGCACTGTTACCAGATTTAGTTGAATCCAATGCATTAATTGCAGTCTCGATTTTTGAATCAACTGATCCACCTGTTCCAACAGCAGCCTCAACAACGTCCAATCTACCAGAAAGTGCATTATCTGCAGCTTCTCTAGCACCAGCCTCAACTGTCAAGTTAGCAGCAACACCCTCTGAATGTGTCTGTGCGTCAGCAGCTTTCTTATCAGCAGCAGCGGCAGCAGCAGCGTTAGCTTTCTCAGCAGCATCAGCTCTAACAGCCTCAGCAGCTAGGTTGTCAGCAACCTCTTTAACTGCAGCAGCTCTGTCGATAAGCTCCTGAGCCAAATCCTCAGCAACGCCCTCTGAATGTGTCTGTGCGTCATCTGCAGCTTTCTGTGCAGCCTCAATAGAAGTAGCGTGAGCTTTTAGTGTATTGTTGATAGTCTCTAGAGCAGCAGTCATATCAGAAACCTTAGCATAAGCAGCAAGGTTTACAGAAACTTTCTCACCTTTTGAATTAGTGATCTCTAGAACCTCACCTGTAAGGTTTGCATTTACAAGACCTGCAAATGTCTCCCACTCTGAACCATTGTAAACTCTTACTGTACGATCCTCTGTGCAGAAGAAAATAGAACCTTTAGAAGGTAGAGACGGTGCAACAGCACCTTTAAAGAATTTTAATTGAAAATTAGTAGCCATAAATAAATATGAAAATTTTTTAAATTATTAATCATTGCTCATTTCCATCCAGAACATATCTAAACCATTAGCGTCAGCTCTTAGAGATGAATTTGATGCAACATTTACTGAAATTCTTGGAGTATTTGAATCTGGATCTTCAATTGAAATACCACTTCCTTCTACAATAGAAGTGATTCCGTCATTTTCAATTGATGCCATTTGTGCATATAATCTTTCTAATACTGACTGAAGATCGTCACCTTTAACACTGTCTCCAACATTGTCTGTAATTGTTACATTATTTGAAGTTACAGTATGTTTCTCAATAACTTTCTCAGCGATAGTTTCAAGATCTACACTTGCTTTAACTTTTCCAGATTCATCTAGAACTAGACTAACTCCATTTGAAGGAGTTGAATCTACATCTTTTACTTTGATTTCTGAAACGTTTTCTTGAAGACTTTTAAGAACAATGTTCAGTTGTTCAATGTCGCTTGCAGCATCATTTCCCATTTTTACTAGTTTACCAGTAACATGGGTTGAATCAGCTACCTGCTCAACATAGTAGTAACCATTATTCTTAGGATTTGTATCAGCTACAACTGAAATTGTTAAACCAACATATCCATTTTGATTTTTGTCATCTACATACGCTTTTGCCAACGCAAGTGTGTCAAAAATCCTTTTATCCTCAAGTGGTGCCTTCGATTGTCTTTCAAACGTAAGGCCAAATGAATGTTTGATTAATTCTGCCATATGTTATTAGATTTCGAAGGTTATTTAAGTTTGATCATTACTTTAGATTTTGTTGCACCAAAGTTAATTGGAGTAACGTATACATCGTAAACCTCAGTGTGTGTACCACCACAAGTAACTGTTACTTTTTGTTTATTCTGCATAAATCTTTCAGTAAGATCCATATTAAGACTATCTTTTGCTATAAAGCTAACATTTTCAGGAAGAGCGATAACCCACTGTTTTGAGCCTTCTGGGAATTCTACAAATACAGGAGATTTTTCAGTAATCCATTTACCAGGAACAAGATCTAAACTTCTAACCATATCTGAGGTTCAAGTAGTTTGCTCATATAGTTCGGTTGAATAACCAGCCCACCATTTAAGTTGTGGGGTATAAAGAATAGATGAAGATGGAACCGCAACACCTGTAGAAATCTTACAAGGATCATCATTTCCAAGATTTGTTTTTGGAATAACTGTTGAATCATCGTAAATGATTTTTGCAGTAATGCTGGTTGGTTCAAGTAAAGTAAACGTATTCGCTTTTATTTGATATGGGTGTTCTTCACTTGTTTCTCCTGTTACACCATGTCAACTAACATATACAGGTTTACAGCCGGCATTTTTAGTATAAACGTAACCAGGTTTTCCAGTAAATACACCGTCAACAAGAGTTGCAGTATACGTTTTATCTGTAAAAACTGTACCTTTTTCGTACATTCCAGATTGATCTCCAGATAGGGTTACATAAGGAAGAGTTGCAGTTACTCCGATTTCTTTTACAAGCATTTTTCTTAAAACACTCATAATGTCTTCACCAGCTTTAATAACTGTACCGTTAGTCAATTCTCCAACTGTAACACCTGTAACAGTGATATCTTCAGTAATGCGAAGTTTATCAGCTTCAGTTGTACCTAAGATATTGTCCCCTTTATAAATAGATCCAAACTTTTTCGCATCATCATTCGCATCTTCAGCCATCCCTTTGTTTATAGCAACGAAGTCGTTGTCATCTACGACCTTACCCTCTAGAGAAGGACCGTATTTAAAAATTACTACAGGATTTGACATTATAGTTGAATTCAATTGATGCTTAAAATGTTATCTTTAATTTTAAGTGTGTATTTGTTTGTTGCTGGATTTTTATAAACCGAAAAGTCTGAATCTTCAGCAATCATTTCTGTTAGATCTACTCCAGCATATTTTTTAATACTTGCGATGAAATCAGATTGATCTTCAAATGTTGGATGAACAACAACCTTTCCTTCACCAATTCCTACTGCTAGGAAATATCTAACCACGCCGTCTTCTTTATAAGAGCAAAGCAACGGCTCACCGTCACCTAACATTGGGGTTAGCTTATTTTCAATATTATACACAGCGTCCTCAAAACTACCGGTATAATTAAATACGCGTTTAAATTGTAAAGTTGCCATATGTTATTAAATCCAATCTGACGAATCAATTTCGCCACCGTCTAAGTGTTTAACTTCGTTTTCGATATATGCAGCGAGTTCATCCTTAGTATAATAATTATCAAGGTTGATACCTGCGCTACCTCATTTTTCTCACTTATAAGATTCTTCACCTGCTACTGTTTCACCAGTACTAATAACAGTCCATTCGTCGAATAGGTCGTTAATTTCTCCATTCTCAGAAGGAACTAGGTAAAGATATCCTACTTTATCTTTTGTAGGCAAACCTAATGCCTCAAAACTTGCAGCCTCACGAATTTCTAATCCATGTACAGGTGAAAGTCTTCCAAAAGCTTCAAGGAATTCTTGATCAGATAAGTGAACGTTGATAAATTGTCCAGGATTTTCAGGATCTTCAATACGTTTACCAGGAGTAGCTTTATATGCACGAAGTAGCATCGCAAGTGGAGAACCTAAATATTTCTCTGGATCCGGATATGATCTAGTATCGTACCAAACTAGGGAACGATCTTCAGGAGAATCTGCACCAATGTGCATTCTGCTATCGCCTGGGTCACCCTTGTCACCCTTCTCTCCTTTTTCACCTTGATCACCTTTTTCACCCTGATCTCCTTTCTCTCCTTGGATACCTTGCTCTCCTCTTAAACCAACGTCACCTTGAGGACCTTTAGGACCAACGTCTCCACGTTCTCCTTGAGGACCTTGGGCTCCAGTATCTCCCTTTTCACCCTTTTCTCCTCTTTCTCCTTGTTCTCCTCTATCTCCACGTTCTCCCTTCTCGCCCTGCTCACCTTTTTCACCTTGCTCGCCTCTATCACCTTGTTCTCCCTTTTCACCGCGATCTCCACGATCACCTTTAGGGCCTTGAACACCAGGATCACCTTTTTCTCCTTTATCGCCTTTCTCACCCTGCTCACCACGGTCTCCACGCTCTCCTTTTTCGCCTTGAAGTCCCTGTTCGCCTTGTGGACCACGATCTCCCTTCTCTCCTTTCTCTCCACGATCACCACGTTCACCTTGGATACCTTGTGGACCTATGTCACCACGGTCACCTTTTTCTCCAGTGTCACCTTTATCTCCTTTAGGACCTTGGATACCTTGAATACCCTGTGGACCTTGAGGACCGGTTTCACCTTTCTGACCATCTCGTCCATCTATACCGTCACGTCCGTCACGTCCATCGTCTCCTTTTTCACCTTTTTCACCTCTATCTCCCTTCTCACCTTTTTCTCCTTGAAGACCTTGAGGACCAGTGTCACCCTTAGCACCTTTAATATTGAAAACTAGATTTTCAGGAAGTTTAGAATCCTCAACTTTGGTAAAGACAATGCTCAATCCATCTGCAGCAAGAGATGGAAGATAAACCTCTCCAGGAAGACCTTGTACAGCGTCTACCGCCAACCTCCAGTATGTACTGTTTTCGTTTGGCATTGTAAACTGGTCAGCTTGATGTGATCTATAACAAGCCCATAGTTTACCACCGTAAGTTACAAAGTCAACTTGGTATTCGTCGTTACTGTATAATTGTCCGATTGTCCAATCGCCTGCATAATGAAATGATTTACCTCTGTAAATGTCAATAGAGTCTGCGTGTACACAACAGTTTCTTGTATTATTCATAATGCTTTATTATTTTAATGATGTCTTTTCTGGACAACTGTGCGTTTTTAATATAGTCGATTGCGTTTGCAATATCCATTAGATCTTGCATTCTCGACTTATTATGTTGATGTCCAATGTTTAAATCTTTTAGTTCGCTCAACAACAGAGCGTATAGTTTGTTATATAGCGTTTCCACAGTTACAATCAAGTTTTAATTCTGAATTATTACAAATAGTACCAGAACAATCGGTTACACGATCTAATACACTCTGCGCTTCATCATAACGACCTTTTTGTGTTAGGTATTCTAATACGTAGATTGAATTTAACAAAAGATCTCTAGTATATTGAATGTAAGGTTTTCCATATAACTTTCCACAACTATCACAGTTGCTCGGGTCCTTTAAAATTTGCTTCTGCAAATTTACTAAACATTTTTGTAAATTACAAAAAGAAAATACAGGTTTTTCAAAAGAAACTATTGAATGAGGATGGTTGCCCCAAATTTTATCAATACTTATAACAGATGTATTTTTCATCACATCTGCTTCAACACCACGAATTGTTCTTTTCGCAATTCTAAATACATCGTCTCAAAAGAACACTTCTCCTTCGGGAACATAATATTCTGGAACTTGTTTGTTCACATGTTCCGCATCAGGAGAAATGAACCCTGAGAGAAAATAAGACATTTTAGGAACTAAAAGCTTATAATAATGGAAAATTCCATCTTTAGGGAATTTAATAATTGTTTGTTCTCCTCTAAACATCTCGTTATACAAATCACATTTAAGTACAACTGTACTCATCATTAATTTGTCGTCAACGTCAGTTAGATATTCTAATCCAACCAATTTACTAAAGTCTTTAATTCCTAATTTATGCAAAATGTTTTGATTCGCATGGACCTGTTTAGTAATCAAATTACAATTAGAATCTGAACACAGTTCGATATTTAAATTTTGCATTTAGTCTTTTATTTTATCGTTATAGGGATTATTGTCAAACGTTTGTGCGTATTCAACTTGAAGCTGTTTATTTTTAACTTCAATTTGTTTATCATTATAATCCTTTTTATCTCTCATTTCTTGCTCTTCTATCATCACTCTACGTTTATCTAATTCTAATTTAGCATCATTATTCTTCTGTAACTGAGAATTCAAATTCTGATTTTCTTTTGATAACTGCTGAATTTGTGACTCAAGTTCTTGTTTTGCAGTAAGTAACTGATCCATTTGCTGTTGCATTTGACCAAGCTGATCATTTTCTGCACGTTTGGTCTTCATTGCTTTTTCAATGTATTGTTTAAGTTCAGTTAAGTTTTTCGCCATTGTGATATTTACTACCATCTCTGGGTCGATTTGTCCTGCTTTAATTAACTCAATGTTAAGTCCCTTCAACGTTTCTCTTGTCTGAATTGTTTCAGTACTATCTTGAATGTGTAAATCGTAGTCTGTTAAAGTGTAGTGTTCTGATAAAGCGGTGAATACTTTAGCTTGTTTATGTCCAAGAATAATTGTACCTGAGATTCCGTCTTTAAAGACGATTTTTGCAAGATTTAACAAATCATAATTCGATTCTTTGTACATTAAATCCATTGCATAGAAATATTGCTTTGTTAAAAGCGTAGAATATTTCAATCCAACTTTAACGTTTGATACAGCATCTCTCTCTTGAATACCTCCCAGTTTCTCAGGAAATACACCGGTAATAGATGCAACCTGCTGTTCTACAGAATCAATTGCTAATTGAATTGCTTGAATCGCTTGGGCTTTAATTGTATCGTCGTAACCTTGGAAAGTAGTGTTCATCATTTGTGTACCTTCTTGTGAAGAATCAAACAATGCAATTCCATTCTTTTTATAGGCAAGTCATTGTTCAAATTGTTCTGCAAATGTAGAACCTAAAAACGTAGGCATATGCGCAACGTCAATCCAATCTCCAACTGTACCGGATGTCGCAATTAAGTTATCTCGATAAAAATGTAATAAATCAAATTTATCTTGTAAATCTGCTGTTGCTAATACAATTGAAAACGGATTTCCATTCTTATCCAAGAAGAACATTCCGTTAATACTTAATGTACAATCCTCAGGATTACTTTGACTTCTAGTAATATATTTTGATTCACCTCTTGTGATATAAACATCTGATCCAATCTTAACACCTTCGTGCCTAGTTAGACGTTTGTGTTCTTTATCTCAAACTAACCATTCTACTTCGTAAACTTCTAGAATTTTATCACTTGCATAATATTGATTTTGATTTCACGGCATAACTGGAGCTGCTTCCAAACCTCCCAAAATACCAGCAGACGGCATACGTTTTGTAGACCCACCTGTTTCAGCAGGGCTAATACTAGTATAAGATCTTACAAAGATTGTACCTGGACTATCGACTGCACTTTGAGCTTGCTTTTTAAGCGCACTTATTGCATCAGAAGATAATTCATCTCTGTACTCTGCCATAATTTGTTCAATTGTCATTCATTTACGAATAACAGCTCTTGGTGATTTATTAAGGTAAAATTCATTACGATTCTTTTCAACAAAAGTGTCCAGAGGGTTTAAAACTTCATAAGACAAATTTTGTTTTGAACCCGATGGTTTTACTCTATAATAACAAATACCTGTAATCAATAAATCAGTAAACAATTCCCTCATTTTATTCTTCATGTCTAAATCTCGGGAATTTTTAATATAATTTAAAATGTTCTGTGCCGCAAGTTCATAATTTGAAACAAATGATTCTTCAATATTTTCCTTAATTTTCTCAATTTCTCTTTCAATGTAAGGATCAACATTTACTTTCTCATTCTTTAAAAACACGCTTACAATCATATTTTGTAATTGTGATTTTAACAAATTATAAACTTCAAAATCAATTTGAAGTTGTTTATCTCGCATAATGTTGCTAACTGTGGCCTCATCTTTGCAAGAAATTTGTAATTCAGGATCTAGCTCAAGGTATTCTCCAACAAGAACGTCAATATGCTTTTTAACTAAAGGTGTAAATCCAATTGAAGTAGGAACCCCGATACCATAATTATCCTCAATATGTCTAAACTGTTCCGCATCTCGAACACAATGATAATAATTATACGCCTTTTTTAATTGAATTTTTTCATAAACAAGTTCCTGAATATGTTTATTTATTTGTTCAATTTCTTTTTGCTTATTCATTATGTAATAACTATGTTATCATAATCTAAATCTAGTTTTCCGTTTCGTTCAATCAGGGACGGTCTTTCTTGAATTGCCTTTCAGTAATATGTTTTTTCTAATCTTCGTTGTTTCATCTCAGAAATAACATAATCTTTGAACTCTTCAAAACCACATTGTTTTGCTATAACAAGTGGAGCGTAATCTTGATTTAAATGAAGAAGTAAGTATCAAACTCCATCTTCTTCATAAACTTTTAAATTACCGATATATTTACCTTCCACTGCTTGATTGATAGCCTCACGGATTTCACACTCTACATTCGTCATTTTGTTGTAAATTTTTGAGCGTTATTTGGAATTACACCTTTTCTCTTAATTCCATTTTCGTCATAATAATATCCGAAATGTTGTCAAGTTTTTGAAGTTGCATTTACAACCGATGGTGAAATTCCACTTAATTCTTCATCTGCTATTTCAGCTAACTGCATAGCAGCGATAATATCGAATTTTCTTTTTGCTTCATATGAATAGTTTAGCAACTGTTCAAGCATTTCATCAAAATCAATTCCATAACAATAATCATTGACATACATACTAATCAACTCCAATCCGTGTTTAATTACAGGTTCAGTAGCTTGTATACCAATAAGTTGTTTACTTGCTCTTTTTGCAGATCCGGTAATTGCAAATTGCGGTCGAGACATAAACAAATTACCTTTTCCTTTTTCTTTAAAATAAGTCTGAATTGAAATTTTTGTATACTCCAATAGTGCTTTACAGTTATATCAAACTAAGAGTTTCATAGCAGTTTCATAAGCCATACGAATATCTTTAGGACGATCTTTATACATCGCAACATATTTAGGCTCATCTACACCATGAATTCTTTTCTTGATGACAATGCAGAAATCTGACACATCTGAATCTGAAGCTGAATCAGCTGTTCCCATATCAATGGAGTCAATTCCTGCAACATATAAATTCTTAAATGGACTACCATCTGTATCTAATATTGGTGGTTCTACAACTAAAACTTTACCACTCGCAGACGGTATTCCTTTAACAGTATTTCCAAAAGCTTTATCTGAACTTTGATCCCATATAAGAGTTGTACGTTGTGGCTCTATTCCCATTTTGTGAACTCTTAATTGAGTCAATCTATCTGAAATAACTTCTGAATCAAAAATATTATCACCTTGTCGTAGTAACGCTTCGTCTGGTGTAAAACAGTGCTCAGCACAATAATCAAGAAGGTCTGAACCTTCCATTAATTTACGTTTTTCTTCGTAATATTCTTTAAATCGAATATCATCTGTTACACCACGATGGTCAACAAATTCAGATAACAGTGAGAACTGATGTGCTGGAAGAAAGAATCCAGTATATTGAACTTTACCATCTCTAGAATGGAAGTTTTTATATGGAAGTACGTTGTAGGCTAATGGATTATTAAACATTTTTGCTAGACCTGCAAGATTTGGTCCAGAGTCACCACCTGTACCACCTGCAAACCTGGTACCTATCTTTTTACCTCCAATTTCAACTAACGCGTTACCTTGCACCCAAGATGTGATCAAATGTGCATTAGAACCCGCCTCTTCATAAATAAGACGCTCTGTTCTATCACCTCTGATCTTTCTAGGATTGTCTGCTACAATACCTTCAATCTCAGACATTGGACCAAACTCAACTCCCTCTGGAGTCAACAAAGATGCACGTTTGTTTTTAATATTATCGACTTTTTGACGAGAACGTTTCATACCACCATCGGTATACATATTCAATCAGTTTAACTGTACCCAGCATTTATCAAGTACTGGTCCCAACTGTTGATCCGCTGCAGCGGTATAAACGGTTCTAAACTCTCGAGTTGTAATGAAGGGTCGTGCGCCTAAGCACGCAAGGATTTCTGAAAATCCCATTGCACGAGCTTTTAACATTACAACGTCTTTTCCAATATATTCACACAACTCCAAATAGTGAAAAAACTCATACTGTTTAGCAGCGAATTTTGGAAAACCTTGTCCTCGACCAGAAGTCGCTTTTGCAGAATCCTCATTGATGGTCTGCATTCGGTAAAAGTTTAAAAAGAAATAATGGTCACCTGTAACTCTATATTTTCCTACAGTATAACCATCTACACACCGTCTGTATTCTTCCTTCCAATAATCGTTATAGGGCTTACTACCTCTGGGAAACTTAGTGTAACATTTATCTCGTTCAAATGTTCTTGCAGATTCCAAAAAAGGTGTTGGATCAAAATCCAAGCCTTGTGTCATATTTATTGGACGATATCCTGTTATCTGATAACTTAACTCTGGATCAAAATATTTAATTGTATCTTCTAAAGTTACATCTCATTCTCCGTCTCGTTTAACGTGAGCTTTTGTTTCCACATCCTGATAGTGTGGTGATTCGTCCTCATCTTTATTTAAAGAATCTAACTTCTTTTGAAGCTCATCTTTAAACAACTGCTTAATGAGTTGATCCTCATACCTTTCACTGAATGTTACCGGAGCTGGATCGGGATTCTTTTTTGGACGACCACGCTTTCTTTTAACTTGTTCTTCCATAATTACATTTCTCCAAATCCTATCTCAGCATCACCTCTAACTTTAGACGCAGCAGATAATCCTTTTTTATGTGTTACTTCTAACTCTAATAATTGGTCTCTCATCTTTGCAATAGAACCAATATCTGCAATAACATCCTTTGGTTTATAAATTGGTCTACCTGTATCGTCTACATCATTGTTAAAATCAATGCTGTCCAAAAATATTTGTGTTTTAGTTAATGTACGTAAACCAGTTTTTATTAAAGAGAGCACTCTATCAGAATTTTGAATTTCTTGATATTTTTCAAAAGCTGCAACGAATAATTTGTCTTTTGCTTCCTCTTCTGTCAGCTTCGCATCTTCCAAAGCAGCCTTGTGTTTTTCTTGTTCAAGGTATTGAAAATAAGGAGATTTATAATCTAACGTTAAATACATATATGTGAATTCTCTAAACGCTCTCAATCGCTCAATTCCTTTTGGATCTTCTTTACATTGATTGCGTTTCAAATCCCACAATGCTTTAAACTCCTTGATTAACAATATCTGATGCTCGTTCAATATTAACGAGTTATTCTTATTATCATATAAAAATATATCCATATTTACTTATTTAAAACGTTATTTCTTTACAGGAATTCCTTTACCAGCCATCACATTATCAATTTGCTGATTAAGCTCACTAGACATTGGAAATAACCTATTGTTCATTGGTGAAAACATTGTTCTAAATCTATCCATAACACCTGGATTATTTGTATATGTTTTTCTAAACATATTTCCTGCTCCATATGTATTGTATTGATCAATTCTTCGACCTTCCGGAGTCGCTTTTATTGTCATGTTTCCATCCTGAGTTGAAAATTTCATTGTGGTATCTTGTCCGTTGATTTTTGAATCAGTCAATTTATATTTTGAAAAATCAACGGCCGGGGTAGTTTTAGTTCCTTCTTGCGCCTTCGTTACCTGTTTACAACCACATGCACATTTTTCTACAATTCCGCCTTTTTCTGCAACTTTTACAAGATCACAACCACAAGAACATTTTTTAGTGGCTTTTCCACCCTTTTTAAATTTGTTTACTAGTTGATCAATTTTTCCACCTTTTCTAAACATTGTTTTTGGGGCAGGTTGTGATCCACCTTGTTTTACTTTTTTAAATTCTGCAAAAAGTTGTTGAATTGCTTCTGGATTTGATTGTGACAATTCGTCTAAAGCTTTTGCAATCTCTTCTGGAGATTTACCTTTAAACTCTGGAATCATTTCTGCACAAAACTGAACAAACTCCATTAATTCTTGTTCGTTATTCATATATATTATAATATAGAAGCATTAATTATCGACAACGTTTTTCCAGGATCTACTGTTACACCATAAGAAGAATACCTTATTGTATCTTGTCAAGGATATCCCGCTGAATCTTTTCAAGGATATACTTTTGGAGTTGTAATTGTTTCTGTTTCAGGATTTCAATCTTTAAACAGATCTTTTAATTGATCCTGTATAGTTTTGTTGTCGTTTATATCTTTTTCTAAAAAATCTAAAACTTCCTTTAATTCCTTTACATCCTTTACTTCAATTGATGTTACTACTGGATGATTAACATTCACTAACATGTATTAAGTCTTTTGTTGAAAACACCGCCTCACGCAATACTTGATTTGCGTCAAACCATCTACATTTAATTCCAATAAACATTGATTCTTTATCTCCTTCTTTTGAGACTACATTTCTTGTTACTTTCTCGATAACATACATAGTTGGGATGTTATCAATCCTGTGACGTAGTGCAACTACATCGCCAGGATTAAAAAAGACCTTGTCATTACTTATCATATCCATTTTTTATAATTCTACACGTAATATTTTGTTCACTCATTATATAATATCCTTTTTTTCTAAAGGGCACAGGAATCGCCCTAAAACGCATGCAATAAACATCTTCTCCAACTTTAACGTTTTTACATTCAGGTCCTACAGCAATTACTTTTGCACAAGATACCATTTCTTCATTGGATTCGATTTCTCCAGTCTCATTACTACGATATTTCTTTGTACTTTCAATTCCTACAATTAAACCTGTTTCTGTCGTTTCAATTGTTCTGTAAGGGTTTTCATCATAAAAGTGTAATAGAACACCAGTATTTACTGGCATAATATCTACTTCATCTGTGT
Organism: Methanobrevibacter sp.; assembly: GCA_017646885.1. The sequence goes on along the minus strand of JAGCLR010000316.1, from coordinate 45,076 downwards.
TAATATTTCTTACAGTTTTGTTCATTACATTTGTAGCATAGTCCATAATACATTACCATTTATTAATTATACATTTTTCTTCTTTTACAAGTATTTTGTTTTTGATGATGCATCCGCATTTTCCGCAGATACTTTCTTCTCCAATAATATCAATTTTAAATTCACATACATTACAAATTGGTAAGCGTTGTTCACTTAAAAATTGATTTTTATTAAATAGTCTATAATAAAAACTTTTAAGTATGTGTCAAATTTTTACAATTAGCTTTTTCATGTTACCATTTTCCTAAGTTACAATGGACATCTGGGTTCGCTACACGATGTTCTAAGTGACACCCACATCCATTATCATATCCTGGTTCTGGGGTTGTAGAAGTAGCACCTGTTTTCTGATTCCACCATAAATCTTTATTACAAACTGGCCCGTGTTCTGTATATTTTATTAATGGGCACGTTTTACATATTTCAAATCGACGTTCTTTTAAACTAGACATATTGGCATATCCTTATTTAGTTCTTCTTTAATCTTTATTTGTTTCTTATAGTGTCGGAGCATTCTCTCAACATCTTCCTTTAAATATTCTAACTCATAAAGAGTTTGTTTTCCTTCGTGATCTATGTGATTTAAAGTCAATCCTTTAATAACAAATCGGGAATCTATTTGTTGTATTAGATAAGCATATAAAGACAATTGTAATGTATAATGTCAGTAATTACAATCATCTAAATTTGCTAAAGGAAATTTCATTGAAACGCTTTTCTTTTTAATTCTATCGAAGTACGATTTCTTTTTAATTTCCTTATTGGTCTTGTGATCAATTATATAAATGTCCCATCCATCTTTAATAAGTAAATCGATTTGTCCTGCAACTTTTAAAATTCCATCCGATGAAGTTTTATAAATTAAAAATTCAGGAAATACACCTTTTTCTACAGACAACAAGTCATAGAAGTTTTCTTTACATATAAACCCTGAACCCGCTACTGGAATTTTAAACCGTTTATTAAAATCAAACGTAGAATTTCCATAAAAACTATGTTCAAAATCAGCATGAATTTTAGTACCTCGTTCACAAGATTTGTTTTTCTCATCTTCGTAACCTTGTAAAATTTCCGCTTGTTTTATCGCAAAAGCCTCTTCGTCAATTCCGTAAGTTTGTAAAATTTTATTATTAAACCTTTTTGTTCCAAGTAAAATTCGTTTAATTGGTTCAAATGTTGCAGCATCTACAATTGCTTCGATTGCTTTATAAGATGCCCAAAAAATTGGGTCAAATTCATTTGTATAATTGTGTATTAAAGTTGTAACAGAAATAAACTTTGTGTTAGTTAGTCTGTCTATATAAACATGCTCCTTATCGTAATACTCACAATTCCCATTTATTTTATCGGGAGTTCCTTTTATCATATCCGTCCAAGTATATTGTTATACGTTGTACTGCACTATGTAAAACACTACGTCTTTTAACTTCTACTGGAACGTTCTCTAAATTTGTATATGTAATTCCTACAAATCCAAGAAACGTATCTGTTCCCATCATTGAAACAACTTTCATATATTCGGCATCATTTATTTTCATAAACTTTGCAAGTTTTGGGTCAATTTTTGCAAGTTCCTCAATTGTACCTGCTCATTCGTGTTCAATGAATACTTGATAAGCTATTGGAAATTCATTTGCTTCAATATCTTTATATAGTCGTTTAACTTCTTCTATATCTCCACGTGTTCTTTCAAAACTCATGTTCAGATATCAAAATGGAATTCCATTTAAAGTAGATGTGCCATTGTGTGGTTCCAAAATAAAAATACGGTCTGCTTTTAATGAATCCATTGTTACACGCAACAACTTATCAATTTTAGGTTCAATTTCCATACGATACTGTAATAGTTCCGCATGCCTTGTTTTGTCAATGTCATCTTGTATTTCGGTTATATGGTGTAGAACATCCTTTGCATTAAAAGCAACTCAAATTCCACCGGCCACTAACCCTAATAACAACATTGATACCAAAAGTTTTCAGACGCCATGTTTCGTAATTAGATCACACATTTGATTTATCCAATCTATCGATTGCATAAAATAATTTTGTTTTTGGTTCATTTGTTTGTTGGTTATTATTAATTATAAATGTGCAAAAATAAATTATTCTACATAGATTCATAAAACATCTTTTCATTATTTCCTATTTGATCTTTGCAAATTTATGACTAATTTTACAAAAAACAAAATGCAAACGTATATAAATTATAATATTTTAATCACATTAAAATTAATCAGAATGAAAACAGAAAAAACTTATTTTACTATTGAAGAATTAACACACAGCGATACTGCAAATGAATACCACATTGTTAATTGTCCCAACCAATCTCAGATTGACAACATGATAAGATTGATTAAATTTTTAAATCCATTACGAGAAGCATGAGGTTCTGCAATTTTAGTGAATTCAGGATTTAGATGTACGTATTTAAATAAACTTGTTGGAGGTGTAGAAGATTCGTCACATTTAACTGGAAATGCAGTAGACATCGTTCCCCAAAATGGAAAATTTAATGAATTTGTCGAATTCTTAAAAGAATATTTAAAAGATAAAGTTTTTGACCAATGTATAATTGAATCAACAAAACATAGTAAATGAATACATTTTGCGTTATATAAAAATGACGGTAAACAACGATGTAGAATATTTGAAATGAAAAAAGAGGGCTCTGAATAGAGTCCTCTTTTTTATTTTAATAGTTAACAGAATATCAGTAGTAGCTATCGTCTTCAGGTCAACAAGAAGCATATGAAATACCTATTGACTCCATACGAACAGCTTCTCCAAATACGTCTGTTGCAACTTCATATATCTCACCGTGTGATGATCCACTAGGTATCATAAAGCTAACAGATCCATATGTTTCTCCACCACCATATTGATAAGAAGCAAACAATTCAACTTGAATATCAACATCTGATTTAACTGCAGAATTGGCGTTGGCTGTTACAACAACGTCCTTGCCACTATAATCTACATGTACATTAATGTAACAATCTGTTTTCACTCAAGCTGCACCTTCTTGCGATACGGTAAACGAACATGTTTTATTAGATGCATTTTGTCGTACTGTAACTGTACCAGATCTTGAACTAGTAGATGTGTTATCTGCCGCATCAACTTGAACTTCACTAGCACCGTATACGTCCACATAGGCCCAACTTGGTTTTGAGTAAATAGAGAACGTTGTAGCATCTGAATAAGACGAGCCAGAAGTGTATGTACCACTATATACCGAATTTACACTCTTATATTTAGCTGCACCACCTGTTTCTGCCGACAAACTAACAGTACCACTACAAGATATTGAATAAGTACCTGAACCTTTGGCATTTGTAGCACTAGTAGAAGCGGTATTTGTTTTACTACCACTACCAGTAACCTTAACAGTACAAGAATCTGTTCCAACGTATGTTCCCATTGAACTGTGTGACAAAGTATTACCGCTCAAGCTAAATCTATTGTTTCCGTTAGAAGAAATTGCAATAGAAGTTGAACCGCTTGGATAACTATAGTAAGGTCCACTTGTTGAACCAGACGTATAATAGTAATAATACGTTTTTGTACCACTTTGTGAATGTGACACTGTTGCACTACCACCTCCTGCTGTAATACCACTTCCAATAGAAATAGATGGAGTATTATAAGTAGTAGAAGAGTTGTAATTACTATTTGTAACTTGGTTTGCCGCTTGGTAAACAGTCACATTCGCACTTCCAGCACTTCCTCCACCTCATCCACCATAAGTAATATATAGAGTACCAACAGCACGTCTATCGCCAGTTGTTGAACCTCTTGATGGTCCAGAAACAGATCCACCGGTACCACAACTAAATCCACTTACAGATGGAGTAAATGAATATGATACATATTCTGAACCAGAGTTACCTCTACCTGTTACGGTAAATGAATCATATCCAGTTGAACCAGAACAATATGCATAATTATATCGATATGTTGATGTAGGATTTCCTGTACCACTACCATCTGCCCCAACGTCCCCAATACTTACAGAAATATTAGAATATGTAGTATATGACTTGCTATTTGTAACACTTACAGATGTGGTATTTGTTTTACTACCGCTACCAGTCACTTTAATCGTACAAGTATCTGTTGTAGCATTTGTGGTCATACTACTGTGTGAGAGTTTATTTCCGCTTAAACTAAATCTACTATTTCCATTAGATGATATTGAAATTGACGTAGAACCACTCGGATAACTATAATAAGGACCGCTAGTTGATCCAGAACAATACAAATAATAATATGTAGTTGTTCCACTTTGACTATGGCTAACTGTAGCAGAACCTCCTGCACAAGTGATACCAGAACCTATTGACACAGACGGTGTATTCCATGTTGTAGATGCGTTATAATTACTATTTGTAACAGAATTGCTCACCGAAACACTTGCGTCCTTTGTTACACTTGTAGCACTCGCATTTGTTGCACGAACAGTTGCTGTATCGGTTGTTACATTAGTAGTCATTGAACTATGTGATAAAGTTGATCCTGATAAACTAAATCTACTATTACCATTAGTTACCAACGATAAGCTTGCTGTATCTGATGCAGAGGACTCTCTTTGCCATACATCGTCATATTTTCTAGAACTAGATTCAGACCTACTACTAGTATCATATGAACCAGAACAATAATCTCGTCTAGTAGGCATCGATCTTGTAGTTGCAATGTATCTAGTCTTATAGAAATTTCGTTTGTGTCCCGCACTTGCAGAAACTGTCGCAGAACCTCCAGCACAAGTAATACCACTACCAATAGATATATCAACTCAATACCCAGAGGTACTACCTTCTCACTCACTTCCCGAGTAATATGCGCTACCTGTGTCAGATCAACTACTTCAACTACCATTATCATAGTAAGAGCCTACGGTATTAGTTACACTAACACTTGCATCTTTAGTCACACTTGTAGAACTAGCGTTTGTTGCACGAACAGTCGCTGTATCTGTAACTAGATTTTTGCCCATGCTACTATGGCTTAATGTTGTACCACTCAAACTAAATCTACTGTTACCGTTAGTTACAAGTGATATGTTTGCTGTATCTGAAGCATCTGTAGATCTTTGATGTACATCTGCATATCATCTTGAACTTGATTCCGAACGACTACTAGTGTCATAGGATCCAGAGCAATAATCTCTTCTGGTAGGCATAGATCTTGTAGTAGCAATATATTGTGTTTTATAGAAATTACGCTTATGTCCTGCACTTGCAGTAACGGTTGCTGATCCACCTGCACAAGTAATTCCAGAACCGATTGACACTGAAGCTCAATATCCTGAAGTGCTTCCTTCTCACTCACTACCTGAGTAATATGCACTACCTGTGTCAGATCAACTACTTCAGTTACCATTATCGTAATAGTTTCCAACAGTATTGGTCGCACTAACGCTTGCATCTTTAGTAACAGAGGTTTTTGCAGAGTTAGTACATCTTACAGTACAAGTGTCTGTAACTAGATTTTTACCCATGTTACTATGACTCAATGTCGCGCCACTCAAACTGAATCGACTATTACCGTTAGATGTAATAGCTATTGTTGCAGTGTCACTTGCGGCAGTAGCTCTTTGTCACACGTCATCGTATTTTCTAGAACTACTATCCGATCTTGTACTAGTATCGTAACATCCAGATGTATAGTCTCGTCTAGTATTTCGAGATCTTGTTGTAGCAATATTTCTTGTTTTGTAGAAGTTTCGATTGTGTCCTGCAGAATAACTAACTGTCGCAGAACCTCCAGCACAAGTAATACCTGATCCAATTGAAACCGATGCTCAGTAATCGGATGTGCTTCCTTCTCATTCACTACCTACATAATACGCGCTTCCTGTATCTGACCAACTTCCTCATTCACTTGTATCGTACCAATCTCCAACACTATTTGCTTGTTGATAAACTGCAACAGACGCTGTTGCTGTTTTACCACCCTCTCCGGTCAACGTTGCAGTAGAATCTCCAATATATGTTCTTGCTCTAGTTGTTTTACAAAGATCGTTTGCGCTAACTGTTGTATATGTACCACATGTTACAGATCCTGCTCTAGTTGCAGTTGAAGTGTAAGTAATAGTTTGAGAACCTGAACCACCAGAAGCTTTTACCGAACCTCCTCCTGCAGGAATATCACTTGCAGAACCGTGACTTGTTACCGAAACGGCGCCGTATGTAGTAATAGCATTTGCAGCCTGATAAATGTACATTGTACCTGACGCATTTTTAGAAGTAACGCCATCTAAACTTGTCCATGTTACCACCTGAGATTTAACTGTTGTTGTACTAGAAACAGTTGTGCCTTTTGAGTCAGCTTTAGCAGAAATAGACGAAACACTAGGTGAAACGCTCTTAGTTTCTGTTGTATTTGCCTTTCCGGACCTTCAACTATGTGTTAAAACTTGAGATCCGTTACCAGCAGTAGCTGTATAATTTGTGGTAGTACCACTGGCTGGAATTGTAGTATTTGTGATTTTTCCAGCAGACACGTTTCCATATGATGTACCAATGATCTCGTCTGCACTTTGTGAAATACTTGTACTTCCAGATCCACCGTTAGTGTAACTACCAGATACAGATATGTTTCTAGCAGAACCGGTATTAGACGCTACAGTAATCGTACAAGTAGAAGGATTTCCATAAGTAATAGATCCTGCACTACCACCTGTTCCACAACTTACAGATAATCCTGAACCAGGATTGAACGAGCTTCAACTTGCTTTTTGATCACCTGTGTAAACGTATTGACGTTGGGTTGTTATAGAAAGTGTTGTTGTACCTCCAGCTGCATTAAACGAAGATGTTCCAACTGAGAAACCATTTATACGATAGTTTGTACTAATATGTTCAGATTTTGCTCGAGTAACACTTCCAGATGTAACGCTCTTAGTTGTTGTACCAGTAGTAGGGCTACTTGCTGTAAACGCAGCAGTTACAGTAGATGAAATAGCAGCAACAGCAGCCGCCCCAGTAGCTCCAACACTAAGTGTAAACGTAGGAAGCGAGCTTGATGTCATACTAATACTAGAAGTAGATAGCGTAAATGAACTATTTGATCTAGTTAAAGCAAATGTTCCAGATGTAGCTGTTTGTGTCTGAGTATCACCTGTATCATAAGTAATAGTTCTTGTAGGTCTAGAAATAGTAAATGTTACAGATCCTCCAGTTGCAGCAATACTTGATGTATTAGCTGTTACACTAAAAGATCAAGCACTATAACCAGAAATCGTTTCAGTATTCTGTGTTGTTGTAGCAGTCTTAGTTGCGGTTTTACCATTTCTAGTAACAGTTGCGGTAATAACTCCACTTCTTGCCGCATCTACAGATCCTGCTGTAGCATTATTTTTAGTCCAGGTAACAACACCTGTGCTTGAATCTACGGTTAATGCAGAATGTGTTGTAGTTTCAGCGTAAGTTGTATAACTATCGTCACCATTACCATTAATTGTTCCTGCACCTGATGTTGAACCATTTCAACCATATGGTTGCGAGTAAGTTATTGACGGAGAAGAAGTTCCGCCTGCCGCACCAACAGCACCATAAGAGAACGAGTTAATAGTAATATTACCATAACTATAATAACCTGCGCTTTGAGAAATAGTAACAGTTTTAGTTTTAGTTGTATCTTCTTGACAAGTTGCAGTAACAACTACTGATCTACTTGATGTAGATTGGTTATTTGCCCAAGTTAATTTGCTTCCTGAAGCAGTTCCACTTAATGAAGCACCAGTGGTTGAAGGAATTGACAATTTAATAGTACCACTCTCTGTACCTCCACCAGACGTAGCGTTTCATCCTCAAGTTCTTGACGCAGAAGCAGTAACTGTTGAATCTCCACCTGTTGCACCAATTGAAGTCGGACTCGCGCTAATTGAAACACTCCAAGCGCCATATTCCTTCTTACCAGCTTCCTGATCACAGGCCGTACAAGTATACGCAGCACTTGTTTTACCGTTCATTGTTACTTTAACTGTCAATACACTTTTTGCGCTTCTTGCAGAAGTTGTATTGTTGTTCGCCCAAGTAATGGAACCTGTAGAACTTGAATTTAAAGTACAACCTGTTACCGAACTCGATGCTGCAAATGTTAATGTACCACCAGATGTAATTGCACTACCGGCACTACCAGATGTATAGTAAGGTGTTTGAGTATACGTTACAGTAGGTGTTTTAGTTGCGCCAGTCCTTGCAAATGTTGCATACGAATATGCTGTTATAGAAGGTGTACTGTAACTAGCGTTTGCAGAGTTTTGTACTTTTGTTGATGCTGTTGCAGACAGACTTGCAGAGTTTGCATTTACAGCTTTTATAGTAACAAAGTCATATCCAGTTGTAGTACCCATTGTACTATGTGACAACGTAGTTCCACTCAAGCTATATCTTGAAATACTTGTTCCACTTGTTGCACTAGATGAAGTTGAGTGATACTGAGAAGCAATTGATAATGTAACCGAACCAGCCTCATCAGATGTTGTACCTGCTGTACCAGAAGTATAATAATAAGTACGTTTATTAGTAACACTTCTTGAAATAGTAGCTGATCCACCACCTGCGGTAATTCCAGATCCTATTGATACAGATGGTGTACCATATGTAGTAATCGCACTTGATGCATTTGCTGCGTTTTGTGTTCTACTATAACTTGAATAACCATAGGTACTTGTAGCCCCCGCATTGTTCGCTCTTACTCTAACACAATCGTAACCAACATTTGAAGTCATAGAAGAGTGGCTCAAAGTGGTATTTGATAGAGTAAATCGACTAATAGTTGTACCACTTGTTGCAGAACTAGATGTTCCAATAAACTGTTCATAAATGGAAATGGTTCCAATTGAACCTGCTTCAGATGCAGTATTTCCGGCACTACCTGAAGTATAGTAATAAGTACGTGTGTTTGTTACACTTGCAGTAATTGTTGCTGACCCACCAGCGGCTGTAATTCCACTACCGATTGTTACAGTAGGAGTGCCGTAAGCTGTAATCTTACTTGAGGCATTTGCGGCATTTGTAACACTTACCTCTGCATCCTTGTAAACAGTTGTTTTACCGGCATTTGTACATCTTACCACAGCTTTATCTGTTGTTGCATTTGTTGTCATTGATTCGTGGGACAAAGTTGTTCCAGATAATGTGAAACGACTATTTCCATTTGATTGTAATGACAAGGTTGGCGTATCTGTTTTAGCAGATGAATAGTAGGTTGTAGAAGAAGGCGCAACACTGCCAGATGTGTACAAATACTGATAATAGTAGGTATGTCCCGCACTAGCTGTCACTGTAGCAGATCCACCCGCAGCAGTAATACCAGAACCAATTGAACAGTTTGCATAGTAATTGTCGTTATATGCGTTATATGCAGAATTTGTAACCTCGTTCTTACCTTGATATACAGTAACACTTACGGTTGCTGTTTTACTTCCTTGACCTGTTAGTGTTGCGGAAGACGTGCCCACTGCAGTTCTTGCTTTTGTTGTAGTAGTTAGAGAACTTGCTTCAACCTTGTTGTATGAACCACAAGTAACAGTTCCCGCAGATGTATAACCTGAATTCCAAGTAATTGTTTGGGTACCAGATCCACCACTTGCTGTAGAAGAACCACCACTTGCTGGAATATCGCTTGCTGTACCATGACTTGTAATAACAATATCCCCGTAAGTTTTAATCGCATCTTTCAAACAAGTTGATGTTGCGGCTTTAGTTGCAGTTTTTCCAGTAGAATCTGCATTTGTTGCAGTTACAGTAATTCCTACAGATCTATCACTTGTAACACCTCCGTTAGCATTCCAAGTAACAACACCAGAACTTGCATTTACAGAAGCATAACTACTTGCTGTAGTTTCAGCGTATGACAAATTAACTGTACCTGTAACTTCTGAACCAGATGTTCAAGTATTTTTAACTGATGCGGAAATAGATGGACTAACTGTTTTTGAAGCGTTTATTGGTCCAATATTACTATAAGAGAACGAACTGATTGTCGGTGTTCCATAAGTAATACTGTTTGCAGCCTGATAAATGTACATTGTACCAGTCACGTTCTTACTTGTGTTTCCGTCTTTACTTGCCCAAGTAACGGTCTGCGATTTAACAGTGGTTATATCAGAAGGAGTTGTTCCTTTTGAATCTGCTTTTGCAGATATTGAAGAATGACTTGGAGTAACTGTAACGTTTCCACTTGACGCTGCGGTAACAGTTGAGGTAGATTCAGAATCAAATGTTCTAATTACAGCGGTTGTACTATACGCTTGAGTACCATTACCAGCCGTAGCTGTATAATTTGTGGTTGTACCTGCAGCAGGAATTGTAGTATTACTAATGCTACCTTTTGTAATAGCTCCGTAAGTTGTAACTCCACCAGAATCCTTATAGTTATTTGTTACACTCTTGCTTGCAGAAGCAGTTTTAGTAGAATCACCTTTATTTGTTGCAGTAACAGTAACAGTATCTGTAACATTGTTTGTGGTCATGTTACTGTGTGAAACAGTTGTTCCACTTAAGCTAAATCGGTTATTACCATTTGAAGTAATTGCCAATGAAACCTCACCTGCTCTATCTGTTCCAGAAACCCATTTATTAGTAACGCTTGCGGTAACTGTAGCTGAACCACCTTTAGCTGTGATTCCACTTCCAATTGAAATTGTAGGTGTACCATAAGTGCTAATCGCATCTTTATTCTGAGTAGATGTTGCTGTGTCAGATCCAGATTTACCATTTAAGGTAACTGTTGCAGTAACAGTAACACTTCTTGAATTTGCAGTGTCTGTATTTGCGGTCCAAGTTACTGTACCGTTTGAAGTATTAACTGTAGCACCTGTTGCAGATCCAGAATATGCAATTGAACCACCACTTGTAATTGTTGCAGTGTTACCAGAAACATAAGTTGCAGTCTGTGAATAAGTTGGAGTTGCTGAAATATTAACCGCACCCGCAGCTGCATTTTTGCTACCATAGTTATTAAATGTAACCGCTGGGTTAGAGTACGACGCAACAGTATCTTTTGTTTGAGTTAGATCCAAACTTGAAGTCGCATTTCCAGAACCATAATTACCAGAAATAGTAATTGTTCTATTTGCAGAAGTGTTTGTATATGCGGCAACACTAATTGTACAAGTTGATGTTGAACCATATGTAATTACACCAACACTACCACCGGTTCCTGCTGTAACAACAATGCTACTTGCAGCAGGGGTTATTTTGGCTCAACTTCCTTCTTGATTTCCAGTATATGTATACTTTCTTTCAACTTCCATTGAAAGAGTTGCTGAACCACTTGCTGCAGTGAATGAAGATTTATCAACACTAAATTTAGAGAATCTATAATCAGTTTTAATAACTTTAGACTCAACTCTTGTAATTGAACTTGTAGTTTTACTTGCAGTAGTTGTACCAGTAGTTGGATTAGTTGCAGTAAAGTTTGCGGTAACTGTAGAACTAATCGCACTTGCCGTTGTAGCACCAGTTGCACCAATACTCAATGTAACAGAAGGTACCGAATCTGCAGTCATTGCAACACTTGAATTTGATAAGGTAAACGATGTATTTGATCTTGTCAAACTAAATGTACCAGTAGTTGCAGTCTCCTCATATGTAACTGTATCTCCAGAAAGATATTTCTTAGTTACAGTTCTTTTCGGACGACTAAGTGTAATTGTAGAAGAACCTCCAGTAGCAGCAATGCTAGTTACAGATGGAGTAATTGTAAAATTCCAATTACCATATGTAATTTCAGAAGGACCTTCCTCTGTCTCACCGTTCTGTGTAGCAACAGCTGTTTTTGTAGCTGTCTTATTGTTTCTTCTTACAGTTGCGGTGATTGTAGCTGTTCTTTTTACTGAGTCTTCTTGACCACTAGTTCCAATGTTCGCATCTCAAGTAATAACTCCAGAATCTGTATTCAAAGCCAGGCCTGTTGTAGTAGGAACATAATATGTCACATAAGAATCATCATTACTTCCGCCTGCAATTGTTCCTGCACCACTTGTTTCTCCATTCCAACCGTAAGTTTGAGAATAAGAAATTGATGGACTTGTTGAACCACCCGCTGAAGTAACTGTGCTATATCCAAAACTATTTATAGTAATATTACCATAAGTATAGTATCCGGCAGCCTGTGAACAAGTTGCAGTAACTGTTTTTGATTTTCCGCCTAGACCTTTTACCACAGCTGTAATTGCACCCGAAGTCCTGCTAGATGTTGATTTATTACTATCCCAAGTAATAATTCCGGACTTGTCAATAGTTGCACCAGAGGTTGTTGATAATGAATAACTTTCTACTACAAAATTTGAACTAGGAACGACTCCATTATCTGCAGCAATTCCATTTCAAGTATATGTTTGTGAATAAGTTACAGTAGGATTACAATAACCACCGTGTGCAGGTGCTACGTCTGGGTAAGACAATGAAGCAGTTACTTCAGAGTATACCTTTTGGCCTGGGGTTTGATTAACTGTGATCAATGTTGCAGATGGAACTGCACTTTGCAATGGATAAGTTTCAGTTGAATCTGGAACGATTTCAACTTTAATGTTACCATATCGAACTTCTTCTGTAGTATTGTTTGTTATACTTAATGTCGCACCACCTGTTTTTTCAGTAACAGATACAAACGATAATGAGTTTGTAATTTTATAGTTAGCGTTAACTTGCTCAGAAGTCTCAACGTTATTCAAATATTTTATTCTTTTGGCAACAATTGAAACCTCATTTGTCGACGGAGTTGCTGGAGCGGCCCATTCGTAAGGTGATACACTCAAAGTATATCTATAAGTCCACACAGATGCAGCTTGTACAACACTTGTTTGAACTTTCTTTGAACTTTCACTTTGTGTAAAAGTAATAACTCCAGTTCTAGATGAAGTGTTGGGGTTTTCGCTAACTGTAAAAGAAGCACCGTCAACCAATGTCCAACCTACATTTGAACTTGAAGTGAAATCTACGTTAACATTGCTTCCAGAAACTGTACCATGAATATATGGAGTTTTGTATGATGTAATAGTTACTGATTTTGATTCACCAACATTTGCAACATTTACAGATGTTTGATTTACACTAAATGTATAAACCCAATCTATAACTGCTGCGTTTTGTGTAACAGAAACATCTGTAATTTTTCCAAAACTGTTAGTGAGTTTAAATGTACTAGCTCTACCCGCTGTGGTAGATCTGTTTTCTGAAAAAGTAACCATTATGGTATCGTTACCATAACCCCTAGTTTTTGATACTGATACGAAATCTGGAAGATCTGAAATTTTCCATCCTGTTTCACACTGGATGGTTAATGAATGACTTTCTCCAATTGACTCTGATATAGGTAGAGTTGATGTAAGAAGAATGTCTGCGCCAGGAATCACGACAGTGGATCCATCTGGCTGTACAACCTCCTCGGTTATCGGAAGGTTGTCGAAAATTCCAGTTATATCCTTCATTTTAATTAGATTTAATTATTAAGATACTGATACTTTATTCAAGTAATTATCAAGATTGCTTAGAACATAATAGTATCCTGCAGCATCACCTTCTTTAGTATAAAAAAGAGTATCTAGATAACTAGAGTCGTCGTCATTAATTTGCTGTGTAACTTTATACACCTTTTCTCCATTAATAACAGTACCATTAATCGCATGTGACAACCTTGTTTGTTTTAGTCTAACTTTATCCAAGTTGTCCCCTGATAGCATAACTCCTGACGTTAAACTTACTTCAATGCCAGTGAGTTTCAATTTTCTAATTTCATCACTAAATGTCTGAGGATTCATCGACTTAGACGTCTCAGTCGAATAACGAATTGCATCCGCAACATCAGTAAGAAATTCAGTTAAATTATTTGCTTTACTCATTTACGTAAATGTTTTTAATAATAGATCTATTTGTTGAGCTCTTTTCTTAATTTAACCACATACCTAGATGTATCTGATGGAACTGTAACCGATAAAACAAACAATGTGTCTTGTTTATATTCTGCCCAATGATACATTGTGTACGCCCCATCTGAACTAGGTAAGATGGTTTTAGACATTTTATCTAACGATAAAGGTACATTAATATCGTGCACTCTATTAATGCTGTCTATGGTATTTATTGGTAATTCGTTAACGTTGTGCATATAATATTGTGCTTTATATGTACCACAACTAACGACTAATAATAAAAACAAAAGAATTAACTTATAACGCATCATGCTTCAATAACTTTGTTAAATTCATCATAAGGTAGTACTGTATAACCTCCATCATTTCATTCTGCACCTCAAGAATTTTTAATTAAAATTCCCAGATCATTGAATCCGACTGCAGCAACTGCGTGTCCACCCATATACTGATTTCCTTCTCAGAATTTTGCATCATAGGAATAAACCGGCATCGCAATCAGTGCTGGACCGTTAACTAAAATACTATCTTTTAAACTTGGAAGATTTGTAATTCTTGCATAATCGACAATATACCCATCGTTTTTAAGAATCTCAAATGCTTCTTTTGGAGTCATTCCATCGATGTCTTTGTTTGCTCGTTTCTTGTAAACGTAATCAATTTTAATATCACCTTTACCTGTGTACTTGTCCAAAATGTTTTCCATTTCAGCACAAACGACCGCACAACAAATCCCTCGATTACCCTGATTAATTACAGGAAGTAAATCTTGCACTTTATAGCTTATAAGCTCATCCTCTTTTTTGGCAGATGAATAAATAAGTTCATCTCCAGTTATTTCACTTTCAATAAATCCTAACATAATTATTGATTTCAAATATTGTTATATTTATCTCAAAGTTGATCTCACTCATTTTTATGGAGTGCTTTTTCTAAATCTGCGTAATCTATTGCACTTGGATTTCTTCGCATCACACTTCTAAGACCCAATGAAGAATGTCCTCCGTCCTTTCTTTTGTGATTTAAACTCCAATCTGCATTTTCAAGTATTTTACGCAAATCGTATTTATTGTTTTCAAATCCTCGAAGACTTTCATAATTCAATAGTTCTTGTAAATATTTTGATTTATCAATTCCCTTTGTATTATAAATTAGGTCAAAAATTTGAAATTTCAAATCATCTGGATATTCATCAAAGTGATATAATTTTAATCTGTCAATCTCTTTTCTGAATACATCTTCATATCACAACTCACGTTGTTCTTCTGCTTCTTGTTCTGTAAGCCGGTCACCCTCTTTTACAGGCTCTCATTGCTTTGTTTTCTTGTTGTAAATCTTAGAAAGCCCATATCCAATTAACCACTGTTTTTTAGTCTTATCTTCTTGATCAACAAGTTTTGCTTCTCCAAGAAAATCCTCAAATGCATTTTGAAACTTAGCAACTTTTTCAAATCATGTGAGTTTATCTGTCACATCTTCCTTTGCCAACATTTGTTTTATTCGAGGATCACCTTCTTCAAATGAATAGTATCGATCATTTGCTAAATTGTGAAATACTTTCATTCCAACTTTTCTTTCTCCTTGCATTGTTTTATAAAATGTAGGATGGTTTGGATGTTTAAGTATTAACCCGGTTTCCGGATTTCTCGAATCTCAATGATCTGTTTCGGCATTATAAACAGCGCCTGTATCATTATAATCATAATATTCAGGATGTTGATAGTTCATATATGGAACGTGGTTCTCTCTTGGAGTTTGTAAAACAAACGGGTTAGAACCTAAAACCAATGGTTCTGGTTTATACACCAATGGGAATTTAAAACCTTTTTGTCCAAAAAATGTTTGTCCCGCCTTGTCTTTTCCTATATGTAAATGTGGACCAGACGCACCGGTTCGTTTCATCATTTCCGGTTTAGTTTCATCGATAATTCCAAGTCCATTGGCTTTCATATAAGCCTTAATTTTTGGTGAATTTTTAATTTTATATATCAAAGATTCAAAAGATTCACCTTTAACTGGTGTGATATCGATTGCATCTCCAGTAGAATGTCACGAAGTGTTTCCAGATTTTGTTTTGGCTCCTTGTCTAACACCACTTGTAACTCGTACGTTAATTCCTTCTTCAACGAACAAATTCAACAACCCAGCTAAATTTCCCACATCAATATTAGAATTTGAAAATTCTATTTTCCCTAATGTTTTAGAAACAGGCGTATTTCCGTCTTCAGACACAAAAAGCATGGTTTCTTTTATATAAGGTTGTGTTGTTAAAACAGGTGTATTAAATTTAACAACGCTCTTTTTATCCACATCTGGTACGTCAAGTAAATCAACGTTTAAACCTTGTCACATTCCATCTATTGTAGGAGACGATTTAGTCTTAATCAAATCTAAATCGACTGAAGCGTCTTTTGTCTCTGATAAAAATGGGGTGTATACAAATGGATTCATAATTAAAAATTAAATTTTACATTGTGCAAATTTGAGAAAAATTTCGGATATTTCAAAATATCAAAATAATTGTTTATCCTTGTGTAACTTTAAAACTAAATATTATGAATAATTGAATCCAAAAGAAATAACATCGCAAAAATAGGGACTAAACTATAAAACAAAAGGAAGACCGTTTTGGTCTTCCTTTTTTATTTTAACAAGTCTCGTCTAATTTTCGGACAAGCCTTACTAAGTTGATCTATTTTAAATAACAATATTATAAATATCACTAATCCGGCCACAGTCATAATTCCTTTTAAAAATACGATTGCGGATCCAAATCCAATCAATTTATTTAAGTTAATTAACACATCTGCAACAAACGAATAAATCGTTAATGTTTTATGTACTCAACAAAATTGAAATACACTTGATAATGCAAATATTAATATTGTAGGTAACAATGAACATCCCGCAATTGTACTTGAAAAGGCAAGTGGGATTCCAAATGTGGCACAAATCATGTAAAGTCACATAAGAAGAAACATGATTACCGGAATGTACTTTAAACACAATAGCGTTAATTTGTACTCTGTTTTATTTTTCATATAATTTAAAATCGTACTGTTTTAATTTTGCTCCTAATTTTGCAAATTGCGTATTTGTGGGGGCATTAAAATTAGGACGTTGTCCTAAACCTTTATTTGGATCATTTAACGCCACATTGTTCAATAGATCCATTACCATCTTATCAGAATAATTTCACAATAAACCGTGATCATGGTATGAAGCATTTCAAGGATTTGTACCTAATCCGTGATCTTCCCTTTTTTGAACTCACTGTTGTTTTAACTGTTTAATGTCATCTAATGTGTATGTTTTATTTGGATCAATATTATAATCCTTTCTAAAAGTCATTAATCTTGCATGAATTTCTTTTGCGTGATTTTCGTACTTATTTGGATCTAACCCATATTTTTTAGCAACATTCGCAACTTGATTAAGAAATGGCATTTGATATGAATGCGTTTCTTCATGTAGCTTTGATAATTCTGTAGGTCATTGTCCTGTGGAAGGAGTTGTATAAGGATTAGTTACTATTTGATGACGTTCTGGATAGTACATTCCAGCTACCTTTTTTTGCTTTCAGTCGTTAACAATAAACTGTTTAGTTTGTTCAGGCGATACGTTTTCTACTAAATAATCTAAATTATAGCTACTCAATGGTTGTTTATAAACATCTGGAAAATTAGCTAACGGACCTTTAACTGTGCCTTTATTTGCAACGTATGTCGCAGCTTTACTCGCCATTGAATCTGGAGTTGTATATTGTAATGTAGCCAATCTGTCTTTTACATAATTGACATCATTTTCTGTTAATAAGTCAGGTCTAGCTTTTTGTCTTTGCGTATGTCATTGAACTGCAAAATTATCATCAACGTTTTGTCCTCCTTGTGAATAAACTATATTTTTTGCAGCAAATGGTTTTAATGGAGTTTCTCCAGAAGTCAACGCCGTATATGCATCTTTACGTTGTTGAATTTTAGGTTCTGCTTTTAATATGGAGTCTTTGTAATCGGATATTTCTTTATCATATCCCGTTAAAGATCCACCTGGTTGATATTTTTTAATTTTCATAATTGTAATATTAAATCTTTCTGCGAAGATATGAAATAAATTAATATGTGCAAATTTATTTTGTTAACTTATTGTTAAGTTTTCATCTGTTCTGGCATCTCTAGATATTTCAGAATATGCCTTTAATTTGTCACACTATTTATTTTTTTTTATTATTAAAAATGCTATATCCAGACAACGCTGCTCCAGTAAACGTGGTTATAGGACGTATTACATTATAATTTGTTGCAGGGTTGATCAAATGCATTGATTTTGGATCAGTTAATATATAAGCTGGCTTTAAACCTTCAATTGGATTATGATTTTCATATTGTAATACTTTATGTCCATAATCAGATAATACTTTAGCGGCCTCTTCATTTGCTTTTGCATTTGCAAATTTAGGAGCCATATCGTCCGGTCCTGCATCCGGTAATGAATCATAAATTTTTTTCAATCTTTCATGCGCTTCTTTTGGTCGATTTGGTCAAACCACTTCGTGCATTGGTATTTCAAAATCTTTTTTGATTGCTAATGGATAGTAATCTTTTAATGCCATTGCACCTATTCCATTATACCGTTCATACGCATCTTTTCCTCCGTATTTATCTAATGCTGCAAAAAAGAGTTTATCTCTAGACGAGGCGTCCATGTATTGATACATTCCAGCTTTATATCTTCGATTTCCAATTAATGACGTTATATCATTATTATGTATATCAATTGTTTGTAATGTTGGTTTAGGTGCGTAAAACTCATAAACTTGTCCGGTATTACCTCATGCGAAATGTTTTGCTACATTTTCATCCCTAGTCATATGCAAACCCATATCTGCATATGTTCCCATTCTTGCATTTTCAATTGGAAAAGGATCTTGTGAGCCATGGTAATATTTTTGTCACGTAGGATGTTTTATTTTAGCTCAAAGATCTTGTATTCCAACTTTCTTTAAAGCTCCGAATGTTCCGTGCCCTAATAAATCTAATCCAGCATTTAATGTCAAATTTTTTCCAAGATTATTCAAGTTGCCGTCTATTGCGGTATCTGCGGCAGTTGACAATCCTGTAATCGCAAGGTCAGTTAATAGTTTAGATGACAATCCACCACCTACAAAAGTTGCACCATGAACTAAAGCTTTTGTGGATTGTTTATCTTCTTCTCTTTGTATTTCTTTTGCTTTTTCAGCATTACCGTTAGAAAACGCTTGCATTGCTCTAACTCCGTAAGCATCTCCTCCGGTAACTGAAGTAGGAGATGTTGTTGAAGCTCGCAACATTATGTCTCCTAATTTAGAAATCCAACCTCCTTTTTGATATTTTTTAATTTTCATTTTATATCATTTTTAATAAAAATTTTTTTGTAAAGATAGAAAATTTTTATAGAATTATAAAATATGAAATTAAATTTGTAAATTTGCAAAACATATATTGAACAATAATAAAAATTAAGGAAATGTGAGACAAGTTAAAAGAACTAATAAAACAATATTCAGAAATATCTCGAGATGCGAGAACTGGTGGAATTTCATCTTCGATACGTGATATTGATAGTATGTCCATCTCCGATTCTGAAAAGATGCAAAGAAAACAATCATTAGGAAAAGATTTATTGATTGGAGGACTTGGAGATGCAGGTGAAGCTTATCAAGCTACAAGATACCTAGCTGATAAGAATTATAAAGCAGCAGGCATTAGTGCTGGATTATTGTTATTACCGGGAGCAATGGCATCTGTTCTTAAGCCAATGAAATCAGCATTTAAAGTATTGGACGAAGTTCCAGAATACGCATTTACGCCAAGAAGAACTCCATTAGATGAAGTTAGAACAATGGTTCAACCATCTAAACAACAAGTTAAATTTCAAGATGATGTTGTTAAAGGTGCATATTTTGCAAGACGACATCCTGCTCCAACTCCGGAAATGAAACAATATAATTTTGATGATTTGTTTGCAGAAAGAATGGATGATTTTAGATCTGGGTTAGAAAGTTCTGTTTTGGTTGAAGGAGACAATGCACTAAAATTTAGCAAAGGTAATTGACTTGAAGCAGATATCACACCTGAAGGGTGAAAAGGTTTACGTTCTAGAAATTCTAGATTTGCAAATCTTCAAGATATGACAACTGCTGCAAATGCACATTTAAAAGATGTAAATCGTTTGTGATATTCTGAACCACAATCATTAGCAGGTTATTGAAAAAATTGAAGAGGGGAACATATTCCTGTATTTTCACAAAGAGCAATGGATACACCTTTAACCGGTGTTGGTTTACAGAGAACAGATGGTTTGAGTTTAAACCATATTGAGTTTGATCCAGAGTCCGCTATGAAAAGTAGGGTTCCATTTACCTTTAATACAAGGGTTGTTTCTGCTCCTGGTAACTTAACTCCCGCACAAACAAGACAAGTTGAATATGTTCTTGGAAAAGGTAAAAATAGTATTTTAAAGAACAATATATTTTCAGAGAATGATTTGTTACCGCCAATGGATGCACACATTGGAAACTTTATGTTTGATAAAGAAGGTGTGCTAAGGGCGATAGATATTCATGAAGAAGGAGGAAAGGTTTAATGTCAAATAAAGCTAGAAAAGAAGGCGAATCTATTAAACAATGACGAGATAGATTACGTCGGGAAAATAGAAACGCAAATACAATTGATGGTGGAGAATTAAACCCTGTTATTGTATCAGAATCAAATCCAAATAACATTATCACAAGTGGATATAGAACTCTTGGATCCAAATCTAACGATCATAGAGCGAATCAAGCATCTCTTTTTGGAGAAAGAAATTATAATCCAAACCCATCATTAGCGGCTAGACTTTTAAACAATATAACAGATGGATTAAAGTTAACTAGCCCACCTACTTATAAAGATGGTTATGGTAGAACGTTAAACGCAGAAGTTCCTCTTAGTGAAAGTGCACAAGGTCAAGAATTGCAACGAATGGTCCAAACAGCGATGAATGCTGCGGCAATAGCGTCTATTCCTTTTGGTGCAAAGTATTTATATTTAAGTCCTTTGGCAACTGCTGCTGGTATTGGTACTGGATACGCTGCAAGTGAAGGTACCGGATTAATATTAGATGGAGTTGATAAAATGCTAAATACCCGAGGTTATCAACTTACAGATACTCAGAGGGCAATTCCTCAGTTTGCGGCAGGATTTGTTGGTGGTGCAGCAGGATTTAATTGAGGTACAAATGCTACAAAACGTGCAATTGAAACCGCAATGCATACAACTGGAAGTCCAAATCCAGTTCCTGAAATAATTAGTCGTATTAAAAAGACATCTAAACAAGATAGGTTAGACGCACTTAAATACATCTTAACTGGAAAAGATGAAACCGCCGGTACTTTAGCCGAAACATATGACTTTGACACGCATACCTCTGGAAGAGGTTATTATACCGGACTTAATAGTATTCATACTCGTATTGGACCAATTACCGGAGAAGACGACATGGTACGAACCTACTTATATCGTAAACCTTTAAATAACATGTCAGAAGTAACAGGTCCTGATAAATATGGAGTTCATGAAGGATATGTTTCCGAAAATTATCCTGGTAGAAAGGTCCCTGTATATGAGTTAGGTCCAGTAAGCGGATCAAGAACCGTGTCTGGTGATCAAGTTTTATCAAAGTCTATTAGTTCTGGAAATGGAGATATTATTGGAACTGGGCTTGATGGAAAGACAATTAATTATGATGCAGCAGGACATATTGTAGAAACTGGTAAATTAGCAACTGGGGAAACGGTCCAAAGACAACAAGATATTTGGAAGTTTAATAGTAGGGATTATATGCGAAGATGAGGAGGTTATCCAGGTGAACGATTTAGGCAAGGAGTTATGAAATGAGGTTTAGATGTTGTTGATTATCACGGAACACCTGTAATCGTTCGAACACCTTGAGTTGTACAAGAACCTAAGACTTCAAAAATTAGCTTGAAAAAGTCCGAAGCGGATTTAAAAACATTCTTAAAACCGCTAGACGAGGATATTCAAATTAACGTAGAACCAAATTTTCCTGTGAAGAACTTAGATATGAAAACTGAGTTTAATCCAGCAGAGTGAGATGATTTATTGGCAAGTCCAAAGAAAAGAAGGTAGGCGAAAGTCTACCTTTTATTTTTTGTGTATATAGTGGAGGTGGTGGGAGTGTTCCTAAAAAGTGCCCCCTCCCCTTGTGATTTGGGAAACGATTTCATTTTTCTGACTCAGATTCTAGTTTTCAGAATCCGAATTTACTAAGACTTTGCTATGACGTTGTTAACTTTTAAACCATATGCATATGAAAACATTTAACACAATTCGCAAACCTATTTATCTTGCAACAATTGTTGCAGATGGCAAAGATTTTCCTTTTACAGCAGATGTGGTGAAACTATTTGTTATAAAACATCCTGAATATCAGGGCTGTTCATACGATAGAATCTTCAAAGAAGGCAAATGGATTATCAAGTTCTATAGAGAATGTGCCATTGATTTTGTAGAATAATTTAAACCTTACACAAATGTGTAAGGTTTTTTATTTAATCTTAAATAACCTTAATATGGAATTAGTTTTGTTCTATGCACACTGTTATTCTCAAGACGTTCAAACTGCTTTTGTACAAGATGTTGAAAAAATTCTAAAACGTCCTGTAAAACCTTTTATGTTTGATAACAAGGAAGTGTATTTTGAGCGAATGTCACGTCAACAACAAGTTCGAATGGTTAAACTATTAATTAAATACGCAGATAAGAACTTATGTAAACATTACGATTGTGATGATTTTGATGACATATTATTAGAAATACATGAGAAAAAAAGATTACGAAAACGTGCATAATAAATATTGCCCAAAAGCAGGACTATAACAGTCCTGCTTTTCTTTTCGGAGGGAACTAAGACTTTGTTGATTATTGATATGATACAGGCTTTGCCTCAACAAAGACCTTGTATTATATTTGCTTTTAATTAACATATGAAGATAGATGCTTCTCTATTTTCTTTTGGCAACGGTGTTGCCGAAACGAAAACGGTTATTGCGGTGTCCGAAAACAACGCAGAAGAGGCAAACGCATCAGCAATTGATGCACTGAAAGCAAACGGCTTCACAGGTGGTGGCCATATGTGGCTCACAGGTGATTCCATCACCTTCCCGCCACTAAATTCTTTCTCGTTTTATTCTAAACCGAGAAAGAACGGCTCGTTGACCTCGGTATTTGCCACAGTGCTAAATCGCACTCAAACTGGCCATCCGTTTGACATCAGCAGTCTTCGCAAGTCTGCGCTAAATCCCGAGTTCTTCGAACAATATCCGCTTATGGCGGAATTGTACCGAAGAATGAACGATTATGATTTGTTCGCCTTTGTGGCGGGCAAAACTGTTCGTTGCATCGGTCGTGTCAAATGCACATTGCCCGTTTTCAAAAACAACCAATTAACCGACGAGGTTAACGAAAACGGCTCATTGCCTATTTTCGCAATTTACGAAAATAAGGATGTGCCCGAGGTTGGCACCGATTGGCCTTTGCCAACAAAATAAACATTGTGCCCTTCGGGGCACTTTGTTTTTGTTTCGCTTTGTTTACTTCGTAAACCAAAAGCGACTTACTGATTTATTCACTATTAAACTTTATCAACTATGGCAACTTACACCGTTGGATTGATTCATAAAGAGGGAATAAAAACATATAATTATCCCTCTTTGAAAATTGCAAAAGACGAGTTAAACTATTGGGCAGAATGTTTCGTAAACAATAATAACGTACAATCAAGAAGAACAATTATTGACCGAAACGAAATCAATGAGATTGAATCCGTAAGACACGAATTCAAACTCAAAGGTGAAACCGCAATAATGTTCCTCAATAAGAATAAGGGAGAGTAATCTCCCTTTCCTTTTTCTCAGGGGAACTAAGACTTAGCCGCTCAATAAGGGAAGTATCCCTTAGCCGCGGAGGCTTATCCCTCGAACTAAGACTTATCCAATAGGTGTAGTAGTACAAAACAAGTGTAACGTTTTAATAATTTTAACTATGGCTATTCAAACAGCAAGAATTACAGATTTCAATGTAGTTGGATCATCTCGTCGTTGTCTAATTTTAGATTTGGGTGACAAACGTGTATTTTGTTCAACTAGTAATTATGCATATCTATGTCAGTATCCTAACGCAATGTGGGAAGTAGATTTGCGTGAAGGTGGTGAGCGTCGTCATCCAATCACAGGTGAACATCTTGGGGTTCATAATTCTTCATATTGGGTAAAGGTTTATAAGCCAACTTATTTGTAGTAAAATCAGGTCCTCTTCGGAGGACCTATTGTATAATATTAAATAAAGATTTTTGTCATGAAAATTAATGCAGATCAATTTAACAAGAAAATCAATGGTCAGGAAGTTGTGTTTGGTACTATTGAGGATCTAAAAGGTAACAATTCATCTATGAATTCTACTGGTATTCGTGTTGGTGACGTTGTTACATTTCCAGAGAATATCGTGCCAGGTTCGTATCCTACTAGACCTCTTACCGGTGATGCAGAGGCTGATGCGAAGATTCCTCGTGTTCGTGGTGTTCTAGTACAGAGAAATGGCGAGGTTGATTTCTTTGGTACATCTTGTCTAGCTATTCGTGATCAGCACAATGATCCATTTAGCTATACTGATGGCAACAACAACGTAATCACTCCAGAGTTTAATAAGTCTATGTGTCTAATGTATGACACAGTGGAGCGTGTTGAGGCGTTGAAAGGTAAAACTATTACCTGTAAATCGTATGCAACTATTAAACAGAAGAAATTCCAGAGTGAGGAAGTTCAGGACAAACGTGTTCCTGTAATTGAATTCGTGGACTAATGCGATGCGTTTACGGTGAAGTTGTAAATGGTTGATTAAAAGGCAATAGCGGAGATTATGAAATAGTTAATCTTCGTTGTTGTCCAACCAATCGTTTAGCATTCTTTCTAATCCGACCAGGATTAAAGAATAAATGAGTAGTAGAATTCTTTATATGTATTAAAAGCAAACCTGCTGGTGTATAGGTCAACCAGTAACTATGCAGTGTTCGTCTAAAGGTTAGGACTTCAGATTTTCATTCTGGCAATACGGGTTCGATTCCCGTACACTGTACTAATGGCCCAATGGTGGAATAGGTAGACACGCAGGACTTAAAATCCTGTGCTCCGAAAGGGGCGTACGGGTTCGACTCCCGTTTGGGCCACAAACATTATTTAAAACAATTAAAGATTATGAAAAAGAAGATTCAACCAACTATGCAGAATGCCATCAAAATGGCTAAAGCAATTAACGCACTTAAGAAACATCCTTATCTTTCTGTTCTAGTATTTAAGAATAGATTGGCAGATGAAGATTTGTTTCCATCATCTGAGAAACTTTATGCAATGTGGAATTATATGATTGCAAATAATACCATTCGTAAAGTGAATCGCAGAGAATATCACTGGAATGGATCAGTTGATCTTTGGTCTGATGTAGATAAAGCCAATGCATATTGTTTAACTTTGCTAAAGTTACCTTGTAAAAAGGCTAAAGTCGCAGGTGATTTCAAAGTAACTGTACCTGTAACAAGCGATGTACTTCCAACTATTAAATCTTTCTCAGATGACGCATTAGCTCAAGAGCTTAGAGATAGAGGTTGGACTGTAGAATGTTATAAACAAGTAACAGTTAGTATCTAATGGAACATCTAGATTACATCTGTCCAAATTGTGATGAACCATTTGATGGTCATCATTGTGACAATTGTGAATACACAGAATAATCATAACCCTCTAACATATTCTACTGTTAGTCATAGTTTATAGTTAGTTATTTAAGTCATGTTAGAGGGTTAACTTTTAATGAGTATGAAAGAGAAAAGTTTAACAGATCTATCAACATTTGATCCAATGTTGAAAGCAGATCCGCTTCCTTATAAAAAACAATATGGATTACCCAAAGTTCGAATTGCTTGTGCAAGAAAAGCAGATCGAATTAAAATGAAAATAAGAAAAGATTTTTGCGGGTAAGACTGCAGTAACATAGTTCATAATTAGTTTTTTAAGAATTTTGACAATTTGTAAAGTCTCTCCACGAGTTGGAGAGGCACCTCTGAGTGGAATTAACCTTGACGTGGTTCAGAGGCTTTTAACCAATAAATTCCAGCAATGTTGTTCATGGTTATGGTTGAAAAGAAAAGGCTGGATTAATTTCCAGCCTTTTTGTATTTCTTTTTGTATGTAGTTTTCTTTGTAGAAGATTCATATGCAACTTGAGATTGTCTTGATATACGTAGTAAAGCTTCTTCAATTTTTTGAAGTCTTTCATCGAATTCATCTTGACGTTCTTCTATTTCAACAACTTTACCAGCAACATATAATACTGCAAGATGTATTTTATCTAAATCAATTATTTTTAATGATTTATTAAATCCAGCTTCATCAATAGCTGTAGACGATACTTCTGTTAGTATTTCTTTACCTTTTAACTCTGCATTATAAGTTTTAACTTTCCTTTCAGAGATATTTAATTTGTCTGCGATTTCATAATTTGAATATCCGCAAACAGATTGTGTTTTATTTTCTGAATTTATAAAGCTAAGAGCTTGTAATCCAATAATATATGCTTTTAAGTTTGTATCTACATTTGGATCATCTAAGAATTCAGGTGTAAACATTTCAAACTTTTCAAGTAATTCTGGGAATGTATAAAGATTCGTTTGGTTCTTTCTTATTGTTACTTGTAA
Organism: Methanobrevibacter sp.; assembly: GCA_017646885.1. The sequence goes on along the minus strand of JAGCLR010000316.1, from coordinate 18,363 downwards.
ATATCCACATTCAGCTAATCTTTTAATCGCATCTTTAACTGTATTATCAGAACATTGACAGTGATTAGCAATAGTTGCAATTGATGGAAATGCGATCCTTGTTTCTTTATTCATATATCTTTTGATATTGGCATAAATAAGTCAGTCTTTAATCTTTACTTTTGACTTCGCAATAGGATGCGGGATTTGAACATGTTGTACTTTTGAACTCATATTAATTCATATTTTTAATTTGTTTTTAAAATCTGCAATTTTTGATCCCCGAGGTGTAACTTTTTGACCCCCAAATGAAACTTTTTGACCCCCAAAATGCACTTTTTTGACCCCTAACTATACATAATACAGACCTAATCCAAACGACTGCTTGCGCAGTCTGGAACTAGACCTAATGTCTGCGAACGCTAAAGCGTTCTTGACGGGTGTGTGTCTTGAAGAATCGTGAAGTAAAGATAGTAAGAATTTTCCAGATTTCCAAATGATGACAGTTCTTTCATGCTTTGGCTGTTTTAAATATTGTTTTGAGCTCCCGATTTAGGTTGGGAGCTCTTTGGTGAGACTATACCTTATATATTATATAACGCGCACGCGTATAGTAAAAACTTTTTAATTTTCAAAATGATCATGAGAAAAATTAGGATGCGATTCCTTGATACCACAACGAATGGTAAGAAGGATAAAGAAGGCAGATTTTGTGACGTGCTAGAACTTAATGTGAAAACAAACATGTTAAGTAATCATAGGGCTGCAAGAAATCAATGGTAGTGTAAGTGAAGGTGGAATTGGGACTCTCCCACCACCTTCCATCCTCCAACCTTTCCAATCACCTCTCAATTTTCTCCGTCATTCCCTTAACAAACCCAAAAAAATTATCACAACCATGCTACCATTAACAATTATTTTCATCCTTCTAATCCTTTACATTGTCACCGACATATTGGATTTTGAATTAAACACTCTAGCACCCGTTAAACGTGCAATTAAAATACTTGTGCTAGTTAACATATTGTTTCATGCAGTATTCATTCTCTATAAACAAATAGATGCAATGGTCTTCATACACAAATATGCTAAACAAGAAAATATCGAATCTCTTAACTTCAAAATAACAAAACATGCAATCCTAAAAGAATCTAGAAGTCTTAGCTTCTACGCTAGTAGGACCATTGCAAATTTACCAAAAATCGATGTTCCGGAGGCCAATACACATTAACATTTTACACACTTACCAACCTCCGGAACGTCCTCGAAAATTCTTTTTACAATGAAATACATCAACTTAACTTACAACGAATCAGTATTATCACTCATAGAGGGTATTACTGCAACTTCTGCACAGCATCTATGTAATATTGCTAAAGAGATGTATGCAGACATTGAATCTCGTCATGCAACTTTGCAATTTTACAATGAAAAATTACAGGCACTTACTGGCGAACCAATTCTACTTTCAAAAGGACTTAACAAAGAAGATTTGATTAACCTTATGGTAGATGTTCAGAAACTTACCAATTTAAAAGCATTTATTGCGTATTTTAAAGAAGCAATTAAATATAAAGAGACTCTTTATAAACAAATGCTTTCAACTACTTGGCATTCTGAATATCAGAAAGATTTTCTTAAATTGTATCCAGCCACTCCAGTTAAGAAGACATTAGATGTTCTTGTCTCTGAGCTTCCTATTGGAGAAAGATGTCGTTACTACACACTTGAGACAGTATGTGCTGTAAAAGGTGGTTTTGTACATCCTAATGGTGGTCTGTCTCGTGCTCGTAAAGTATTGTTGGATAAGAAAAATAATCCTGCATATTTGTCTGAAACTGCTGTTGAAAACATCATACATCGTTTTGAACCTTCAGTATCTGTATCAGATGTAGACACAATATTCTTTGATTTACAGCAAGATCATCGTCGTGCTCAAGCAGAACTTAATAAATTTAAGTCTGATCTTGAGAAAACCGAAGAACTTCGCTATAATCAAGCAATGTCAAAATACAATCTTGAAGTAACAGATATTGCAAATAGAATGCGTGAATCTCAGCAAGAATACGATATGGAGCATAATGGGGTACTTCAAACAATTCAGCAATTGAAAATTATTGTACCACATTCTCTACAGGATCTTCAACACGAATTATCTTCTAAATAAAGACTGAGCGGTTTAGCAAAACTTTATTGAACGGTTTATATCAATAAGACCTTAATATTAACAAAATTATTAAAAGCTATATTTTTTAATGATAGAATTGAGTTCCACTCGATTCTGACAGACTTTCCTGAGTCCAAACAAAAATTTTTTTGATCTTGTTCTTGTGGGATCTCAGGGTTCTTGTTCTAGCTTTCGATTTTGTTATTCTGCTTATTGATGTAAACCGAGTTGATTTTTTAATGTATTATGGATGAACATATTCTTAATGAACTCCATGAGCTTCATGCAGAGTTACAGAAAGATAAGGCCGCTGAATTACATTCAATTCGTAGTCTCACACCTTATCAATTGCAAGTGAAAATTCTTCAAAAACTAATTCTAATTCAGTATGAACTGAAATGGAAAGAAATCCTTGAAACTTATGATAAAAAGATGCAAACTTCCGAACGGTAATGAATTTCTGTGTTGGACACATCAAGATAAGATTGAATTTCCAGAAGGTATTGAAATACTGGATGATGAAATAACTGAACTTGCTTTACAACCAGAATATCACGATCTACCAATTGTTCAATTAGAACAAATGCAAGCTCGATTTGTTGGATATCATGTACGTGTTCCAGATGTTAAATTAGAAGAACACAATATTTCTACATTTAATGATCTGAAATATGCGTATTATTTGATTAAAACAAAAGAATCTAACATTCCTCGTTCTATTCGAGATTTGGTAGAGAAAAAATATCAAGATGTGTTATATGCCTAAGCACATCTTTTAATTCGATAAGTACACAAACGGCAATGACGTGTGCGAAACGAAGATGTCTTGATTGCCGCAAGACTGTCCGTGTTCGGGCGGAGGTGAAGTAACCTCTTAGTTAACCCGGGAACAACCTCAGGGAGTGTGGCTATTAATTTCATTGCGCTGCAGTGTAACACACTCCAGGGTTGAACCCTTTAAATTTAAAAGACTATGCTTGAATTATATTTATTATCTGTATTAAGTACACTAAGCGTTGTTGCAATAGTGTTTGCTGGAATATCTGGTATAGCATCTCTTATTTCAGGTGTTGGTAAATGTATTAATGATCCTAAAGAAGATAAAAGTGAGCATGAAGCCGCCAATCGAACATTTAGAATAGCAGCTCCGATTTTCATTGTAAGCCTTCTTTTAACAATATTCGTTCCATCTAAACCAGAACTTTATATGATATTTGGAGTTGGATCTGCAATAGATTATTTACAATCTTCTGATGCTGCTAAACAACTTCCAGATAAAACATTAAATGTTCTTAATAGGATGTGTGATGAATATTTAACAAACGAACCAGAACATGTGTCTGATAATTAATAAACATGCAGCTGCACAAACACTTACAGAGGATCTGTATTGTTATAAGTTTGTGTATAAAGGAGTAACTGTTAAACGACCTTGGTATTTATTTTTCTTAAAACCAACTGTAATATACAAGTCGGAATTTAGATATTTTAAATACATCAAAGGTAAAAAATACAGTAATGAGATATTTGTAGAACATCATTGTGCTCCACATGGTAAAGCTAGAATTAGTCTAGGTTTTCATTCGTTTCAAACTCCACCTGAAGATGATTACGTACAAATACAAAAAGATTTTGGCGTTGTACTAGTTAGATGTATTATCCCTAAAGGATCTTTAGTTTATTATGGAAAAATTAATGATTCTGGTGTTTCGGGAATTGTTTCAAATCAAATAATTATTGAAAAAGAGATTTAACATGAAAGCATTATTACTCATTTTTGCAATATTAATGTTATCTCCAATCATAGTAAGTATACTTTTATTTATTGTTCAATTTGTATCCATGCTTACAGATGATGTCAAAAACAGTTTAAATAAATGATTCTATTTATATGTAGTGTACTAATCGCAATTGGATTGCTTGGTACAGCATTTGGTTTAATCTTGTTGATTGCTGGATGGATTTGTAGCAAACTTAAATAAAAATATTGGTAAATTATGCTTTGGTATGACATTATGTTTACAGTTTGTATTGCAGTGTTATTTTTACAAGCTGTTGTGAATCTTATCGGATTTGATTTCGATATTGATTCGGATGTGTTGTCTTTTAAAGGACTTCTACATTTTTTAACTGGATTTAGTGCTACACTTTGTCTTTATGATAAATGTACATTAGGAACAGTTGGAACATCTCTATTGGTTGGTGTGTTGTGTGTTATTTTATTAGATTGGCTTTATCGTAAATTATCGAAAAACCTTTCTCATGAAATTGAATATCTAGAACATATTCCAAAACAATTAGTAGAAATTTACTCTTGGCATGGCAGCTCAGGAGAATGTACAATTATATTAGAGGGTGTTGCTAAACAAGTCCCTGTAATATCTGATGAACCTATGAATCTTCGATTTGGAGATAGGGTTTATGTTGAAGGTGATAGAAACTTACTTAAAATCGTTAAATAATGAACTCAATTTACGTTATCATTGCACTTGTGGTTGTGGTATTGATCACAGTCCTTGGACTATTGTCCAGAATCAAAAAATGTCCTTCTGATATGATCATGGTTATCTATGGTAAAATCAAGGGAAATAAGTCTGCAAAATGTGTTCACGGTGGAGCCTCATTCATCTGGCCATTTATTCAGAACTATTCTTATATGTCATTAAGGCCTTTGCAGTTTAACTGTAATCTCCAGAATGCGCTTTCATCTCAGAATATTCGTGTAGATGTACCTACTACAGTAACTGTTGGTATTTCTACTGAACCAGAGATTATGCAAGCTGCTGCTGAAAGATTAGTTGGACTTAATGCAGATATGATTGAAGACTTGGTTAAAGACATTGTCTATGGTCAGCTAAGATTGATTATTTCTAATATGACAATTGAGGAGTTGAATGCAGAAAGAGATAAATTCCTTGATGAAGTTAGAAAAGTTGTAGCAACAGAGCTTAAGAAGATTGGTCTTCAGTTGATTAATGTTAATATTATTGATATCAACGATGAGGCTGGTTATATCAAAGCTTTGGGTCAGAAAGATAAAGCGATTGCTATTAACCAGGCAAACGTTGAGATTGCAACCGCTGAGAAGGATGGTGCAATTAAACAGGCAGAGCAGCAGAAAATTAAAAATTCTAGCGTTGCAGAGACTATTAAAGATGAGGAAATTTCTGTAGCAGAATCGAATAAAATTAAGGATGTTGCTGTTGCTCAGAAAAATGCAGAATCTGAAACAGGTAAAATTGAAGCTCAGAAGAAAATTGTTGCTAAACAAGCTGAGCTTAAAGTATCTGAAGTAGAAGCTGCAAAAACTGCAGAAACTGCAAAAGTTGAGGCTGCTGCAAAAGTTGCTGAAAGAAAACAGTTGGCGCAGATTGAGGTAGTTAAAGCTCAGGCAAAGGTTCAGCAAGAGGAAGAGCTTGCTTTGAGAGAAGCAGAGTTGGCTAAAGCTGAGAAGGCAAAAGCTCAGTTGTATGCTGATGAGATTGTTCCTGCAGAAATTGCTAAAGAGAAGGCTGCTAAAGAGGCAGAGGCTTATCAGATTAAACTGGAGAAAACAGCAGAAGCTGATAAGAATGCAAAAGTAAAAATTGCTGAAGGTCGTTCACAAGCTGAGTCAACAGAAGCGGCAGGTAAATCTGCGGCAATTTCATCAATTGGTAAAGCTGAAGCAGAGGCAATTAGAGCCAAAGGTCTAGCAGAGGCTGAGGCTGAGGCTGCTAAATTAGCTGCACAAGCTGAAGGTTTCAAGAAGATGATTGAAGCTGCGGAAGCAAATCCTCAGATTGCTATCGCATTTAAGATGGTACAGGAAGGTACATATGAGAATGTTGCTAAGACTCAGGTTGAAGCATTCAAACATATGAACTTTGGTAATATCCAGATTATGGATACTTCTAAAGGTTCGGGTATTACTGACCTAATGGGCAATCTTGTAACCCAGGTTGCACCAATGTTGAATATCATGAAGAATATGGACATTCCGAAGATCTCTGACAAACTTAACAACAAGTAAAGTAAGTTTGTTGCTTTCATAAAAAACAAATTATTTACACTCTCCTATGGCCGTGAGGTGTTGGGAGAGTTTTTTGGCGCATTAGTGTAATGGTAGCACGCTTATTTTATTCATAGTATCGTAGATACTTATAATATTAAATGAGTTTCAGCTTTCATACGGCGGTAGTCTGGGTTCGAATCCTAGGTGCGCCACAAAATTATCGTGGGATGGCGAAATTGGTAAACGCGCAGGTTATTATGTTTTAGTAACTTAAGTTACTTACAAAAAACTTTAATACTAATATATGAATGGGTCCCTGTTTATTGGAGGTTCGAGTCCTTCTCCCACGACCCTTAAACCAAAGATTAAAATAATAGATTATTATGGCAAAGAAAAAATTTAACAAAGAAGAAAGAAGTGCAATTATTGCAAAACTTAAACAAATTGCGAACGACAAAAACACTGCTGCTTGGAAAGCTGCAGAAGATGCATATGTTCCAAGTGAAACATATAAGAATATTGAAAAACTTTTGACTGAATTTAATAAAACATGGCATCAGTTAAAAACTGAATTTGGAACTGTAAACATGGAACACAATTGGTCAAATAGAGAACCATACAATATTCCTGAAAAACTTAGAACTGTTCGTAGTAGAGAACTTGAGAAAGTTGTAGAGAAATATTCCGTAAATGCAGAGAAACTTGAAGTTGAAATCATTTTGATGAATCAAGATGATCCAATGGATAAGATTCTTGAACATTTGTTAGAAAATCATTGTAAATAAATATTTAATGCACCGGTAGCTCAGCGGTAGAGCACGTATCTAGTATATATTTTATACTTACAATACTAAGATTTAGCCTGTTAAGCTCGGGGTCATGGGTTCGAGTCCCATCTGGTGCATTTTTTAATTTGGTGCTGTCGTCTAACGGTAGGATTCTAAAAAATTACAGCATCTTGTGTTGGATAGATGCTTACAAAATTAATTAATTATATTCACTTGTCGCGTGAGAGATCCGGGTTCGACTCCCGGCAGCACCGCATAACAATTTTTTAACTATGGGCACAATATTAACAGGAGACAGACCAACAGGTAAATTACATCTTGGTCATTATGCTGGTTCTCTTAAACAGAGAACTAAACTTCAGTATGAGCATGAGAATATGTACGTTATGATTGCAGATGCTCAAGCTTTGACTGATAACATGAGAGATCCGTCTAAACTTCAAGACAATGTTATTGAGGTTGCAAGAGACTACTTGTCAGTAGGATTAAAACCTAGTCGTTGTACAATCTTTATTCAATCACAAGTACCAGAACTATATGAGTTAACTGCGTACTATATGAATTTAGTTAGTGTACAAAAAATGCAGAAAAACCCTACTGTAAAATCTGAAATTAAAATGCGCAATTATGTGGCAGATATTCCATTGGGTTTCTTTAGTTACCCAGTAAGTCAAGCTGCAGATATAACTGCATTTCAAGCAACACTTGTTCCAGCAGGAGAAGATCAGATTCCTATGATTGAAATTACTAAAGATATAGTTCGAACATTTAATGAGATTTATGGTAAAACTCTTGTTGAACCAGAAATTTTATTATCTCAGAACGAAGTATGTCGTAGACTACCAGGATTAGATGGAAGAAAAATGAGTAAATCATTGAATAATTGCATTTATTTATCTGATATTCCAGATGTAATTCGAGAAAAGGTAGAATCCATTCAAGTTCCATTTGTTGTAGGCAAACCTACTACAATTGAAAACCATGTTGTTTGGAGTTACTTACAAGCATTTGAATCAGATATAAGTTGGGCTACAACAAGTCTTTTTACATTTGAAACGTTAAAAGAAGCATATCTTGCTGGAAATATTACTGAATCTAAACTTAAAACAATTCTTTCTACTCTTTTAATTGAAAAATTTAGAGACTTTAGACGAGATCGAATAGATTTTAGTAATCATTTTGATGTAGTAGATTTTCTTATGGATAATTCTATGAAAGCAAGAGAAATTGCTGCAAACACTTTAGCAAAAGTCAGAGACAAATTAAACATAATTTACTAATGATTACAGAACATAATGGAGATGTTTTTAACTCCACAGTACAAGTAATTGTACATCAATGTAACGCACAAGGTGTAATGGGATCTGGCATTGCAGCTCAAGTAAAGAATAAATATCCACATGTATATGAATTGTATCGTAAAGCAATTCTTGGAGAATATTTAAAACTTGGACAATGTCAATTGATTAACACACATGAAGAAAAAACAAGATATATTTGTAATCTTGTTGGTCAAGAATCATTTGGATATGATGGTAATAGATATACAAACTATGAAGCATTTTATACTGGATTAACCATGTTGGCAGAGAACATGAGAATGTTTAAACTAACAAGTGTTGCTTTTCCATATAACATTGGCTGTTATAGAGGCGGTGCAAGTTGGAATGTAATCTATGCTATGATTAAAGATGTTTTTGGCGAAGAATTTGAAGTAGAAATTTGGAAATACACAGAGTAATGATTATTCAAAACAATCACAATTATCACATTGGTTCTTATACAGGATCACATGATAAGCTTCCAATAGGAACGTACAGATTAAAACAAGATCCAAGAAGTTTAGAGTACTTTCTTCAGAGAGTTGAAGATTTTATTCTTCCTCCAAGAATTTATGGCGATACTAAACACATTGATCGCATTCTTAATACTTTTAATACTACTAATAAAAACTTAAGCGTTTTGTTAGGTGGTACTAAAGGTGCAGGTAAAACAATTGATGCGAAACAGTTGTGTGTTAAGGCAGGTTTACCAGTAATCATTATTGATGAAACATACGAAGGTTCTGATTTAATTAGCTTTATGGCTAGTCCAGAATTAGGAAGGTGTGTTGTATTAATTGATGAGTATGAAAAACTTTACGTTTCAGGTGGAAGAAATGGAAACGATGTAACAATGTTACAATTGTTAGATGGCGCTTGTAATGCCGCTCATCTGTTTATTTTAACGGTTAACAATTTACACGGTTTAAATGATAATCTTATCAATAGACCTTCTAGAATCTTTTATAGAAGATTGTATGATAGTGTACCTGATTCGGTTATTAATGAAATTCTAGATGTGGAGTTGATTAATCAGAATTGGAGAGAAGAAATATTACAAGTGTTCGATAAATTTACTTCAATTACATTTGATATTATTATGGCACTTGTATCTGAAGTAAATAGATACGATGAGTCTCCGCTTGAATGTGCAAAAATGATGAACTTTACGCCACAAAATGTATTTGTAAAGAGATTTCAAATACATAAGGATGGCACAAGACGAGATCTTGGTAATGATACTTTGAGCTTTGCAGAAGAAGAGTTTGAAACAAGAATTTATGAAAGTTCTGAAGCAAATTCAGATTTTTGTTGGTATTACGTTAAAATTAAAGATCTTGTTAAAACATCACCTACATCTTGGATATATCGCCATGTAAACGGAGATGTTATTGAATTAATCAAATCTTCACCTATATCACTATTATTCTAATGAAAAAATTATTAGTTGTCGTTGATATGCAAAATGATTTCGTGACAGGGAAACTAGGTTTCCCTGAAGCGAAAGAAATTATTCCTAGAATTAAAGAAAAGATTGAACTTTATGTTAAAGATGGACACGAAGTAGTGTTTACTAGAGATACACATTATGAATCAATCTATAACTTTACTAGAGAAGGTAGAGCTCTTCCTGTTCCGCATTGTTATGAAGATACACATGGTTGGCAAATTGTAGATGAATTACGAGATGACTATTCACCACATATTGATAAGTATACTTTTGGACTTAACGCAGATGATATCCACTATTTATCTGGGGTAAAGACTTTAGAGATATACGATTCAATTGAAATAGTTGGACTTGTAACTAACTTATGTGTATTATCCGTAGCTGTGTGTTTACAGTCAAATACAAAATTTGCTGAAATTATAGTTGATGCTTCGTGCTGTAAATCATTTGACCCAGCACTTCACGAAAAAGCATTAGATGTAATGGAAGGATTACAAATGAAAGTAATAAACAGATAGTATGAATACGCTTGCAGTTTTATTATCCGATTTTTATAAACAAGATCATCAGAGACAGTATGATCCAGAAATAACAAAAATTGTATCGTACTATGTTCCAAGAAAGTCAAGAATTGATGCATTTAATCATATTGTATTCTTTGGTTTACAGGCATTTATCAAAGAATATCTTATTGATTATTTTAATGAGCATTTCTTTAAATTGCCATTAGAAACAGTTCTTGATGAATATAGACGTGTTATCAACAAAACTATGCCTGGACGTTGTCATGAGGAAAAAATTGAAGCTCTACATAAATTAGGATATTTGCCAATTGAAATTAAAGCTCTTCCAGAAGGTGCGTTAGTTCCAGTTGGAATCCCAATGTTAGAAATTTCAAACACTCATCCTGATTTTGCATGGTGTACAAATTTTATTGAGACACTTATGCTTTCAGAGTTATGGTATACAATGTGTGTTGCTACAGCGGTTAGACAGTATAGAATGATTGCAAATTATTATTTCAATAAAACATCTGAAATATCTCCAAGAAACGCTATATCTGAATTTGGATTTAGAAGTTTGCCTGGAATACATGCTGCAATTAAAGCGTCTAGCGCATTCTTGTTATCATTTCAGAAGTCATCAAATATTCCAGGTATTCAGTATACTGGTGATATGTATGATACTGCTTACGAGTTAGTTGGAGGAGGAATGGCATCTACCGAACATTCTGTTATGTGTAGTTCTGCTCTAATTGATAAAGATGAAACACCATCTATAAAAAGGTTACTAACAGAGGTTTATCCTACTGGTAATTTCTCTATGGTTTGTGATTCATTTGATTATTGGAATGTTGTAACAAAAATACTTCCATCTTTGAAAGAAGAAATTCTTAAAAGAGATGGAACACTATTTGTTAGAGGTGATTCTGGTGATCCTGTAATGATTGTAGTTCGAACTGTGGAACTTTTGTGGGAAATTTTTGGAGGTACAACTAATTCAAAAGGCTATAAAGTTCTTGACTCACATGTTCGTGCAATCTACGGGGATAGCATTACACAAGAAAGAGCAAAAGACATTTATCAGAGACTTGAAAGACAGGGTTTTTCTGCAGAGAATGTAGCTCTTGGTGCAGGTGGATTTTCAATGTTATCTTATCAGGACGCAAGTGGACAAATGCACATGTTTACTCGTGATACGTTTAATGTGGCTATTAAATGTAGTTATGTAGAACATAAAGGCAATCCAATCATGGTATACAAAGATCCAAAAACAGATACAGGTATGAAAAAGTCACATAAAGGCTGTTGTATTGTACTGTTAGATGGACCACAATATAAATGTATGGATGGCTTAACATTTAAAGATACTGAAATTTCAGTTAACCAGTTTGATCCAATATTCAAAGATGGTAAACTTGTAAATTCTACATCTTTAGTAGAAATTAGACAACAACTTTGGGGAGAAAATTTCTAATGAAAGAAAAATATGAAAAAATAATTTCCTTTCTTCGACAGTACCAGAACGATTCCGGTTTACGTGGAGTCGTTCTCGGTATATCGGGAGGAAAGGATTCTACAATCGTTGCCAAACTATGCGCAGATGCGTTTGGTAAAGAAAATGTTGTAGGAGTGCTAATGCCAAACGGTGATCAAATAGACATAGGAACAAGTTACGATGTAATTAAAACTTTAGGAATTAAATATATCTATGTAAATATCATGGATTTATATAAAAATATTCCACAAAAGTTTGTAATACATGGTGAACCAACTTGGGATTCTATTGTACTTGGCGAGAAGACAAGAACAAATATTCCTCCTAGGATGAGAATGATGTATTTGTATGCTCTTGCACAAGAACTTGGTTATCGTGTAGCTGGTACAGGTAATCGATCTGAAAGATATATTGGATGGTGTACAAAATGGGGAGATATGGCATGTGATTTTAATCCTATTGCACATTTAACTTGTACCGAAGTTATTGCATTAGGTGATTATTTAGAGTTACCTTCTGGTTTAGTACATAAAACTCCATCTGATGGATTAACAAATCGAAGCGACGAAGAAAACTTTGGATTTACTTATGCTGAACTTGACGCATATATTTTAAGAGGTGAGGTAAAAAACCCTGAAATAATCCAAAAAATAGAAGCTATGCATAAAGCGTCTAAACATAAGTTCGCTCCAACAATTATTGAATATCATGATAATTAACTTTCTTTATCCTCAGCAATCTGAGATTAAGTATCACATTGATACTTATCCAGACGGTCAGAAACAACTTGTAATTGATTCTGAATTAAATAGGAGAGAACCTATTACAATTTATACTCGAATTGCATCAATGGATGACTTATTCATTATATTACAGGTAAAAGATATTTGTGATAGAAATGGTATATGGATCGATATGATGCGCATTGCGTATTTGCTATGTGGAAGGACAGATAGGCTTTTTAATAATGTGAATTCTGCAATATCTCTAAAAGTTATACTAGATATGTTGTCAGTATTTAAAGGAACAATTATTCGTATCTTTGAACCTCACAATGTAAATAGTGATATAATTCTTACAGGTAAAGAATTTTTGTTTCCAGAATTTGGCACAACTTTTTATTCAGAGTTTTCATCATATACTATAATTTGTCCGGACACTGGTGCAAAAGAAAGATACGGTCGTAGAGATACAATCCTTTGTAAAAAATCTCGAACAAAAGATGGAATTACAATTGAATTGGAAACTCCAATTGATGAACGCTTTCTTACTAGTCCTGGATATGTAGTAATAGATGATTTATGTGATGGTGGAGGAACTTTCTTTGCAATTCATAAAGCTCTTCCAGACGATGTGAAAAAGAATGTTCATTTATGCGTAGCACACGCAATTCAGCAAGATCCTATCATTGAACTTTCCAAATTGTATAAAACGGTTACGATTACAAATTCATTTAAGAACTGGGAAGATTATTATTTTCCAAGTAATGTTAAAGTAATTAAACTTTGGAATAAGAATGATTAGTGCCAACGTATTAAAAGTATCCGATCTTAATAACTGGACTACAATTCAAGGAGATTCTCGAAAAATAGATCCTTATGCGCTCTTTATAAATTATTTTGAATGCGTTCCAAGTGGATATCATTTTAACTCTTTTTCAGGAAAAGATGAGAAACTTAATAGAGGTATGTTTTATGATAAAATAGTCGAATTCTTTAATAAAAATGAATTTGAGTATATTTATTCTGTAAACAATCCATTAGTTAGGATTGATCATTTTGGCGATGAAACAGAAGAGTATTATACTCATACTGGAATCAATGTTGCAAAAAAGATTGTTATATATGCATCAAGTGCATATGTATCAATTTACTTTGCAAAAGAATGTTATTTTAAAGAGGAAGTAAGAGAAATTATCGAGAGCTGTATTGAAAAGAGGCAGTTTCAGAAAAAAGTACATCTTGTTACTCAAGATAGTCAAGGTTATTTTGATTTAACAGAATGTAAAGTTGGACAAGTTACACCTGTAGATATCAATAAACATTATAATGATGATTTTAAACCGGAATATGATAAAATGACAAAATTCTTATCAGAAAGAACTTCAGGTTTAATGATTCTTCATGGTGTTTCTGGTACTGGTAAGACGAATATGATTCGTCATTTCATCAATACTTATCCAAATCAATATATTATTCTTTCTAACTCTTTGATGAATGCAGTTTCAAGTCCTGCATTTCTTTCATTTATGTTAGAGAATAAGAATTCTGTTTTAATTCTAGAAGATTGTGAAATGCTATTAGCAGATCGTACAACAAGTAGATTTGCAGACGGTATTAATAATATTCTAAATATGACAGATGGTCTGTATTCGGATATATTGAATATTAAAATTATTGCCACTTTTAACTCCGATATAACATCTATTGATAAGGCTTTATTACGAGACGGCAGACTAATATCAAAGTATGAGTTTAAAGAACTTTCAATTGATAAAACAAATACATTGTTAAAAGAATTAGGCAAAGGTGAATCCGATAAACCTTTAACTTTGGCAGAAATTTATAACAAAACATCGGAAGAAATTATTCAAGTTAAGAAACCTAAACGAATTGGATTTTAATGAAAATAGCAGTAATACCTGACACACATGGCCGATCCTTTTGGAAACAGGTCAAAGATATTATAGATAGCGTTGATCACATTGTTTTCCTAGGCGATTATGTAGACCCTTATGGGTATGAAGGAATTACAGGAGCTGACGCATTAGAAAACTTCAAAGAAATAATTGAGTTTAAAAAGGCAAATCCAGAAAAAGTTACATTATTGTTAGGAAACCATGATGGACAGTATATGGGATGGTCGCATACATATGCAAGATACGATCAAGCACGTGCTAAAGAAATAAAAGAAACGTTTAATGAGAATTTTGATTTATTTAAAATTACTCATAGAATAAACAATGTTTTATTTACTCACGCTGGTGTTTCTCAGACATGGTTAGAACAAAATAAATTTGAGTTTACCGCAGAAAACATTGTGGAAAAACTTACAGAGATGTTTAAGACCTGGAAAGAGAATTATACTGAATCGGCACATTCATGTCGTACCGAATTCGACTTTGATGCAAATCCTAAGTTTGCTGAAATCGGATGGTCTAGAGGTGGATTTGCTGCATCTGGAGGTCCAACTTGGGCACATGTAACAGATGTTACAAGAAATCCAGCATATGTAGATGAGTTAATCCAAATTTTTGGACATTCTCAGATGCAAGATGATGGTATGGTGTATCATAAAGACAACTGTTATATGTGTGACTCAAGAATGATGTTTATTTGGGATGATGAATTACAATCATTAAAAGTATATGAACCTAACGGATTTACTGAAGTTACAGCTTAAATCAACTCAAGAAAAAGTCGTTAAAAGAACCGAATCTAATAATGCTTTATTAGAACATCTGAAAGAATGTATCGAAAATAATCCTGATTTGAGATTTGGACAGATTCTAGTAGCATTTGGATTCGTTTCTGGAGACGAACAACGAATTTTCTATGAAGAACCAATCGATGTATTGGAAAGAGTTAACAAGAAATTAAATTAGCGCAGGTGAGTGTATTCACGTAGTACGGGATCGAACCCCGTCTGCGCACAACTTACTCATTTTAATTTATGGCAACAATTACTTTTACAGAGGAAGATGTAAAACGTCTTCATTTATTATCAGTACAACATTTGTACTATAATACATCATTTAAAGATGGTGTGATTAATCCAACTCTTCCAGAGTTAATTCATTGCACAACTTTAAATACTTTAAAACAGATGTATGCAAACATTAAGAATAAACTTGTTAAGCTTGAGGCAGAAGATGAGTTTGATTTTAACGGTACATCTGCGGTAAAAATTGGAGAATTAAGAGATAAAAAAGATTTCTTATATCTTCTAATTAAGTATAAGATGTATAAAGAGCTGGAGGCAGAAACTGCCAAAGAGAAGGCTAGACTACAAAAAGAAATCGCTGAATTAAAGGAGTCTACGAAATCTCCTGAACAGCGTATCGCTGAGATGGAAGTGAAACTAAACTCACTTTAATCTTACTGCGTTACTTACAATTTTAACTATTAAAATCATTATTATGCAACAAGTACAATTTAACAAAAGTAACGAGAATCCTTTTGTAGGGATGAATCACTGTCTAGATGTATATGGTGGAAACGTAACCCCAAATAAATTATCTGCAGCATTTTATGAATGTAAAACTCCAGAACAAAGACAAATGTTCTTTTCTTTATTGTTTTCATTTGGAGATATTACTAATAGACAACACAACGTTTGGTATCCTCAGAAAAAAGACAATGGAGGTAGAGCAGATAGAGATAAATTTGAGGTTATCTTTCAGTGGATGTATGTAAATTGTCGTGAACAGTTTAAGAAATTCTTAATGGCAGGACTATTTAATGAATATACTTGTTTTGATCTTTTGTTCAAAAATAGAGTAAAAACCAAAAGAAATGGAACTGTTATTAGTGTAGCAAACGCATATCAGCACAAAGAATACTGCGACATGTTAGTAGAATTCTGTTATAAAGTTATTAACGGAAATAATAGAATGGCTAAAATGCTACTTGCGAAATTCTTAACTATTCCAAGATTAAGTAAACGTGCACATTCGAAGAAAATGCTTCCTGAAACATTAAAGACAATGCAATCTAAAGTTAAATTCTTAGAGCAGTTGTCTACAGAAATGGGTTGGGAGTATTCGTCTAATGGTACAACCTATGCAAACTTTTATGGATACCGTAACTGGAGAAAAGAATATATTAAAGATTTAGAATCTGTATTGTTTTCTTCAAAGAAAATCAATGATTTTGATGAAGCACAATTCATAAAATGGTTTGATTCACTTCCGTCACAAGCAAGATTTAGATCTAAAAATAGGATTTTATATCAAACAAAGGCGGATGGTTCATTAAAATATCCACAGTTATACAAATGGTATAAAGCTTGGGAAGCGGGTAAAGAAGCCGCACAACAACAGCAAAGAATTCTTGAAGAAAAAGTGCGTCAAGGTACAGCATCTACAGACGATTTGTTAAAGTTAGACAAAGTTAAGAAAGAGGCAAAAGTTACCGTTGGTGCAACTAACTTTAAGACTTTATATCAGGAGATTTGTAATAATCAAATTGATAAATTGAAATTAGAATCATTTGTAAATAAAGTTAACTTGCCTTATAACATGTTGACCATTATTGATGATTCTGGTTCAATGACTGGCGCTCCATTTAACTTTGCAACTTTCCTTGCGTCTGTTTGCCTGGTAAAGAACCCAGACGATATTGCTAGAAATTTGTTGGGATTCTTTAGTAATACAGCAAGATTGTATACTGCGATAAATATGACTAGACAATCTGGTCCTAATATGTTTTATCGTAGTGAAGCTGTTAAAGTTACACCAAAACCATTTGTAGATCCTAAGCTATCGTTCTATGATAACTATATAAATATTCAAAACTTTTGTAATGCTGCATTTAAATCAGGTGGAACATATCTAAACTGTATTCCAAAATATTTTGCAAGTATTATTAAGGAAACTCCAGAAATTAAAGATGCGTTAATGCAATATCCAATTTGGACAATTGTATCAGATGGAGATATTAACAACTCATATAACGCTAGGGCATCTTTGATTCAGTTCTTTAACGATTGTGAAGAATATTTAGGATATAAACCATATGTGATTATTGTAGATGTACTTAAAGGTTATCGTACAGGTAATCCAAAACAATGGGAAGGTATTCCAAACTTTATGTATATTCCTGGAGATCCAAACATGATTGAACAAATGCTTTGTAACTTCAAAGATATGGATCAGATGGATGTACACGCTCCATTACAATTGATTTATAGAAGCAATCGTTACTCATTAATTAGAGAAAATACTCTATAACAAACACTAAATGTGATACTTACAATATAATTTTAAATTAGTACATCGGTTCGAATCCGATTTCCACCGCGTATTGGTAGAATAGCTAAGTGGTTATAGCAAATTTTTAAAAGTATCAAAAAAATTTTGTGAAATAAAAAAAGTTTTATATCTTTGTAAAAGATATGTCTAACAATTTTCAAGGATGTTCGCTAATTCATAAAAAATTACTATATAAGAACTTTGAAAGTCATATGAAGATAATAATTCTTATGAACAAGAGAATCCAATTGTGGATGAAGAAGTAGTAATTGAATTAGAACCCTGATTGCACAGGATGCTGAATATTTGAGATGTTATATGTAAAGTGATATAAAGGTCGCAGGGTTCGATTCCCGCATAGAATAGTCGAGGGAGGCGTCTATGGGTGACTGTTAGGAGAGCACGTTATATCATTAAGTCGAAGAGAGCTTTATGTATAATCCAACTTGCAATATGGTTGGAATTGTTTATTTTAGGTACGTTAGTTCAGATGGTTAGAATGCCTGCCTGTCACGCAGGAGGTCACGGGTTCGAGTCCCGTACGTACCGCATTTTGGGAGAGTAACCGGTAACTGGTAGCCGCGCGGACTGTAAATCCGCTCTCTTTGGAGACTGGGGGTTCGAGTCCCTCCTCTCCCACAACATTGGAACTTTGGCGTAGCTGGTGCGCGCGTTGGACTGAAAATCCAAAGGA
>JAGCLR010000315.1 GCA_017646885.1 Methanobrevibacter sp. | reverse complement strand
TAATGGAACCGATATCGGTAGCTTGTGAAAATGCTTTAGCTTGTTCTCCTGCCTGTTGACCTATTGTACCGTCAATAACAAGAATGGATTCATCAGGTTCAATGATTTTGTCCAACTTGTTCATTTCCTCAATTAGATCCTCTTCGTTTTTATGCCTACCTGCAGTATCGAAAATAATGATCTTCTGGTTTTTAAAGTGTTTCAAACCTTTCTCTGCAAGGTCTAATGCATCCTTATTGTCAGGGTCTCCATAAAGCTGGATTTGCATGTCTTCAGTAAGTTGCTTTAACTGTTCATATGCTGCAGGTCTCCAAGTGTCTGTACATACAACTGCTGGAGAGAAACCTTTTCTTTGCAAGTATTTGCATAATTTACCGATTGTTGTGGTTTTACCACTACCTTGCAATCCTAAGAACAATATCTTGAATGGCTTTTTATTGATTTCAAGCTCTTTAGCTTCACTGCCTAAAAGATTGACCATCTCTTCATAGATAATTGTGATTACATGTTCCCTTGGGGTAATTCCTTTTGGTGGCTCTTCATTAAGTGCACGGTCTTCGATTGTTTTGGATAATTTTAATACAAGCTGGATGTTTACGTCGGATTGGATTAAAGCTCTTTGAATATCCTTCACTACTTCCTTTACAACCTTTTTGTCAATAACACTCATACCAGCCAATTTTTTCATGGTGTTTGTAAGGTTTTCTCCTAAACTTCCTAACATTGACATAATATCTCTCCGATATTTTTTGATAATGGATTAATAATTATAATTTTTAAAATCACTAATTTTTTAAATCACTATTCTGTTTCAGTTCTCTAAAACAAAATAATAGATTATCTTATTAACTTTAATGTATAAATTAATATTATATAAAAGTTTATTTATCTTTTATTATAAAATTATTGATATAGATACATAAATTTGATTTTAAGTTTTTTATTTTTTATCATTAATTTAAAATTTGAATTGAATATTATGTCAAAAGATATATTTATAGTAGTCGAGGGTTAAAAATGCTTGAAAAATTAGTAGAATCATTAAGAAAGGCACCAGTTGTTAAGAAAGGGGAATATGATTACTTTGTTCACGGTATCAGTGATGGAGTTCCTGCAATGGACCCGGCAGTTTTAAAGGAAATTGCTAAAGTGATAGATGAAATTTTAGATTTGTCTAAAATTGATAAGATTGTAGGTGTTGAAGCAATGGGTATTCACATTGCAACTGCATTATCTTTAGAAACAGGCATTCCATTTATCGTTATTCGTAAAAGACAATACGGATTGCCTGGTGAACATGAGATTGTAAAATCCACTGGTTACGCAACTTCCAAATTATACATCAATGACTTAGGTGAAGGAGAAAACATCCTTTTAGTGGATGATGTAGTAAGTACAGGAGGAACTCTCACTGCTGTAATCAATGAATTGAAATCCATTGGCGTAAACTTGGTTGACACTGTAGTGGTTGTAGAAAAAGGCGAAGGTAAAGGCATTGTTGAAGAAGCTACCGGCGAAGACATCAAAACTCTTGTAAAATTGGATGTTGTTGATGGAAAAGTTGTAGCTGATTCATTGATATGAATTTGCTTTAGCTTTATTTTGTTAGTCAAAATGGCTAACTTTTTATTTTTTTAATTATTTATTCTATTTTTAAGGTTATGTCTTAGGATTTTAAGTCTTGGATTTAATCTTTTTTTAAATTATTTTTCATTGTTAGTTGATAAAATGGCATTATACGATATGGAGCTTAAAAGGGTTATAAAGAAAATAAACTCTTTGAATGTTAGGAATGTAGGATTGCAGTTTCCAGAAGGACTTAAGATGCAGGCTGTAGCTCTTGCAAGGGAAATAGAAAAGCAAACTGAAGCTACTGTAATTGTATCTGCAGATCCTTGCTTTGGAGCATGTGACGTTTCAGACAGAAAGATGAATGGAATAGTTGATTTCATTGTTCATTATGGACATACTCCACTTCCGTTAAGATACAGCATTCCAACAATGTTTATAGAAGCTAAAGCCAATGTTAAGATAAAGGATTACCTTGAAGAGGCATTGGAACAATTGAAGGATTATTCCAAAATAGCTATTGCAACAACTGCCCAGCACTTGCATTTGCTTGATGAGATTGTAGACTTTTTAGAGGATAACGGCAAGGAAGTTGTGATTGGCTCTTCAAGAAGCACAAGAAAAGGCCAGGTTTTAGGTTGCAATTTCGCTTCAGTAAAGAATTTAGGGGCAGATGTTTACCTATTCATTGGAAGCGGTAATTTCCATCCTTTAGGAATATATTTGTTTACAAAAGCTCCAGTTTTAGCTATTGATCCTTATAGCGGAGACATCCGTGAAATGAGTTCCTATGCAGACAGGATATTGAGAATAAGATTTGCAAGAATCGTGAAGGCAAGGGAAGTTACAAAATGGGGAATTATTGTCTCCTCAAAGGAAGGCCAAT
>JAGCLR010000314.1 GCA_017646885.1 Methanobrevibacter sp. | reverse complement strand
TAGGTCTTGATGCAGTTGTCATACCTGTAGAGTCTCACGGTGGTTTCGGTGAAGGAGACAATACTGAAGGAGCTATTGCAGTATTGAATGCTGCAGTAGAATATGGTGTCATTCCTCAAGAGGAAGCTGACCGTCAAAACGAAATGTTAAGGCTTGCCACCCAAGTGGAAAAGACAAGAGGTATGGCTCAAGGAAAATACATCAAGCCTAATTTCGGAGACAGCAAAGAAAAGGTAGCAAAAATCATTGTAAAAGCAGTTAAAGAAGGTAAAAAGGTAGCATTTGTATTGAATGCTAAAAAGGAAACCTCTTATCTCTTTGCAGACATATTGAATTGTGATTTCTCAAAATTATTTGGTGATGAGATAAAATCAAATGAAGATATTGAAAACCTTCATTTCATTGCTAATTTGGATGAAAACATTGGACTTCCAAGAATCAGACAGCATGCTACAAACATTACCAAAGAATTGAATGAAACTGGAATTGATATTGAATGCATCACTGGTGGTCTTGATGAATATCCAATCACTCCAAGAAAGGCAGAAGAGTATCTTAAGGAAATCAAGCCTGACTTGGTTATTGTAGCAGGTGTTCCACATGCATTGTATGTTGAAGAGCTTGACTGTGAAACCATTGCTGTTACAGATGGTCCAAGACTTGTTCAACCACTTAATGAATTAGGTTACTCACATGTGATTGCTGAATTAGATGCTCATTCTAAGACATTAGGTGTAGATGCAATAGTTGATTCTGACTTTGGTATGATGATACGTTCAGTTATTGAATGGGAGCTTGAAGAAAATTAATGTTTATAGGATTAACTATCATTTTAATTAGTCGTTATTTGAATTTAAATTATATTAATATTTTTACTAAAAATAGTTTAATATATTAAACTTAAATTTGCTTTAATTTCAGATTTTGTAGGTAATTTTTATGATTACAGTAATTGATTATAAAAGTGGAAATCTCAGAAGCATTTCCAATAGTTTTAAAAAGATTGGTTCAGAAGCTAAAATCACTGATGATCCATCAGAAATAGCTAATGCAAAGCATCTTGTTCTTCCTGGTGTAGGTGCTTTCGGTACCGCTATGGAAAACATTGAGCCTTATAAAGATGTGATTTTCGAACATATCGATGATGGAAAGCCATTTTTAGGGATATGCTTAGGGCTTCAGGTTCTTTTATCTTCAAGTGAAGAATCTCCAGGAGTTAAAGGGCTTGATATTTTTAAAGGTCATGTCGCTAAGATTCCAGAGGGTAGAAAAATACCTCATATGGGTTGGAACCAAATCAAACTAACAAAGAAATGTCCTATTTTAGATGGTGTAGATGGAAAGGACTTCTATTTTGTACACTCCTATCATGCAGTGCTTGATGATATTGATAATCTATCTGCAACAGCGGATTATGGATTTGATGTAACTGCTGCAGTATCAAAGGACAATGTATTTGCAACCCAATTCCACCCAGAAAAAAGTGGAGTTCCAGGATTGAAAATACTTAAGAACTTTGTTAATTTAGAATAATTCTTGTTTATTTAGAATAATTACTCTTAATTTAGAATAATTAAATTATTCTATTTTCTTTTTTTTAAAAAACTTTATTTATTATAAAATCTAAGTATTATTAAATTGACATTGGGGGGAAAATATGAAATTAAAAAATTTGGCAATAATTTCAATCATTACACTATTTTTAATAGGCGGATTTATTGTATCTGCTAGTGCTGATAATGCTTATGATGATAAATATATCGATGGTTTAAATGTGAGCTTTGATTTGGAACAATCTTTAGAAGATGCTAAATTAGAAAATAAAACTGTCATGGTCATTTTCGATCAAAAATCTTGTGTTTATTGTGAGATACTTAAAGAAAATACTTTAACTGATCCTAAAGTTCAGGAAATTATAAATGA
This sequence comes from Methanobrevibacter sp., assembly GCA_017646885.1. The sequence continues at coordinate 193 of JAGCLR010000314.1, read as the reverse complement.
AAAATATATTCCTACAATTGTGGATGTAAATAAAAATCCTATGATAGCAAGCAATTATAATGTGTATGGGACTCCAACTGTGGTATTTGTCAGTGGAGATGAAGATTTTGTTTATCAAATCGATGGATATTTGGATGCTGAAGAATTCTTAGATGAACTTAATCAAATTGAATAATTTAATTTATTTTAATTA
>JAGCLR010000037.1 GCA_017646885.1 Methanobrevibacter sp. | reverse complement strand
GCAAGCAAAAAGATGGTAGCAACCCAATTTTGAACTATATTGCTCATTGCAAGTTCACGTGCAATGAGAGGAAGAGCCACTGAAATGTTTGCCAAAAATGCAGTGACAAATGAAACGACTGCAGCAAGCAGAATAACTGATTTTTCTAAACCTAATCTATTAACAATACCCACATAAACACCTGTTGATTGATATTATTAATTATAAATTAGATTTAATATAAATTTTTATATAATTTCAAGGACTAAAAAAATAGCTATAAATAAAATAAATGTTTTAAAAAAAAGAGTCTAGATAAAGATTATAACAATTTGCGATGAGATTGCTATTATAATGTTTTGTGATTTAGAAATATATTAAATAATATTTGGATTGTAGTGATTTTTAAGATTTAAATAAACTTTTTTCGCAAATTGCCATAATCTTACCTAAAATGCATTAAGGAGAGAAAATAAGTAAATATACTTATTATCTTAATTTGCATAATATCATTTTTCAATAAACTTTCAGTTTCTAACTTTAAAGGTAACACAGCGATAATATTTATAAAAATAATAAAAATTTACTAAAAAGTAATATCATGCTTATTTAATATATAGTAGTAATAATCATATAAAGTTTTTCTTATTACAAATGGCTAAAAATAGCTTAAATCAGTATTACTCTTTATAAAGAGTATTATTCTTTAAATAGATAACAATAGAAAAGTAATAATAAAAAAGTAATACTCTAATCAAATATTAAATATTAAAATTCTTGAAAAAATAGAAAAAATAGAAAAAATTAGATAAAAATAAAAAATGATGGTGGTTTTAGAACGCACCACCACCTCCACCACCGGAACCGCCTCCGATTCCTCCTATGGAGTCATTGTTGGCAGCTGAAATGGTAGATGATGCAGTTGCAAATGAACTGTCTATATGATGGTATCCACCAAGATAATAGAACATGAACAGGTCATTTGCAGTGTAATTAGGATTATCCAATCCACCATAAACATGCAATTTCATCGCTTTATAGACTTGATCCGCTACACCGAGAGCAGTTGCATAAACCAAATACTTGTTCCATATTGCAATTGATTCTGGAGGATGCTCTTTAATTAAAGAGTAGTCCTTAAGGAACTTCTTGAATTTTTCCCATCTTTCAGTGTAAAGCTTTCCTTTAAGTGTGTATTTGCCTCCAATTCCAGATGGCATGATAAGGCAAGCAACACCTACAACTGCAAAGAAAATAGCAACTATAGTGGTTATGAAGCTTCCTCTAAAGTGTAGGAAAATGGATAACGCTCCAACGATAATGGCCAATACCAATGCGCCTATACCGAAGTACATCATATAGTCTGAACCTGTTTGGTCAAAGTATTCGCTGAACACTTCCTCTGGCAAATACTCCTCCTTGAAGTTCTGGCACCATGTGTTGTACTTGTCCTGATAAGCCCTTGCCTGATATTCCTCCCTAAGGCAATCCTGCATGTAAGAGAAACTGATTCTGCCATTCAATTCATAGGTTCTCAATATGTCAATCAATTCCCTTTCATACCTTTCAAGGCCATCGGTTGACTTTACAGTTAGGAAAGTGGTTTTTGTGAATTCAGTATCCTCTTCGGAGTCCACTCCAAGTTTTCCCCTATTTATCAAATCCATGATAGTTGCTTGGAAAGCCTTTTGATCCAAATCACCTACATTCTTTCCAAATCCACTCATTAGAGCATTCACGAATGCAGGAGGGTCATTGGTAGGAGGTTCATGCTCATAGATTCCCTGATAATCGGTTTTAGGTTCCCTTCCAAACCTATAATAGATTGCAAGTGGAATGGCACATAAGGCAACCATAAGATAATTGACTATAGAGCCTACAGTGCTTAAGAGAGTCTGTGTATCAGCTTCGCTTTTTTGCATGCTTCTTATCTCATCTGCAGCATCCTTATTTATGTGCTGTGCATAAGGAGTGCTTGATGAGAATTCATCTAATGGAATGAGAGCCCTTGCTTCAACATAGCTTCCTTCAGACACCCCATCACTTGAAATGACCAAATTGCCGTCAGACCATTTTGCCTGAGCATCACTATATGCAGGATTTATCCAATATTCAAGCTCCTTATCATCTGGGAAACGAATTACAGCATCCAAGGATCCTAAATCCTCTTCCCATTCATCACCCCAAACCTTGTATTGCAATTCACCTACATCATTGTAGATTTTTACAACATGTGTGAAGTCATATTGGAGATAAACCTTTACATTAGTGCCTGGAAGAATCTTCTTAGTCTTTGCTGCATCGCGATAAAGATAGATCTTTATCCTTTCCATACCGTCTTGATTAATTATCTGGTATTCAGAATAAGCCCCTTCAACATAGACATGAAGATTCTCTACAGATTGGTCTCTCTTTAGGGGAATATCCCTGTAAACACCATTGGCTGATGAATCGAAATGATAGTCAATCTCCTCATAAACATTGATGAGCCCATCATCGTATACCTGTATATCCACATTGGCATATGGAATTGAATAGTCTACAGCAGAAACTGCAGGCAATAGTGATATGCAGAATATAAGGACTAGAAGAATAGCCAATGCCTTGTTTTTAAAATTCATAGATTTCTCCTATTAATATATGGAGAGATACTCCACATATTAATTCATACCTATATAGAGATTAGAATTCAACTTTAGGTACAGATCTTGCTTCTCCAGCAGCTTCAAAGAAGTCAGCTTCCTTGAATCCAAACATGCCTGCAAAGATATTGCTTGGGAAAGTTTGGCATTTGTTATTGTACATCATTACAGTGTCGTTGTAGAACTGTCTGGAATAAGCTATCTTATCTTCAGATTCTGCCAATTGAGCTTGCAATTCCTTGAAGTTTTCATTAGCTTTCAATTCAGGATAGTTTTCAGCAACAGCAAACAAGGTCTTTAAGGTGTTGGATAATTGATTGTTAGCTTCACCAATTTCCTTTACGCCGTTTGCATTCATCAATCCAGCTCTTGCTGCAGTAACATCTTCAAATACAGAGCTTTCATGAGCTGCATACCCTTTTACGGTTTCAACTAAATTAGGAATCAAATCTGCTCTTCTATTCAATTGAACATCAATTTGAGCCCATGCGTTCTTAACTTTGTTTCTTGCAGTTACAAGGCCATTGTAAATAGCTACAATAGCTACAAGAATAATGATTATTATAACGATTAGAATTATCAATAAAAGATTCATAGTTTCACCT
>JAGCLR010000036.1 GCA_017646885.1 Methanobrevibacter sp. | reverse complement strand
TACAAGACCAAGCATGATTTTCCAATAGAAAATGAGTTTTTTAGGGAACTGTGGTTTACAATATTCTTTGCAAGACTTGATGACAATAAGAACATCATTAAAATAGAATTGCCATATTACACTAAAGATTTGGATGAAATAAGGGAAATTCTAAAGGTTTTAAAGTCAAATTCAACAGAAGGATATCCATTTTTAATAAAGAAATCACATAAGGATGTTGTCATTTCAAATCAAGATATGGATAGCTTGTCTAAAATTATAGGATTTTTGGATAAATCAGGTCGTGAAATGTTAAATTAATTATATAATCAGAATATTAGAATAAATAAATACTAAAATTTAAAAAATATTACAAAATAATTGAGTTTAGAGGTTTAAAAATGATTGGAAGATGTATTGGTGAAACATCTCTTATTGAAGTGAGCTTCATTTCAAAAGAAATGCCGCAAGTAGGTGAATATGTAACACTTGAATATGATGGAAAGGTCATCTTAGGTATGATAGAGTCAATGGTTCGCGGAAGCGTTTCCTTAAACAATGAAATATATGATCCAGACACTATAGCAAAGATAAGAGAAATTGAAGGTGACGACTACTACATTAAGGGAAACATATCAATTCTTGGAGATGTAAATGATAATTTGAAGTTGCCACGTACTCCTGCTCCTCCTGGAACACCTATTTATCCGGCGCCTACTGAAGTTTTGGATAAGATATTTCACATTGAAAACTCTCTTAAACTAGGTCATTTAATAAATAATGAAGATGTGGAAGTGGGTGTAGATATCAATAAGATGGTGTCTCGTCACTTGGCAATTCTTGCAATGACTGGTGCAGGTAAGTCAAATACCGTTTCTGTAATCATTGATGGCCTTTTAGAGTATAATGGTTGCATGCTTATCTTTGATATGCACTCAGAATATGTGGATGCAGAATTTACCAATGGGAAAGTAAATGTAATCCAACCTATGATAAATCCTCAATATATGGAATTCTCAGAAATTAAAAAATTAGCAAGCATTCCTTCCAATGCTCCTTTGCAAGAGAGATATTTTAGAAGAGCTTTTAACGAAGCTAGAAGATTAGTGAAAGAGGGAACTGCAAGTACTGCTGATTTTATAGAATTATTATACAAAATCCTTGATAACTGGTATAATGATGAGGATTATGATGCCAGCAATAAGAAAAACATTATGGATGTAATCAATAAGATAGAGGATTTGAATGTAAAATATGATAGATTATTAAATGTTAACATAGGTGACTTCCTAACTCAAATAAAGCCTGGAATGGCTAATGTTCTTGATTTAGGACAAGTCGATGAGAATATGGCAGAAGTATTGGTTGCTCATGTACTTAGAAGATCCCTTAGGAGCAGAAAACAATATGTCAGACACAACGATAATGACGCATTATCCTATCCATTATTCTTTGTAGTTGAAGAGGCACATATTTTAGCACCTCAAAACAGAAGCAGCAACAGTAAATATTGGATTACCCGTATAGCTAGAGAAGGCCGTAAGTTTGGTTTAGGCCTTTGCTTAGTGAGCCAATCTCCTAAATCTGTTGATGCTGAAACCTTATCACAAGCTAATAATATGATAATTCTAAGGCTTGTAGAGCCAAAAGACCAAAGACATGTTCAAACAGCAAGCGAAAGCCTTAGTGAAGACTTGGTAAAGCAATTGCCTTCACTTAACATCGGTGAAGCATTGGTTTTAGGGCTTATGACCAAGGTTCCAACCCTTGTAAAAATCAATGAATTCAAAGGACGTCAACGTGGTGGAGACCTAAATATAATTGAGCAATGGCAAGCAAAAAAGGAAGATGAGGAAAAAGCTTTGCAAAAGGAATTAGACCAATTTGTTAATTTAGGTGGAGGATATTAGATTTAGGAATCTTTATAAATAACAAATCATTATTATTTGTATAATTAAACTGATTATAACAATTCTAAGAAATAGTAAATTAATAATTTAAAAAAAAACGAAGGAGGGTGAAATAAAATGCGTTTTGCACATTTATCTGATAGTCATTTAGGTTCAAGGCAATTTGGACTATTGGAACGTGAAACTGACTTTTATGACGTATTTGCTAAGAATATAGATAAAATAATAGAAAAGGATGTGGATTTTGTTATCCATAGTGGAGACTTATTTGATAATAACAGACCTTCTACAGAAGCATTGCTTGCATTCCAAAAGGCATTGCTCAGATTGAATGAGGCTAAGATACCTATTTATGCAGTTGCTGGAAACCATGATTCAATTTTAAGAAAAGGAGCATTGCCTCCACAAGTTTTATTTAAAGACATAGGACTTAAATTAATCAGTGACAATAATCCTGTATATACAGAAGGGCCTGTATTGATTTGTGGGGTTCGTTATGTGCCTAGTTCACAAAGCAGAGCTTTAAAAAGTGCTTACGATCAGTTATCCAAGATTGCAGACAAATATCTTAAGTCCATTTTGGTTTCCCACCAAGGGATTGACAAATGGATGCATGAGGATACCCATGAAATCGAGCTGTCACAAATGCCTAAAAACTTTGATTACTATGCAATGGGTCATGTCCATAATTACGTTGAAGAGGATTTCGGAAAAGGAAAACTGGTTTATCCAGGATCTATGGAAATATGGAGAACAAGCGAATCCAATGAGAATTTCAGGGAATTCGGAAAGGGATTCGTTGTAGTGGACTTAAGCTATGATAAGCCTCAAGTTGAAAGAGTGAAGATTGACCTTCCAAGAGAATTTGTTAGGGCAGTAATTGATTACAATAAGTTTGATGAAGGTCTCCGTGACGTTAAGGAAAAGATTCAATCATTGGATAATAAGCCTATGCTTGACTTGACTGTTGCAGGTGGAGATTTTGACAGTGCAGATGTTTATGAAACAATCAAGGAAACAATTGGGGATAATGTCTTGAATCTAAGACCTAGCTTTAAGCCAGACAAGGTCTTGGAAGAGGAAAGAATTATAGATGAAAACAAGATATTGGACCCTAGGGCTTTGCTGCAAAAAAGAGTAAAGGAAAAGTATGGTAGAGAAGAAGTGAATAAGTTGTCCATTGACTTGCTAGATAATCTATCTGTTGGAAGAATAGATGATGCAAAATTCATTTCAGACAGGTTCTATAGTCAACATTATTTTGATGAAGAAAAAGCAAATGCTGAAGTAAATGATGCTAAAACAGATGCATCAGATAGTTTAGATGATTATTTGGATAAGAATTTAGATGATTCAACTGATGATGATTCCAATAATCTAAAGTCTAAACAAATAAGTTTTGATGACTTTTAGGGTGATATGATGATATTTACAAGGTTAGAATTGAAAAACTTCAAATCACATGCAGACACTACATTGGATTTCAATCCTGGAATCAGCTTGATTGTAGGTGAAAATGGTGCAGGTAAGTCTTCTATTTTTGAAGCTATCTCATTTGCATTGTTCAAATCATATACTACAAAATCCATCAATGATTTGGTAAGATCCAATAAGAACACTGGTGATAAGATTCAAATGGTAGTGAAATTGTCATTTGTCTCAAATGGAACTGAATATATGGTTGAAAGGACAATAACCCTAACAAAATCAGGTTCCAAACCTAGTTCAAACCTATATAAAATTGTAGATGGTGAAGAGGAAATCCTTGTTTCAGGAAATAAGGAAGTAGATAAGGAAATTGAAGTGATTTTAAGCATGGATTCCTCAACATTTTTAAATGCAATTCATATTAGGCAAGGTGAAATAGCTGAACTTATCGATAAGACACCGGCTAAACGTAAGAAATTAATTGGTAAACTCTTACGTCTTGAAGAGCTGGAAAAGGCTTATGATAATCTTCCTAAAATCAGCGAGGACTATAAGACAAGAAAAGCTGTTTTAGAAGATAGGATACAGCCAGAGTCAGAACTTAATTTTGAACTTAAAAAGGCAAAAGAAGAGCATTTCACTTTAAAAGAAAAGAATAATGCCTTAAAGAAAGATCATGAAGCCCTTAAAAATGATATTGAATTAAAGAATAAGGAAAAAGAGGAATTGGACAAACAAAAACAAGAGTATGAAGCTCTTAAATTGAAATTAGTTCATGAAAATGAGAATTTAAATGGATTAAACAAGTTAAAAGAGGATTTGTCTAATAAATTCAATGAAATCTTAAGAAATGAAAGTGAAATGAATCTTTTGAAACCGGATTCTGAGAAGCTTCCAATATATACTGAATTTAAGGGTTCCCTTAGCAATTTAAATAAGTTAAAAGATGATGAAAAAAGCAATAAGGATATCATCACTAAGATTGAAGGATATAAATCAATTATTGAATCTGAACAGGAGAATCATGAAAGATTTGTATCTCTTGAAGGTGAAACCAAGGCTTTAAACAATAAGAAAGTGGAATTATCTGCTGAACTCAAACGTTTAGATGAATTGGAAAGGGAGAAAAACACCTTAATCAGGGATATTAGTCAATACAATAATGATTTGGAAACTTTCTACAATGATGCAAAGACAGTTTTATCTGAATTTGAAGAGGAAATCGATCCAATCAAGACAAATGATGATTTGAATAGTTTGGAAAGTCTTGTTGAAAATCTTAGAACCACTCTCAAAAATGAAATCGATGAAATTGAAGAGGAATTAAAGAAATTGAATAAGGAATCAATAAGCTTAAATCAGGAAATCAAATCATTAGAAGAACCATTGGCTGACATTAAGGAAGTGGATAATAAATGTCCTGTTTGCCAATCAGATATTAGCGAAGATAAGAAAAATGAACTCATTCATATGTATGAGGAAACAATCAATACCAATACTAAAAAGATTGGTGAAAATAATGAGATTATCACTAAATTAAACAAGGATAAATCATTAAAAGATGCTAATTTATTAAAGCTTGATTCAATTAAAACAAAGATATATCAGAACAAACATATTGTTGGAGATTTGGATAAGTTTACAAAAAGTTTGGAAACTCTAAATTCCAGAATCAATGAGCTTCAAGGCAAAAAGAATGAACTTGAAGAGTTGGATAAGATAATCGAAACTAAGAACAATGAGTTCAAAGAGCTTGAATCTCATGATAAAAAGTATTTGGAAGCTAATACTCTCCTTAAATCATATCCTGATGAATCCAAAATTAAGGATGAATTATATACCATTTCAGGTAAAATCAATCTTGAAGAAGAGAAACTTAAGGAATATACAGCTTCAGATTCAAATCTATCATTGGATATGAGCGATGAAACCCTTGATGATCTGATTAGAGATTTATCTAAAAAGGATACCCGATACCATGTTTTAATGGGTTCAGTTAAATCCAAAGCTGAATATGAGGAAAAATTAAATCAAAATTCAAAGGAAATTACCCAAAAGGAAAATGACATAAGCGAGATTAAGAAAGCAATCGAGTCTTCATCATACAATGAAGAGAATTACAGAAATATGATATTCCTGATTGATAGATTGAATGAAAAATTCAATGGATACACTAAAGAGATTGCAGTAAATGACAACAACTTATCAATCTATGAAACTACAGTGGAAACTATTGAAAAGACCATTGAAGCAAATAGAAAAAATAAAGAGGAATTCATTGCTGTTAAGGAATATTATGGATTACTTGAAGATTTAAGAACTTTCTACAGCAAAGACGGTATTCAAAAGGACTTAAGAAGCCAGTCCAGACCATTGATTCAGAAGTATACAAGAGAATTCTTTTAGAAGTTCAACTTCAACTATTCTGACTTGATATTGGATGATGAGTACAATATTTCCATTTATGGCCCTGAAGGGGAATCCAATATAGAAATGGTTAGT
>JAGCLR010000313.1 GCA_017646885.1 Methanobrevibacter sp. | reverse complement strand
GCTAAAGAGTTTTTCTCAGACAAGGCTAAACAGAGTATTTTCTTGGATGAAAAGAAAAAAATAAATGACCAATATGATGCGATAAATCAAGATAAGAAGAGAGAGAAATTAGAAAAAACAGCTTTTACTAAAAATCTCAAAGAGTATCCTGCTATATTTGAAACTTATAAGAATGAGTACACTGAGACCATTAAACTATTGCAAAAACGAATGGAGCAGAGCGACATTCTCTATACCGAAATAGAAACATTATTAAATAAGATACAACAACTAGATATTAAATATAAAAGTCTTTTACCTAAGATACCTAAACGTTATGTGTTAACAGATACTCAAGTTGAACGTTTATCAAAATATGAGGAACAGCTATTGAAGTTCAAGGACTCTATCCAGAAAGATCGTGAAATAATTATTAAAAATGCGAGAGAACGTCTTGTTATTCAAGATGCTAAAAAAGAATTCACTAATAGATGTAATACTTACATTGCATCATTAGAAACAATAGTCCGTGAGTTAAAGAATAAATTTGAAACTCAAATGAGTACTCTCTTTCGTGAAATCAATGAACAATGTAACAATTCTTTGAGTGAGATAAAAAATTATAAAGAAAATAGTCTAGAAAAAATATACACGAAGCAAGATATAGAAAGCGAAATACAAAAGATTGACAAGTTATACACCTTTACATATGACAATATCAACAATACTATCGAACCTATTGTGTCTCATATTCAAAGATTAAGTCTTAGTATTGATGAGGAACTCCTTCAAGGAGCATATAAAGAACAATATGAACAAATAAAAAAATTGTGGGAGCAAACAAAAGAAACGTCTCAATTAGGTATTGCCGTGGAAATTATTGACCATGAATTTAATGTCTTGTACTCAAAGATTAACCAAACTATTGAGTTGATGGAGTCTAGTGATATATCTCCTGAATTCATTTACCTAAAGAAGACTTTTAAAACATTAGAGGATAAGTATGCATTGTTGTCGCCGTTATATCGTATATCAGGAAGTGTCTCAAAAGACATCAAAGGCTCTGATATAAAATCATTTTTATCTAATTTCTTTGAGAATAAAATTAAATCTAAACAAATAGAATTTATTAGCAGTGTAGAATTTGATAATCATATTATAAACATAAAGGAGCCTATTATATATTCTGTTATGATTAATATTCTAAATAATGCTATTTACTGGATGAAAAATTCAGATAGAAAAAAGATTGAGCTAGATTACAATTCTACCACATCAGAAATCATTATTAGAAATTCTGGAGAAATAATTCCAGAGCGTAAACTTAACAAAATATTTGAATTATTTTATAGCGACAGACCTAATGGACGAGGACTTGGGTTATACTTAGCAAAGCAAAGTCTTAATGATTGTTATTATGATATATATGCAACAAATGATGCTGAGTTTAACACACTGCAAGGTGCTTGTTTTATTATTAACACACTCAAGAAATAAATTATGCCAACATACGAAGAAGCAGCACAAAGTATAATAAAAGAAGCTATTAAATCAGCAATCTTTATTGATGAGAACGCAAAAGAACCTTTCATGCAAGAAGAACCTGCAGAATCTAAGCGTTCAGAGGAATTATACAAAAATTTCAAGGAGAATGGAATATCATTGTCTATTTATAAATATGATGATACGACTTATCCTGACTATAAAAATTATCTTTTTCATAACAGGGATTTAGTTTTACTTGATTGGAAATTAGATGGTAAATCAGGAGAGGAAAAGGCTCTATCAATTCTATCTGATATTATCAAAACACAACCTCAAATTCATTTTTGTGTAATTTATACATCAGAAAGTACTGATGTCGTTTTTGATAACCTCCTTTCTTATTTCTCTGGAATAACAAAAGAGGATTGTGATGATATTAAAATAGAGTATGCTGATTTAGAAGAAGTCATTAATAAAATATCTTCAGATTTATGTGATTTAAAAAGATATCACCTTATAAAAAATAAAAGAAAGGAAATTTTGAGAAGACTTTACGAAAATGTTAGTATTGCAGAATTAAACGATAAAGTAAAAAATAGCCCTTCATTCGAATATTATGATTATGTCAGATTAGGTATAGCATTCTGTAATGATGTTAAATCACAATTTAAAGAACTATGCCCGTCTGACATAACAGCAGAGAAATTAACACTTTGTATTAATAATACTATCATTAGTGTTTTTAATAAAGATCAAACAGTTGCGGATCAGATATTTGATTCTTTTAGTTCTCAAATTGCTAATTATGAAAAAGGTGTGATGCATTTGCTCGGTCTAGAAATGAGGAATATGCAAAGGAAAGGTAGCACATTTATTGACTCTGCTGTTTTATCTGTTTCTAAAGAAGCTTTGGGCTATCACAAGCAACAATGTGGGAATGATTTCTCTAACTTTGTAAAGAACATTATGGTAGAACATCTTAAAACAAATATTAGCAACGCAGAGTTATCAATTCTTGAGGCGATTCAATCTCGTGATTTTCAAGATGATTCTGACAAGAAAAAGGAATATGCTGCAATGAATGTTTTTTATAATTCTCAACGGTCTATGGAAGAGAACAAGCCATTGACTTTTGGAGATGTATTTAAATATGAAGACAAGTATTATATATGTATAACTGCATTGTGTGATTGTTCTCACCCTGAAAAACGAGATAATTGTTATTATTTCGCGGAAGGAATAGAACTTTCTAGTATAGACAAAGCTTTATCTAAAGGAGAGTCTGGGTATATTAGTTATTTATCATCCAGTTGTTGTATTGCATGGGATAAAAAAGATCCCAATGGAGATTATTCTCATATTGTCCCAGTTAATTATTTAGTCCCAGACAACCATATAAAGACAAATAAATTAAAAATACGCAGATTTAGAGCTGACATGGTCGAGGAATGTGAATTTGAATATATTACGACAATAAGACAGAATTATACTCAACGTATAGCAAATTATGCATTTTCACATCCTGTTAGAGTGGGTATTGAATTTGTAAAAAGGACTTAATCTCACTTAAATAGAACAATCCTAATGGATAATGCTGCTTTTAATTTATACTTAATTGGTAATGGATTTGACATACATCACAACATTCGATGTAAATATTCAGATTTCTATGAGTGGCTATGTGTAAATAATCCGATGTTGGAGAATAGGCTTTTTCAAGTATATGGTCTTCATCATAATGATTTTTGGTCATCATTTGAAACAAATTTAGGTGAAATTACAACGGAAGCTATTCTAGAAGGATATGTTTATGCTCCTATGATGATGTTTATCCATAGTATCAACGAGGAGGAGCCTGTTGTCCTGAATATGGATGATTACACCGAGCAAGTTGGAGAGATTGGGTATACATTAGAGCGACTATACAATGATTTACAATTAGCATTTTCTAATTGGATATTTCAATTAGAAAATGCTAATCCTATGAGAAAAGTTCGAATTGATAAAAATAATTCAGTATTTATAAACTTTAATTACACTCAAACATTAGAAAATCTATATGCCATTTTATCGTCAAATATTTTGTATATTCATGGATGTGCTGTGAAAAATGATAAACTTATCTTTGGTCATAATAAAACACCTGACAAATTATTGGAGAATTGGCAAGATAATTATTCTCAAGAAGAACTATCTGTATTAGTAGAGGCGTCAAATGAATTATCCGTTCTTTATAAAGATGTAAAATCAATTATTGAGAATAATTGTACATTTTGGGAAAGCATCAAATTTGCAAATAAAATTCATGTCTGGGGATTGTCTTTGTCTGATGTAGATATGCCTTACATTAGTCATATTTATTCAATCCTCAACAATGATGATATAGAATGGGAATTTAGTTGGTATGCAGAATCTGATAAGAATAGGATTATGGAGATTGTAAATAGATTGCATATAAAAGACTATACACTTATTAAACTGGCTAATATAATATGCTGATGTTGAATAAAATAGATAGTTGTAATTCTAAAATATCGACAAAATTACTTTGAAAACGCACGTTTTCAAAATATTGAAGATTTGATGAAACAAGCAATTTTTATGATAGTGTTGACATTATAGAGTTCTTGTTGTAATTTCACAAAATCCTCGGAAATCTTAATTAAATTAAGAAATTATTTTTACTTTTGCTAGAACAACAAAGATGGTTATGAAAGACTTAAGCTATTATATAAATTGCTTTTCTTCTCTTCATACAATGAAGATGCAGGAGAAGCCAGCACCGCATAAAGCATTGTTATTGCTATCTGTTATAGACCTAGTTGAACAAGGTGTTATTACTGATTCATGCATTCCACTTTCTGATATTTTAAAAAAGCAATTCAAACATAACTCAATCTCATATCTGGGAGATAGTTCAACATATGATCCGAAGATAAATTATCCATATTATCATATGCGTTCTGAGCCGTTTTGGGAATTGGTCTCTACAACGGCAAATCCTGTTCCGGACATAAGTAATTATTCGACAAGTAACCTCAGAAAAAATATTGCTTACGCATGGATTGACCCAGAATTACAACTATTACTGAGAGATTCTAAAGCAAGAGCAGAACTACGTGCTGTACTTATTTCAAATTATATAGATTCAATAGATAATATGAATAAAGAGCATATAACACATACTTCAAAAGATGCAATCCCGATGGAAATGTACCTTCAAGGTTCTTTAGAACAAAGGAAAGCGATGTTTCGCCAATATCTGGAATCGTTGAATAAAGCTGAAAGCACAATAAAGCAATATACACAATATCATTTAATCTGCGAGTCTGTACTTGAGGTAATTAAAAGAGAAACAGGGAAAAATAATCTTTACGAAGTTGTTGATTTATCACAAATTGGAAAAATATATAAATGTTGCAATGAATTAGCAGAAAATAAATCTCGAAACAATGTGTACTCTGCATCTGTGAGCAACTATAAAAATTTCATTGTTTTCTTGGAAACAGATGAAGCATATAGATTGTACAATAATATAGAAACAATACTTCTTAAAGAAAGTAAATATCTTGAGCAGATTCCATTCAATATGACAACACTTATTGAAAATATCAAGCAAACAGGGCTCCTCTACGAAGATAATCTAATTAAACGCTATGTTTGCTCGTTAATGACAAAACCTTTTGTTATATTAAGTGGTTTAGCAGGTTCAGGCAAAACTCAGCTTGCATTAGTTTTCGCTCATGTTATGAGCGAGAATATAAATCAACAACTTTGCGTTGTGCCAGTTGGAGCAGACTGGACCAACCGTGAACCTCTATTAGGTTACCCTAATGCCCTAAAGCAAGGTGAATATGTACAGCCTGAATGTGGTGCTTTACAGATAATGATGCGCGCACTTCGCAACCCAGGCAAACCCTATTTCCTGGTCCTTGATGAAATGAACTTGAGTTATGTGGAAAGATATTTTGCTGATTTCCTTTCTGCCTTAGAGAGTCATCAAGAGATTCCGCTTTGGGAAAAACCTGATGAATGTGACTCTGAAATTCCAGCAAAGGTTTTCATCCCAAAGAATCTCTTTATCATCGGAACAATCAATGTGGACGAAACAACATATATGTTCTCGCCGAAGGTTCTTGACCGTGCAAATGTAATTGAGTTTAAAATCTCAGACGATGAAATGGAAAAATTCCTTAAGCAGGATATGGATATAAATATAAATGTAGCTAACTGCTTGTGTGCAAACATGGGATTAGACTTTGTCAAGAAATCCACAAACAAGTGTATTTCAAGTAATGAATTAGCTCAAAAAACGCTTGTTGAATTCTTTAAAGTGTTGAAAAAAGTGAATGCAGAGTTTGGTTATCGTTCTGCAACTGAAATATACCGTTTTATTGCTAATGCTAAAAATTGTGCTGAAGGTATGACGGATGAAGAAATTCTAGATGCTGCCATTATTCAAAAGTTATTGCCTAAATTACACGGTTCACGCAAGAAACTGGAACCTGCGTTGAAAGCTCTTTGGGGATTATGCTTTGATCCAAGCATTAAAGACACAATGCAGATTGCATATGAAAACATTGACAAGGCAATATACAAAGAAAGTGCCGATAAGATCTTTAGAATGTATGAATCAGCCTACGCCAACGGTTTTACAAGTTTCGCCGAAGCATAATCAATAATGTTGCAAGAGAAGACATATCTTGAGATACTAGTAAATGGAAAATGTGGTGAAGTAAAACTCTACATTTATCCAGAATCCTCAACAGCAAAATTGTATGAGGAAGATTCGTTATCTATAAATGCCCCCAAATTCTATTTGGTTGAAGGATGTTCATACACATATGAGTGTACAAGTGATGACGGTAGCACTTATCAGCTTGAAGCCATTAATGAAATAATCACTCATCATAGATCGGAGAGACACAAAAATGAGGGGAGAATAACCACTGGTATATATGTTGGCACACTGACAATAAATGTATTCAACAATGTAACCCATGAGGCTTTTGGAAAGACTGATATTGAAATAAGAAGCACAAAATCAGACTACGAGACTGATTATAGGCAAATGCTTGGGGATATTGCTGAATATTATACCGACCTTGTACTGCAACAAGGTGCTCCAGTAACACAAAGACTTGAGATTGATACAAACACTTCTGCTGAGACTCTTTATCAGCGCTTCGCTTTTGTGAAGTCATTGATTGAAAGTGATGCTTTTTCCGAAGCAATTCATAAAATAATATCCAACCCAATAAGGAAGTGGACAGATTCAAATATTCAGCGCAAGATAGATGGTGTTAAAAGGTTTACACGAAAAAATATACGAGAAATTGTTTCTAGCAATGACAGGATAAACCTATCCGAAAGTTACAGAAGAGGCATACCTTCATGTTTGACAAGCGTACCACGCACAATTGAAGTTGAGTATAAGAAAGATACAATAGACAATCAAGAAAATCAATTTATAAAATTCGTTCTTCGTTCTTTGTCAATGTTTTGTTGGGATCTCAAAGAGATGAAGAATGCTTCTAGCCGTTTAAAAGCAGAAGCAGAAACCACAATTGAACTACTGAATATATACTTGGAGAATCAATTTTTTAGGCAGATTTCAATGCCTACACACCTGAATATGAACAGTCCTGTACTTCAAAGAAAAGAAGGTTACAGGGAGATACTGCAATCATGGTTGTTGTTTGACCTTGCTGCAAAACTAAACTGGGATGGTGGCGATGACGTGTACAGCGCAGGTAAAAAGAATGTAGCAACACTCTATGAATATTGGTTATTCTTCAAGTTGTTAGAATTGATTAGCCAATTTTTTGACATACAAGCAAAAGATAAATTGCAACTTGTGAGTTTTGACTCAGATAAAATAAATCTGAATCTCATACAAGGAAAGACGCGTATGGTATATGGTCAACAGGAAACTTTATCAAGAAAGATTAATGTTGCTTTTTATTATAACCGTACTTTTAGTAAGGTTGCAGATGATAAAGATCCAATACACAAAGCAGGAAGTTGGACTATGGCAATGCGACCAGATTATACATTGTCGCTTTGGCCAGGAGAAATTGATGAAAACGAAGCTGAGAGGCAAGACCTTATTACACATATACACTTTGATGCAAAATATAGACTGAACAAGATTACTCTTGAAAATACGAACTGCGAAGCTGAAGATTTGTTGATAGAAAAGGAAGAACAGGAATGTGGTATATACAAAAGAGCTGATTTGTTGAAAATGCACGCTTACAAGGATGCAATTCGCAGAACAAGCGGAGCTTATATTTTATACCCTGGTACTGAAAATAAATCAATCAAAGGTTTTCACGAAGTCGTCCCAGGACTTGGAGCTTTCAGTATAAGACCTGGACATTGGGAGGAGGATAGCATTTCTCTGAAGCAATTTATTGCAGAAGTAAAAGCACACATGCTTGACAGAACATCGCAAAGAGAAAAGATGTCCTATTATTATCATTCTCTATATAAAGAGGAGAATGTAAATGTGGTTATGGAAAATATGCCAGAACCAGTTTATGAGAATCGAGATTTTTTGCCTGATGAGACAAATGTCATAGTTGCATATTATAAAAGTCAGGAACATTTAGATTGGATTTTGCAGAATCATATGTATAATATGCGTGCAGGAGATAGTAAAGGATCTATATCATTGGATGACAAATTGATAAATGCCCGTTATCTTTTGTTGCATAATGGAAATGAGTCGCAGAATTTGATAAAGATTGTAAAGAGAGGACCTAAAATATATACAAGATCTCAGCTAATACAAAAAGGTTATCCGCAATATAAGATTGTAGGTACAAATTTGGTGGATGTAGAAAGAGAGCGAAATGATGCTAATAAGATTTATCTAGTATTTGAATTGTTTAAAACAAATAGTGCGGAAAAAGAGTTGCAAGAATATTGCTGGAATAATCTAGGAGGACCATT
>JAGCLR010000006.1 GCA_017646885.1 Methanobrevibacter sp. | reverse complement strand
TCATCTTCCATTGCAATAACTGGAACAAAAACTTCTGATTTTAAGAATTCCTTATAGAACAAGTCAGGGTTCTGTTCTATCTTAACTCTTGACTTGGATTTCAATAGTTTCTTTAGCTTTTTATTGTTTAGTGTAGTCATCTAATCACTTTTGGTTTATTCCTCATCATCTTCTTCTTCAAGATTATCATAGAATGGCTGTTTAATGCATCTCCATACTGAAGTGTCTCCGTCTTCGTCATAGAACTTTTGGAACTCACATCCAGGAGCAATCAATACATTGAAATCAGTCACTTCCTCGCTTTTTCCAGTGTACAATATTTTTTGCCCTTCCATCATCATTATCTTATGCAATATTGGAAGATTGGATTGGAAATTAGGGTCAGTGCATGCCCTTAGAGGCATTTTTGCTGTAAAGATTCCATCTACAGCCTCATTTTCCATGAACTCATACTCTGAACGGATAAAGAACATGTAATGTTTGTCAAGCTCTACAGAATTGCTCTTCAATGTAGCCAATGTCTGTTCAAGTGAAGCAATGAAAGGATTTTTTGCCTTTTCCTTAAATAGGTCTATAAGTGTAGAAGCATTGACTATAATTGAATGTTCAGTTTGTGGATTGATGATGATTGATGAGAAGGTATCGCCAAATCCATATAAGATCTTGGCAAGATCTCTCATATTCATTATAATATGGTCTTTCTTAAGCTTGATTTCCTTCATAATCTCTTTTCTGGTGAATGCTACAAGAGCCCTTTCATTATCATTAATGGTAAGTGAAATGAAATTGAATCCAAGTGGAGGCACAGGCTTGATAACATCTACAACGCTTTGGTCTTCAATATTGAATACCTCTTCCTTTTCCCAATGGATTGGGATGAACAGTTTGGCTTCCTTTAATAATCTGAAGAATTCCTCTTCATCTGCAATGGTCATCATGCCAGGTTCAATAAGCATTATGTCTTCAAGTTCGCTGTTGTCTATTTCAATTTCTGCATTAACATTATAGTTGTCTATGATTTCGTTCATTGCATTCACCTTTTACACTTATGTTTAATGTTTTGTATTTTTTATTAAAAATAGTTTCTTAAATTGTGCTGTTTTTTCATAAGTTTCATTATTGTTTTTCACGATTTTTATTTTTTTAACTTTTTAAAATTAAATCATAAATTATAAATGCATAAATCATTAAAACTATTTTTATAGTTAGTTTGTTTATTGGATTGTATAAACTAATGAACTATTTTTAGTTTGATTTTTTCGTATTGAGGTGAGGAAATGAAAAGAAGTTCTAAAATAAAGTTAGGCTTTGCTTTTGCAATATTGATGATTTTTATTGTAGCTGTCAATCCTGCAAGCAGCGCACTCTTTGACTTTTTTGAAGAGCCTGCAACAAATGTGACAGTAGGTGGTGTGGATTTCGTTATCCCTAGTGGATATGAATTTGATGAAAACTTCACTGACTTGATGGAGATAATGGCAGATGAGGACTTCAAGTCTCATGATGGTGAAGTAAAATGCTATGAAAGCGATACTGGAAACATCACAATTATGGTATCAGGTGATAGGACTGGAAAGATTTCAAATCTTTATTCCGCAGGATTTGATGCTAAAACCATAAATGGCCATAAAGGAGCTATAAAGTACATGTCTGACATGGATAACTATATGTATGTTTTCATGGAAGACGATAAGTTGGCAGTTGTTTATGTGGATGATAAAGATCTGCTTGAAGAAATCGTTGTATGATTTCTATTAAAAAAAGTTTTTTAATTTTTATTTTTTAATTTTTTCTTCTTTTCTATCTATTTTATTTTTCTTATTTTCATGTACTGCTTTTCTATAGTGTTATATGTTTCCACATTATCTGATTTTTAAAAAAAGATTATAATAATTAATTAATTTTGAAAAAAGTGATAAGTAAAAAAATTAGTAATCCTCTTTTTTACTTATCTTTTTAATCGCTTTTACTCGTCCTGTCAAAGGAATGAAATCATCCTCATCACGTGAATCATTGATCTTTAGAGTTTTCTTAACATATGCAGACAATACTTCACAATCAGATTTGATTGCATCCAAATGTGCTAAAATTCTCTTCTTTTCCTGATTGATCTCTTTGACATGGAGGTAAGGATAGATAGCTTCCTCAAACATTTCATATTCAATGACAGTGTATGGTTGCTTATTCATTTCAATACAGACTTCTTGAAGAATTTTGTATATGAACTTGTTCATT
>JAGCLR010000312.1 GCA_017646885.1 Methanobrevibacter sp. | reverse complement strand
TGGCAGGAACAATGAAAGCTTGGAGAATAAATGAATTAGGAAAACCTCCTGTAATGGAGGAAGTACCTATACCAGAACCTACTTTTGGAGAAATCTTAATTAAAATGAAAGGTGCAGGAATGTGCAGAACTGACCTTGAAGTTATTGATGAAGGATTCATCACAGTTCCATTTGAAGGACCATTCACATTCGGTCACGAAAATGCAGGTGAAGTTGTAAAACTCGGACCTGGAGTAGATACTGTAGAGGTCGGTCAAAACGTTATTGTAGACACATTGCATGCATGCGGTAAATGTCTATACTGTCTTTCTGGCCGTGACAACTTCTGTGAAGTTGCAAGTGCACGTGGTCTTAAGGAAGATGGAGGTATGGCAGAATATATGATTGCTGATGCAAGAGAAGTTGCTCCTTTAGGAGACCTTGACCCTACAGAATATGTAGCATTAGCAGATGCAGGATTATCTCCTTATGGTGCTGTGCAAACTGCAAAACCATTCATTCCAAATAACGGTACTGCAGTTGTTATCGGTGTAGGTGGACTTGGATTCTACTGCTGTCAATATTTGGCATTAACAACTTCTGCTCGTGTTATTGTAGTTAACAGATCTGCTGAAAAAATGGCTAAAATGGTTAACTATGGTGCTGATGAATTAGTTGTTTTAGATGACAATGCATATGATAAAATCATGGAATTAACCGATGGTAAAGGTGTAGATGCTGTATTTGACTTTGTAGGTAGAGACAACACTTTAGAACTTGCAGCACAAATTACCAAAGGATTAGGTCTTATTTCCATTTTAGGTCTTGGTGGAGGAACACTCCCTGTAAGTTGGACTACAATTAAACCTGGTGTTATGGTAAGATTGACTCAAGGTGGAACCATCACTGACCTTTATGAGATTATGGACTTGGCAAAAGCTGGAAAAATCAAGGTTGAAGCTCAACAATATCCATTCAGTAAGGTTCTCGATGCTCTCGATGACTTAAGAAACGGAAGAGTTGAAGGAAGAGCTGTAATCACCTTTGAAGAATTTGACGAATAACTTTATAAGGACTTCATGTCCTTTTTTACTTTTTTATCTTTTTTTAATTTTTTTATCTTCTTTTTTTATCTTCTTTTTTTTGTCTGAAATTATTTTTATAATAATCTATTTATTTAAAAAAGACCAATATTTTATTGTATTTTAACAATTTTTATTTTCAATGATCAATATTTTTATTATTAATTATTTTCATGTGATTATTATGAGAACTTTAGAATGGGAAGACAATAAATTAAAGCTTATAGATCAAACCAAATTGCCAGATGAATTGACTTATGTCTATTGCAGCACTTATCAGGAAGTTATCGATGCCATCAAGACAATGGTTGTTCGTGGAGCTCCCGCCATTGGGGTTTCAGCTGCATTCGGTATGGCACTTGCACAGATTGCTGGAGAAGATATGGAAAAAGTGGCAGTTGAGATGAAAAATGCAAGACCTACAGCAGTAAATCTTATGTGGGCAGTAGACAGAGTCATGAAAGCTGACAATATGCTCAATGAGGCAATTGCAATGGCTGGTGAAGACATCAACACCAACTTAGCTATTGGAGAATACGGTGCAGAATTGATTGATGATGGAGATACTGTACTTACTCACTGCAATGCAGGTGCCCTTGCCTGTGTAGATTATGGTACTGTATTAGGTGTTTTCCGTTCTGCTTTCAATCAAGGAAAGGACATTCAGGTCATTTGTGATGAAACCCGTCCAAGAGGACAAGGTGCAAGTTTAAGCGTTTGGGAAATGCAAC
>JAGCLR010000035.1 GCA_017646885.1 Methanobrevibacter sp. | reverse complement strand
TGCAACTATTGCAGCGTTTCTTCCATTGTCTATTCCAACTGTTCCAACAGGCACTCCTGGAGGCATGTTTGCCATAGTGAGCAATGCATCTTGGCCATCCAATTTTTTAGAGCATGGAACGCCAATCACTGGCTTTTCAGTCAATGCAACAACAGATCCAGCTACAAGTGCAGACAATCCGCTAATGGCAATGAATATTTTTGCATTGTTTCTTTTGCTCATGTAGGATTCAAAGTCCTTTGCATGTCTGATAGGAGAAATGTAATCCAATTTGTATTCTATATGCATTCTTTCAAGCAATATTGCAACGTTTTTAGCTATTTCCATATCTGAATAGCTTCCTGCAAGTATCATAACATCTGGAGTGTCATCCAACTCTTCAAAATCAATCTTCTCATAATTTTCCTCAGCCAAAAAGTCTTTCTGGATGTATTCCCCTTCAAGGCTTTCAATCAATTCCTTCTCTCCAGCTTCAACCTTTTTCTGATATTCAACACGCAAGTCAGATATCCTTTCTGCAACAGCATCATCATAGCTTGCAATGATTTCACCAGCAAGTATTGCAGCATTGTCTCCCCTGTTTATTCCAACGGTTGTAACTGCTGTAGGGAAAGGCATTTGAACGCATGCATACAATGCATCAAGGCCTCCAACTGCACCGTCAACAGGAACTCCAATGACAGGTCTGTGGGTGTATGCAGCTATTGCACCAGGCAAATGAGCGGCAAGGCCGGCAATTCCTATGAACACTTCCACTCCTTCTTTGGTAGCATCCATAACAAGCTTTTTGACCTTGTCATGGGTTCTGTGAGCAGAAGCGACTTTTAAACTATATGGAATTTGAAGTTTTTCCAATATCTTTATTGATTTTAGAGCTATTTCCTTATCAGAAGCACTTCCAAGAATTATCATTACTTTTGGAATCATTTAATTTCTCCTCATATTTTCTAAGATGATATAATATTAAGATATATTTTTCAAGATAAATTTAGATTATATTTATATTTCTATTTACTAATATATAATATTTAATTAAAACTTAACTGAGTTATTTTAGGTGTTTGTATGGTGAGGATTTCCGTTATTGTCCCTATATACAATTGTGAGGATTATCTTGAAGAGTCCTTGGGAAGCATTCTAAAGCAGACTTTCAATGACATTGAAGTAATATGCATCGATGATGGATCTACAGATGATTCATTAGGAATATTAAATGAAATGGCTTCTTCCGATTCAAGGATTCAGGTTTTCCCTCAGGAAAATCAAGGTGCAGGGGCTGTTAGAAACTATGGAATGAAAAAGGCTTCAGGAGATTATGTCTACTTCTTTGATGCAGACGATTATCTTTTAAAGGAGGGCTTGGAAAAGGCATATTCCAATGCCATCAGAAACGATTCAGACATTGTGTTCTTTAAGTTTGACCAGTATAAGGACAATAAATTTCTAACTCATTCGGGACCCTACATAGAACTTCAATTTAAAGGAGCAGATTTCGATAATTTCACATTCGATTGGCATGACTATAGGACAGGCCCTTTCACAGGTCCATTTGCCCCTTGGCTTAAGCTATATAAAAAGGAATTTTTAGATGCCCACGAATGCTTCCGCTTTCCAAATGACTTGAACCATAACGATGTTCCATTTCATGTAATGACATTTCTAAAGGCCTCTAAGATTTCATTTGTTCCAGAGCATCTATATCGCTATAGAATAGATAATGCAGGTTCCATCACAAACAATAGATTGAAGAAATATGACCATATCTTTAGGATAATCCAGATAGTTGAGGATTTCCTATTGTCTGAAGATTACATGGAAGAGTTCAAAAGGGAATTTGATTATTTCAAGGCCAATAGAATCACATATGAAATGTATGGGAGGCCTGAAGAGTATTTTTATTTAGCGAAAGAGGAACTTAAGTCAGTGGATTTAGGCAATGGGTTATTGTCCAATGACACATCATTCAAGGCAAAGACCATTTTAAGTTCCGATTCCCTTGAAGAGTATAACTATAAAATCAAGGTCAATGAGGAAATCAATAGCTTAAAAAGAGAAAACAAGTCTTTAGCAGATGAAATCAATAGCTTAAAGGGAAAAAATAAATCTTTAATGGATGAAAACAAAAGTCTTAATGAAAAATTTGAAAAGTCCAAAACCAAAAATAGAGAAATTTTAAATTCCAAGAGCTGGAAAATAACTGGGCCTCTTAGAAGACTTAGGAAAAAGTTTTGAATTATTTTATTAGACTTATTCTTTTATTAATTAATGGCTGTCAAGTATTACAAAAATATCAAAAACTTAATAAAGATTAATAATAAAAATAATTATGTAGAAAACTTTATCTCATATAATAGTTTTCGTACTTGAGGTGTTTTATGTTAAACAAATTTTTTAAATTAGACGAAAATAATACTG
>JAGCLR010000311.1 GCA_017646885.1 Methanobrevibacter sp. | reverse complement strand
TTTTTTACAAATTTAAATAATAATCTATTTAACTTATTTAAGTCATAAATAATATTAATAGAAAATTTTCTTATAAATCATGGAGATATAATATGAATGAAATTGTTTTAAACCATCCATTAATAACCCATAAATTAGCTATTTTAAGAGATGTTAATACAGGTACTAAAGAATTCAGAGAGCTTGTTACAGAAATTTCCACTCTCTTATGCTATGAAGCTACCAAAGATGCAAAACTTGAGCCAGTGGAAATTGAAACTCCTCTTGAAAAAATGCAAACCGGCCAGCTTAATGAGGACCATTATGCAGTTGTACCTATTTTAAGAGCAGGTATGGGTATGGTGGAAGGAATCATCAATGTTATTCCTAATGCTAAAGTGGGTCATATTGGTCTTTATCGTAATGAAGAGACATTTGAGCCAGTGGAATACTACTACAAAATGCCTGAGGATATTGGAAATAGGATAGCCATGATTATAGATCCTATGCTTGCAACTGGTGGAAGCGTTTCAGCAACCATTGATAGGCTTAAGAAAGATGGGGTAAAGCAAATCAAACTTCTATGCATTGTTGCTGCACCTGAAGGGATTAAAGTCATTGAAACAAACCATCCGGATGTTCAGATTTACTGTGCAACTGTAGACAGAGGATTAAATGAAAACAAGTATATCGTTCCAGGTCTTGGAGATGCTGGTGATAGGATATATGGTACAAAATAATTGGAATATTCATTGATTTATAATAAATTTACCCTAAATATTTATATATATAAAATAGAAAAATATTAAAAGATAATATAATTTTGGTGAAGAAAATGAGTGAAATATATAAAACATTCACATCCGAATCAGTAACCCAAGGGCATCCAGATAAAATTGCTGACATTATATCCGATTCCATTTTAGATGCATATATGGAACAGGACCCTCATGCTCATGTTGCATGTGAAACTTGTGTTACAACTGACTTTTGTTTGGTATTCGGTGAAGTTACATCAACTGCCAACATTACTAGAGCAGATATTGAAAAGATCATTAGAGAGACTATCATTGAAATTGGATATGACAATCCTGAATTGAAATTTGATGGTCATAACTGTGAAGTTGTCAGTTTGCTTCATGCTCAATCTCCTGACATCAAGCAAGGTGTAGACCGTGAAGGTGAAGAAAGCGGAGCTGGAGATCAAGGTATGATGTTCGGTTATGCAACTAACGAAACTGATTCATTAATGCCATTCCCAATTGACTTGGCACGTAAGCTTACAAATAAATTAACAGAATTGAGAGAATCAGGTGAAATTCCATATTTAAGACCTGATGGTAAAGCTCAAGTATCTGTCAACTACGATAAAGAGGGAAATCCTATCTCCTTAGATGCAATTGTTCTTTCAACTCAACATGATGAGACAATGTCACATAATCAAGAGCAACTTAAGGCAGATATTCGTGAAAAACTCTTTAAAGCAGTTATTCCTCAGGAATTAATGACTGAAAACACCAAAGAGCATATCAATCCTACTGGAGTATTTGAAATCGGTGGTCCTCATGGAGATGCAGGATTAACCGGACGTAAGATCCTTGTAGACACCTACGGAGGATATGCAAGACACGGTGGTGGAGCATTTTCAGGTAAGGACTGCACTAAAGTGGATAGAAGTGCATGTTACATGGCAAGA
>JAGCLR010000310.1 GCA_017646885.1 Methanobrevibacter sp. | reverse complement strand
TTTCTTCCTTAGGTTTAATGGATTTTTCTTTATGTTTATTTTCTTTAGATTTATGAGACTTATTCTTGTTCTTTTTATCCTTTTTATCTTTTTTAGACTTGTTTTTCTTCTTATCTTTTTCTTTAGTCTCTTTTTTATCTTTTTTATTCTTTTTAGAACTGTCTTTATTCTGTTTAGACTTATTCTTAATCTTCTTGTTTTTCTTTAAAGCATTCTCATTATCTTCATCAATCTTTTCAGAGAGTATCCTCAACTCTTTCAGATTGGTCTTAAAGAATGGCTTATTGTAATAATAGCTTAAGTATTTTGGATCATTGATTGAATCCTTGATAATTACACCATCATCAACAGATAAAAATGACATTGCAACTGCCTTACCGAAGCGAGTTGTATCTATTGTATTGTCTGCATGTATACTCACTGCATCTTTATCTTCAAGTTCATCAAGTGCTGTCATTATATCCATTGGAACTGGAATATTTTGATAGAATTCCTCAACATCCTTCACTTTCCTTAAGGACTTTGATGATATATCAGCAAGTATCTGTTCAAGGGATCCGTCCTCTGTATAATCTACGAAAATATCCTCCACATCACTTTCTAGAAGATCAAGTGCAACTGCCTCTTCACTTTCATTGTCAAACTCACTTCCAATCTCTGGAACAAGATAGATTACACCTCTGTCATGATATGTTGGCCTACCTGCCCTACCTAACATCTGTGAAAACTCATTAGGGCTGATCCATTTGTTACCCATCAGCAATGATTCAAAAATAACCTGTGATGCTGGGAAATCCACACCTGCTGCAAGTGCTGCAGTTGTAACAACTGCTGCAATCTTTCCTTTGGAAAAGTCCTTTTCAATCTTTTCCTTCTTGAAGTATGAAAGTCCTGCGTGATATGCTGAAGCGTTGATTCCCTTTCCAGATAGGAAATTAGCTATCTTATGGGTTTTTCTTCTTGAGTTTGTAAATATCAGTGTCTGTCCCTTGAATCCTTTAGAGGATGTGCTGTAGTACTCCCTTTGGACCAGTTTTCTCATTATTATTCTTCTTTGGACATCTCCCCTTACAAAGACAATGTGCCTTTCAAGAGGAACAGGACGCTCCTTGTACTGGACCAGTTTCATATTGAAGTCACTTGCCAAGTCCTGAGGATTCTTTATTGTAGCGGACAATCCTATTATTTGAGTCTTAGGGAAGATATGCTCAATCCTTTTAATCAATCCATTTAATCTCAATCCCCTATCCTCATCTGAAATGGTATGGATCTCATCTATCAATACAAGTCCCAAGTCCTTCAATGCATCGGAATCTCCAGACCTTAACATAAAGTCTATTCCCTCATATGTACCGACAACAATATCTGCATCTTGAACATTGGAATTAGGTAACTTTAACTCTCCTTTAGCCTTGATACGATTCATTCCCACTTTAATCGCTACCTTTAGGCCTAAAGGTTCATATCTCTTTTTGAAATCCCTATACTTCTGGTTTGCAAGTGCTACAAGAGGTGTTAAAAATAAGAATTTTTTGCCGTTCAATGCCTTTGGAATACCTGCAAGCTCTCCAATCAATGTCTTTCCACTACCTGTTGCTGAGACAACCAAGAGGTTTTCATCCTTCAGCAATCCCTCTTTAATTGCAAGATATTGAACTGGAAGAAGATATTGGTTTTTCTCCTCTAAAATCACCTGCTTGAACTCTTCAGGTATCTTAAGCCTTTTC
>JAGCLR010000309.1 GCA_017646885.1 Methanobrevibacter sp. | reverse complement strand
TAATAATTGTAAAATTTATTATAATAATTTTTAATTAGAAATCAGTTTCAGTTTCCTTCATTGGTTTCCATAACTTGTCCTTATCTGACAAAAGGATGTTTTCCTCACCGATTCCTTCCAATGGCCAATCAATAGCTATTTCAGGATCATTCCAAATGATTCCTCCTTCATCCTCACCATTATAGAAATCAGTGCATTTGTAAACGAATTCCGCCTCATCAGATAAAACCAAAAATCCATGAGCAAATCCCTTTGGTATGAAAAGCTGTTTCTTGTTCTCTTCAGAAAGAATCTCTCCAACCCATTTTCCGTAAGTGTCTGACTTCTTTCTAAGGTCAACAGCAACATCAAAAACCTCACCCTTGATTACACGAACCAATTTGCCTTGAGGTTGAGTGTATTGAAAATGAAGCCCTCTTAAAACTCCTTTTGATGATTTTGATTGATTGTCCTGGACAAAGGTCAAATCAATTCCTTCCTCCTTGAAATCATTTTCATTATAGGTTTCCATAAAGTATCCTCTCTCATCACCAAAAACAGTTGGCTCAACAGTGAAGACTCCTTCAATCTCACTTTTAGTTATCTTGAATTTACCCATTTATTACACTCCTAGAGTTTTCTATCAGCCAATTCAATTAGATATTGGCCGTATTCTGTTTTTTCAAGAGGCTTTGCCAATCTCAATAAGTCCTCCTTATTGATATATCCTTTCAAATAAGCTATCTCCTCTAAACAAGCGATAAACAAACTTTGTCTTCTTTGAACGGTTTCAATGAAGTTACTTGCTTCAAGCAAACCGTCATGAGTTCCAGTATCCAACCAAGCCATTCCTCTACCGAGCAATTCAACTTTTAGCTTGCCGCATTTAAGATACTCTTCGTTGATTGAAGTGATTTCAAGCTCTCCCCTTTGGGATGGCTTTACGTTTTTCGCTATTTCAATTACATCATTGTCATAGAAATAAAGTCCTGGAACTACATAATTGGATTTAGGATGATCCGGCTTCTCTTCAATAGACAAGACATTCCAATCCTTATCAAATTCCACAACACCGAATTCTTCAGGCTTGTTTGTATAATAACCAAAGATTACAGCACCATCTTCAAGAGCGCAAGCCCTTTCCAATATTTCTGTAAACCTGTGTCCATGGAATACATTGTCACCTAAGATAAGTGCAACATTGTCATCACCGATGAATTCCTCACCAATGATGAAAGCTTCAGCCAAACCATTAGGATTTTCCTGCTCTGCATAAGAGAAAGACATTCCCAAATCAGACCCATCACCTAATAACTCCTTGTACATTGGTAAGTCTCTTGGAGTTGAAATGATGAGGATATCCTTAATGTTAGCTAACATCAACACGGATATTGGATAATAGATCATTGGTTTATCATATAAAGGCAATAGCTGTTTTGAAACAGCCTTTGTAATTGGGTACAATCTTGTTCCAGCACCACCAGCCAATACGATTCCTTTCATATAATCACTCACTTTATAAGAATTAATTTTTAACTAAATTTTTTTATGCTTTTAGAATTTAAATAAATTTTTTTATTTAATAATCATATCTTTCTAAGTCTCTTGAAGAAATTATACAATGATAAGTATGCACCTAACGCCTCTTTATAATCTCTCATTGGAACAAAACCAGATGCATTCCACTTTTTATTGTCCAAAACTGAATAATGAGGTCTTGGAGCAGGTCTTGGGAATTCCTCAGTGCTTACCGGAATGACATTTACATCAACATTGGATAATTCAAATATCAGTTTTGCAAAATCATACCAGGAGCATTCAC
>JAGCLR010000308.1 GCA_017646885.1 Methanobrevibacter sp. | reverse complement strand
CCACAGCGTCAGTAGCGAATAATGTAGTATAAGACATCTTCGCCTCAATTTGGGTGGAATCAACACTTTTTTTATTTGTGTTGTTTGCATTTTGCGGTGTTTGTGCTAATATAGACTTGTCGACAAGAACAAATGAACCATAGGAGGACCAATATGTATCAATCAAGCAACTCGATGTCGTCTTCTTTAATGGTTGAAGCTTTACTTCTACTACTGGAAAAGAAAGAATATGACGTCATTACAGTAAAAGAAATTTGTAAAAAAGCTGGAGTAAATAGAAGTACATTTTATCTGCATTACAATGCTAAAGATGATTTGTTAGCAGAAACAATGAAATATATAAACAGAAGATTGTTATCCGATTCTAATTATGATGCTATTATTCCGAATGCACATAATGAGAAGAACATCAAATTAGATGAAATTCATTTGGTTCCATATTTGAATACAATAAAAGAACTCAGAAAAATGTACAGAATACTTCCACACAAATCACACATATTTGAAAAAGCAACCATAAATAAAGAATTATACAAAAATTTATGCGATAAACTTTTAAGCAAATACAACATAAAAAATGATGAAAAAGAATTTGCATTTGCATATTTTAATTATGGTGTATTAGCAATTATCGATAAATGGGTAGAGTCCGACTGCGAAGAAGAGGTTTCTAAAATAGCTAACTTAATCATAAAACTGATTGGTTTATGAAATTGGAATTCAAGCAACTTGTATAAATGTTTTGTAATTGATTTAGGAGGTTAATATGTTGTTATCAAGTCAATCAATAGGTCAGGCAATTGGTGAGACAGC
Source organism: Methanobrevibacter sp. (assembly GCA_017646885.1). Next base: position 1,113 of record JAGCLR010000308.1, on the reverse strand, counting down.
ATTTGATGTTGTATATTTGACTACGGTCATTACCATTGGTATCATTATGATCTTGAAAAGTAAAGGGGTAAAAGAATATTTGTTATTTGGTGTAATGGCTGTTACACTTGGTTGTGGAGATGCATTTCATTTAGTTCCCAGAGCATTAGCTTTATGCACAACAGGATTAGAAGACTATACCTTATGGTTAGGCTTGGGTAAATGGATTACATCAGTCACAATGACAATATTCTATATCATTTTGTATTATGTGTGGCGAATAAGATATAATGTAAAAGACAAAAAAGAAATCACAATAGCAGTTTATGCATTAGCTTTAATTAGAATAGCGTTGTGCTTCTTCCCGCAAAATAAATGGTTAGTAGCTGATGCTCCTGTAACATGGGCTATTTATCGTAATATTCCATTTGCTTTGCTAGGAATATTGATAATCGTATTATTCTTTGTGAGTGCTAAGAAAAATCAAGACCAGGAATATCGTTTCATGTGGTTAACAATAGTTGTAAGTTTTGCGTTCTATATTCCTGTTGTTTTATGGGCAGATTCGGTGCCTGCAATTGGATTTTTGATGATGCCTAAAACATGTGCTTATGTGTGGACAGTCTTAATAGGATTCACATCTATGAGAAAGAGTCTAAGCTAAAATACAAATTATAACAGGCACCAAACTCAGTCTAAATCCCAAATCGTTTTCGTATACATTATGAGTATTATACTCGCGAAAACGATTTGGGATTTTTGTTGTCTATGCGACTATCTCAAATTTTTGCCAGCAGCATATAATTGAGCCAATCCTTTCTTTTTAGCTTACCATCTTCAAATACTTGTACACAGTGGGCCTATGTTGTCAGCCCTTGGGCCATGATCTACACTGATGACAACTACTACCTCTTAGCCTACACTGATGGCAAGTTCAAGCACTTCAGAGTGGATCACATGGACAAGACTGAAGCGATGATTACTGAAATCGCCGAGGTGGAAGTTGCGTCTCTTGCAAGAGAAGTTGCTGAAGAATTTGCTAAGAAAGACATGTCTGCCTACACAAAGTACACCTTCAGCATGTTCGGCGGAGAGACTGTCCCTGTCACCATGGTCTTCCAAAATCGAATGATG
>JAGCLR010000034.1 GCA_017646885.1 Methanobrevibacter sp. | reverse complement strand
AGGATAACGGTTGTTCATGATACAACCTAAGAAATATGCAATCTCCATAATAATAACTCCTTAATCAATTTATTCTAATTCTCCAGTTTCCATGTTGAAACCGATTAATTTATCAAATTCACATGCTGCACAGATTTTTTGGATTTCTTCTAATGCTTCAGGGTAAGCATGTACTGTTGGAGGTAATTCTGGAAGTCCAATATCTGCTCTTAAAGCTTTGGTTTTGTCGTTGATAGGTACACCGTGACCGGTTTTGATTACGAAGGAACCAGTTGCTTTGTGTGCGTCAGCCATGTATCCAGCTTTTGCAGCTTCGTTACGTGCCATTTTGATGATGTCTACGATTTTTACACTTCTAGGACATCTTTCTTGGCAGGTGTAACAGGTAGTACACATCCATAATGCAGGATCAGATACTACTTCTTCTCTGAGTCCTAATAAACATTTTCTTACAATTTGTCTTACTCTGTAAGGAGTTCTTCTACCAGAAGGACATCCTCCACCACAGGTACCGCATTGGAAACAGTGGTCTACAGTTTCAATTCCAGCATCAACGAATTTTTGAGTAAATTCTTTATCAATATCATCCATTGAATATATATCATTTTCTTTTAATAAAGTCATATTATCGCTCTCTTCATTTTCTTCTGAAGCTTCTTCTGCAGGAGCTTCATCTTCTGAAAGTTTATCGTCATTATCTAAAGAAACTTCCTCTTCAGGAACCTCTTCAACTGCTTCTTCAACAGCTTCTTCTTCAACAGGAGCCTCTTCAGCTTCAACTTCTTCTTCAGCTTCAGCTGCTTCTTCTATAGGTATTTCAGCAGCTTCTTCTTCAGAAATAGTTTCAGAATCAGATTTTATTTCAATTTCCTCTTCTGAAGATGTCTGTATAGAATCAGCAGCTTCTTCAACAGACTCTGCTTCTTTAGATAAGTTCTCTTCTATATCTTTATTTGCCCTACCAATGAGGGACTTAAGAGTATCTAACACAGACATTGAAAAACACACCTAGGACAATCATAGGTTTACCTCACGTCCTTAATAATAATTATATTAGAATAGTATATAAAGGTTTTGAAAAATTTTGAAAGTGTAACCTAAAAGGTGACACTATTTTTAAAGTTTAGGTTAGCCTTAAATTATAAAAATAATCGATTAAAAATGAGATAAAAAATTGGTGAAATTTTAAAAAAATAGTGTTTGATTAAAAAAATATCAAAAAATTGAGGGGATTGAATTAATAGAAATTATTAAAAACAGCCAAAAAAAGTAAAATAAAAAAGTAAAATAAAAAAAATGTTAATGTCTTATGATAAGACATCAACTGAATTATCGGAAAGCTTTTTCAAAGTTCCTGCAAATGCCCGCATCTCATCTGAAGGAATGTCACCTAGGGTTGCATCTTTCCATTGATCAAATATGTCAAGTAAAATTTGACAAGCCTTTTTTCCATCTTCAGTTAACAATAATATTTTTTTGGTATTGTTTTCAGCATCAATTGTT
>JAGCLR010000307.1 GCA_017646885.1 Methanobrevibacter sp. | reverse complement strand
TGGGTGACCAAGTTCAAATCATGGACTTAGAAACTTTCGAAACCTTTGAATTACCTATACCTGCTGAATTCGAAGATGAAATCAGAGGTGCTGTAGGTACTGACTTAGGTGTAGAATATATCATTGCTTTAGGCAATATGAAAATCATGAGAACTAAAAAAGTATAATTTTTTAGTTTTTTTACACTTTTTCCGGATTTTTTTTAAAATCCGATTTCAATCTTTTTTCAAATCAAATCAAATCTAAAATCAAATCAAACTTTTTTTATTTTTTATTTATTCTATTTTTAATTAATTACTTGATTAACTGAGATTAGCTTAATTAATCAAATAATTAATTGAAATTTCTAAAGAAATTTAATTTAAAATGAAATTTATAAAAAAATGAGTTATACTATGGAAAATGTGATATAATGCTTTTCAATACTTTTGAACCAGGAAAATTTGCTTTTTCAACAGAATCAGTTGATTTATACGAATCAAAAAATGATGAATCAAATGATTTGTCTGATTTTGCAAAATCCAAAAAATGGGGAATAATCGGAGTTCCCTTTGACAGCACATGCTCTTACCATCATGGTTCAAGGTATGGTCCAACAATCATCAGAGAGGCATCATTCGGATTTGAACAATACAATTCAACATTTGAAAAGCTATTGGATGGTGAATTCTATGACTGCGGTGACTTGAATGTTGTTCATGGAAACTGCAGTAAAACCTGTGATTCTCTTGAAGATGCAGTAGGGGAGTTAATCAAATCCAATATTAAACCTATCCTCATTGGTGGTGAACATAGCGTAAGCATAGGATCCATTAAGGCATTAACTGATTTGGAAGAGAATAATGATTTGTCTGATATCACAATCATCCATTTAGATGCTCATAGAGATATTATTGACACATACATTGGAGAAAAGGATTCACATGCTACAATCATGAGAAGAGTTCATGATTTAAATCCAAAAGAATTGATTCAAATAGGAATCAGATCATTTTCCATTGAAGAAAAGGAATTTGTTGAAGGTGAAGAGAATATCAGCAGCTTTTTAGCGAAAGACCTTTTTGATGACTTTGATATTCTTTTGGAAAAGCTTGATTCAATTGAAGGAAAAGTCTACATTTCCATTGATATGGATGTGATTGACCCAGCATTTGCACCATCTGTAGGAAATCCAACTCCAAATGGTTTGCACCCTGTCGACATTGAAAATATTTTTGAAGTCTTGGCAAATAATGAAAAGATAGACCTTATAGGTTTTGACCTTGTAGAGGTTGCAAGTGATAGATTAGGTGATATTACTGCAGTTCTTGCAGCTAAAATCATTTATGATTTCTTAAGCTTATTCGCTTGAATATTTTCATGTTTAAAATTTATTTTTTTAATCTTTTATTGGAGTATAATTCCTTTTATTTTAGCTATTACTTTAGCTATTACTTAAGTTATTTTTTAAGCTATTAATTCAGCTATTATTTTCAACAAATAATATAAATATTACTTAAACAAATATTTAATTATCATTTATTATTAACTTAATAATTATAATAAAGATTGAAAAACAAACTATAAGATAAATTACAAATCATTTTTACAAAATTATAAAAAATTAGGAGATTTTTGATGTATAAGAGAGAAATAGAATTGTCTGGTCATATCATCGATTCTTTAACTCTTCCTAAAACCATGGACATTATCATGGATAACGGAGGAGACTTTGATATACTGGAATTTGATATAGGAAAACGCAAATCTGATACTAGCCATGCTAAAATTATGGTTTCAGCTGAATCTCCCGATATTTTAAATTCTATTCTTGATGAACTTAACTTTATTGGGGTTTCAATATCTGAAATTGAAGAGGTAAATCTTGTCCCTTCACCAAAAGATAAAGTGGCTCCTGAAGGTTTCTATTCAACAAGTCATCATGTTACTCATATTTATTACAAAGGTGAATGGATTCTTGTCGATGAAATTGAAATGGACTGTTTGATTGTCATTGATGAGGAAAATAAAACTGCAGCATGCAAGCCTATTGCAGACATTAAGGAAGGCGATTTGATTGTTGTAGGTAGAGAAGGTGTAAAAATCACACCACCTCAAAGATCAAGAGGAAAACAAGGAGTATTCGAATTCATGAACAGTGAAGTTTCCTCAGAAAAGCCAATGATGAGCATTATCAATGATGTTGCAACCGAGATTAAGAATGTTAAGGCAAAAGGCGGAAAGATTGCACTTGTAGGAGGACCAGCTATTGTCCACACAGGTTCCGCTGGAATTGTTGCAAAGCTTGTTAAGGATGGAATCATTGATGTGATCTTTGCAGGAAACGCTTTAGCTACTCACGATATTGAATGTGATCAGTTTGGAACTTCCCTTGGTGTGAATGTAAAAACCGGTGAAGTTGTTGCACATGGTCATACTCACCATATGAGAGCAATCAACAGAATCAACAAATCAGGTTCAATCAAGGCAGCTGTTGAAGATGGAACCTTAAAAAGCGGAATTATGTATGAATGTGTTAAAAACGATGTTCCATTTGTGCTTGCAGGTTCCATTCGTGATGACGGCCCACTTCCTGATGTAATTACAGATACTGTTGAATCACAGAAATTAATGAGGCATTATGCTCAAGAAGTAGACATGGTTATCATGATCTCAACTATGTTGCATTCCATTGCAACTGGTAATTTGTTGCCTTCAAGAGTTAAAAGTATTTGTGTAGACATTAACCCATCTACCGTTACTAAACTTGCAGATAGAGGCAGTGCACAAGTTGTTGGTATTGTAACTGATGTAGGTGCATTCTTGCCAGTTTTATACAATGCATTAAAGGAATAAATTTATTTTATTCTTTTTTCTTTTTTTTAAATTTTTTAATTATTCTTAAATATTTTTTTCTTAAACATTTTATTTTTAAATATTTATTATATTTCTAACAATTTTACATAATCTTATCAATTGGTGTCAATATGGATGAAAGAATTATAGATGTGGACGGAAATG
>JAGCLR010000306.1 GCA_017646885.1 Methanobrevibacter sp. | reverse complement strand
AGCCATCATTAAAGAGGCGAAGACACTTGGAAAGATCATGGGAATAACAGTTTCATGGTCATTGGAAGAGTCAATGTTTACAGCTAAATCCATGAAGGCAAGAGGCTACAATGCTACTGAGAGAACAAGCTATCTCTCATACAAGTTTTCAAATGCAGACTTCGCTTTCATAGCATTGATAATCATTACAGTTGGAATAATCATTGCAGGACTTCTAAAAGGAGTTGGAATGATTAACATTTACCCTTCAATTGACTTCAGATTCAGCAATTTGCCATTCAATATCTATTATTTGGCATTTATTGTATTCTCATTGCCTTTAATTTATCTAGAAATCAAGGAGAGGATCTTATGGCATTGATTGAATTTGAGAACTTTAGCTTTGCATACTTAAATTCAGATGGAACTGAATCACAAGTCAAGTCATTAGACAACATTAACCTTGAAATCGATTATGGGGATTTTGTCCTCTTATGTGGACCTTCCGGTTGCGGAAAAACCACATTGCTTACAAATCTCAAGAAGGAACTGATGCCTGCTGGAAGAAGAGCTGGTGAAATCAGGTTCAATGGAACTGAAATACAGAATCTTGATGACATTTCATCTGCTTGCGATATCGGATACCTCTTCCAGAATCCAGACAGCCAGATAGTAACAGACACTGTAATACAGGAGATTGCATTTCCTCTTGAAAACATAGGCCTTCCTACAGAGGAAATCAGAAACAGGATCAGTGAAATAGTGGCTTTCTTTGGAATAAATGACATACTTCACAAGAATGTTAATGAGCTTTCAGGAGGTCAGAAGCAATTGGTGAACCTCTGTTCCTTGCTTGTATTAAGGCCTGAAGTTCTCTTGCTTGATGAACCTATGTCACAGCTTGACCCAATCGCTTCCTATGAATTCCTCTCAATTGTAAGAAGACTTAATGAGGAATTTTCAATAACAGTCATCATGAGCGAGCATAAGGCAGACAGCATTTTCCCATTTATCGATAAGGCAGTTTTCCTAAAGGATGGTAAGATAGAATTTGTAGACAATGCCCACAACATCTGCAGTGAAGTTATAGATGATGAAATATTTGAAAATTATCTTCCTGCAGTCACTAAAATTTACAACTCATTATCGGTCAAGTATCCAAGTTTAATTAAATTGAATACTCCTTTAAGCATTCGTGAAGGAAGAAGATGTCTTGGTACAATTCGTGATGATTTAATTAAAATAAGCAATGGTGATGGAGAATCCAATAATTTGGATTCAGCTAATCTACATCACATCAATAAAAAATACAATTCTCAAGAAAAATCAGGCATCATTGACAAGCTTCCATTCAATAGGAATAAGGATGCATTGATTCAGATGAAAGGAATCTACTTTGCATATGAAAAGGAAAACCTGATACTCAAGAATCTTGACTTTGATTTGAATAAGGGTGACTTCCTAAGCCTGATTGGAGGAAATGGTGTAGGAAAATCAACATTCTTGCAGCTATTGGTTGGAATATTGAAACCGATCAAGGGTAAGGTGAAGTATAAGAAAGGAATCAATTTGGCTTATGTTCATCAGAATCCTATGATTCACTTTTCCAAGGATAATGTTAGGGAAGAGTTTATGGAATCCATACTTGAATCCAATCTCTTGAATAGGAATGGCATTGGATTCAGCGGTGAGGATTATGAAAAGCTATTGAAAATGAGCAGTGATGAGTTCATTGAATCTGATATCTTGAATGGATTGAAATTCGATAGCATTGATTACAATTTCAAGGAATTGATTGAATTCTTTGATATCACTGATCTTATTGACAAGCATCCATATGACTGCAGTGGAGGGGAACAGCAGAAGATAGTGATTGTCAAGGCATTGCTTCAGAATGCAGATGTCCTGATTTTGGATGAGCCTACAAAAGGTTTGGATCCATTGTCAAGCAAGGCATTGGCGGATATTCTCAATTCATTAAGGGACAATGGACTTACAATACTTATGACAAGCCATGACCTTGATTTTGTTGCAAACAATTGCAAGCGTTGCCTGATGTTGTTTGACAAGGATATTCAGATTGATGATGATCCTAAGGTGATATTTGCTGAGAATAATTTCTATACCACATTTGTAAATAGGATGGTAAAGGAATATGTTCCTGAAATAGTCACTTTAGAGGACTTGAAATCCAGATGGGATTTGGAGTAGTTTTATAATTTTATATGTTTATTGATAATGTTTGGAGTAATTTAATAATTATTATGTATTTTAATTTATTAAGCAATGATTTAAATAAATGATTTAGAGGTTTTATATTTTATAAGGTGTTTTTTTATGAGTGCAATGGATCAAATGTTAACAAATATGACCACAAGTTCAAATGGTGTAGTAAACAGTCCAATCTTTACAATTACAATGGTTATTTTCCTAATCCTTTTCCTTATTGGACTGTTTTATGCAATCTTCAAGATGTATGAAAACAAGAAGCCGCCAGTTGAATCGATTGTATTGATAGCAGTGCTTACAGCTATTGCTACTGTAGGGCGTATTATTCTAATGTCAATTCCTGCTGTAAACATGGCGTCATTCATCATCATAATGGTTGGTGTTGTTTTCGGCAAGGAAGAAGGATTTATCGTGGGTGCATTGACTGCATTCGTATCCGGTCTCTTTATGGGAATGGGATACTGGGTCTTGTTCCAGATGCTTGCATGGGGACTTATGGGAGCAAGTGCAGGATTCCTGGCTTCAAGGTTTGAGAATGTAGGATTCAGAATAGTCTTTGGTCTCTTATGGGGATTCCTATATGGTTGGATTACAGACATTTCAGCTATTTTCTATTCAGGAACAGCTTTGGAGATCACTCCAATTATAGCATTGTACCTTAATGGTGTTTCCTACGACTTAACCCACGGTGTAACCAATGCAGTGCTTTTAGTGGTATTGTACGATTGGTTCAAGAAGATGTTTACAAGAGCTAAAGTTAAGTATTTGACTTCTAGTTCATCTGAAAGTGAAAGCATTAGTCTTAGTGACTAATCTTCTCTCTTTCTTTTTTTTACTTTTTTTTTACACATTTGTGTTTATTCACAATTTCGCACTTTAAAAATTTTTATAATGTCTAAAGTATAATATTTCCTTGTAAAATAAAGTATTTTTTTTACTAGTGAAATAAAATCATCATAGTAACTTTTATAAAGTATAGTAAATATAATATTACATAGCAATAATTAAAAAGTATGGTGATTTTTATGGTTATTGAAACTAAAGTCTATAAAAAGAATCAAACTACAATTCCCGCAGTATATAGAAAAAAGTATGATGTTCAGCCTGATGATATAGTTGAATGGGAAGAGAATGATCGTGGAGAGATTGTTGTTTCTTTCAGGAAAAAATTATCCTTTAGGGATATGATGGGAGCAGGAACTGTAAAGACTAAAACAAATGCAGTTAAATTGGAAAAGGAGTTATATGAATGAGTAAATTATTATTGGACACTAATTTCATTGTAGCAGCCATCCTGCCGAATGATGAGTTGCATGAGAGAGCAGTTAAATTGGAAATTGAAGAGAATTTAACTGCTTTAAATGAATGTTATGTTTCCAATCAGATTGTATCAGAAGTAATGAACATCTTAGGTCAAAAGGATAGTGTTGAAGTAGCTAAAAATACCTACAATATGATGAAAGACAATTTCATTTGGATCAATGAATATGAAATTCCTGATTTCAATGATTCAGTTCTTAGCACATATAAGCGTCTTAATCGAAGAAGAGATATGGATTTAAAGGCAAAGCATAAATTGGGATTCACTGACTGCTCAATTATAACTACTGCAAAATTGTTTTCGTTAGATTCTATAGTCAGTTTTGATGAGAATTTTCTAAGAAATGATATAGTGGATGTTATTTATTAGATTTTTTTATCAATTTTTTTATAATTTATCCAGGTTAATCTTTTTATTTTTTCAATTGTGTTAATAATTTTCACTTATTTTCAAAATCTTAACTGAATATTAGGCAAATCCTATTTTAATGTATTATTATAACTGTATTTTAGTAATAACTTTATATATGATAAATTGCATAATATTAAATAACTAAAAATTAGTCAATTCTATTTAACTGAAATATTATGAGTGAATTTCCTTATTTAAGTTAAAATTGCTAATTTTAGTTGTTTCTTTAAAAATATTATGGAGATATATTATGGTAGCAAAAACAGTAATGAAAACTATTATTACTTTAGTAACCACCGCATTCGGTTTAGTTGCAGGTTTAGCATGGAACGACGCAATCCAAAAGTTAATTGAAACTTTAGTAGGTACTGGAGACGCACTTGGCGGATTATTCATTTATGCTATTATCGTAACTATTATCGCTATTGTAGTAACCATTGTTCTTGCTAGAATGGCAGCTAAAATGGGTATTGAAGTAGATGATGAAGTAAGAGGAGAATAAATAGTTTTTATTATTCTCTTTCTCTTTCTTTTTTGTTTTATTTTATATTTTTTTTAATATTTTTAAAAATCTATTTTTATAATAATGTATTTATTGTATTTTGTTAATTGTTTGTTTAAAGGGGGTTAAAATGGCAAAATATTGTGGAAACTGCGGTAGGGAACTTTCTGATGAGGCAAAGTTCTGTCCAAATTGCGGTCAGGAATACATTCAAAGATACAAGGCAGATCATTATTCCAAATCAGAAGAGTTTGATGGTCCATTTGATGATTTTGATAACAGAAGCTCTACAAATCCTTTTGAAAGCTCTTCCAAAAAGAGTTCTGGAAATGATAAAGGAAGTATTGGAACTGAAGAGAAATTTCCTTTCAAAAAGGTATGCATAGCTCTTTTCATTCTATTGCTACTCTTTTCAATAATAACATTTTTTGCCTATGACAGCAACAATTCAAGCGATTATGACACTTCCGCTATAGAGGATAGTGCAGACAATATCTCTGTTGACAACTACCACTACAGAGGAAATCCTCATGAAGGATGGGGAGATGTAGACTTGGATGAACCTTACAACATGACTATCGATAGCAATGCTTATCTAAGCGGAGATGGTGAGGTTCAACTTATAGATTCAAACCATTCATACAATCTTGAAGCTGAAGGATTCACTATCACAGAATATGAAAGCTATTACGTGAATGTGGATGATGATGACTGGTATGTCCTGGACATTTTCAAATGTGAATTTGAAACTCCATCAGAAAGGCAGGTCTATTCAACAGAGATGGATAATGGAGATCCAATCATAATTTATGGTGGAAAAGGGGAATATGATGGATATGGAATCATAATGCCAAGTTCAAGTGATGATTCAAAATATAAGAATCTTGACTTTTTAGAGTCTATTTTCTATTATAGGAAAGAATAGTCATTTTTCCAATTGATCAGTGTTATATTATTTCTTATTTTTTTTAATCAGATTACTTAATTATTTAATTTATTTTATTATTTTTTTAAATTATATTCGATATGAATGAATTTAATTAATCGATATGAAAATATTTATATATCATTAAATATTTAAATATAATTACAAATCAAAAAGATTAAATCATAATCTAAATTTGGACAAAATAATATGAAATAGGATAATATTCTGTAATGTAATCTATTTCATATGGAATGCAATTCCTTTTCCATTTTGATTATGAATTTGATTTGATAGTGCTATTATAAATTTAAAGGAGAATATATATGAATAGAAAAGCTTTGATTATTGCTGTTTTAGCATTAATAGCTGTTATTAGTGTAGGTTCATGTTCTGCTGGCTGGTTTGACTTTATCACTGGTGAACCAGATTTAGACGGACAAGAAGTCAATTTAGCTGCAGCAGCAAGTTTAAAAAATGTATATGATGATGAATTGATCCCTATGTTTGAAGAGAAGTATCCTGGTGTAAAAGTCACTCCTACTTACGCTTCCAGTGGGGACTTGCAAACCCAAATTGAAAATGGTTTAGAAACAGATGTATTCATGTCTGCTGCTAACAAGCAAATGGATGCTTTAGTTGACGAAGGTTTAGTTGACAATGATACTAACCTCCAATTCTTAGAAAACAAAATTGTATTGATTGTACCTGCTGATTCAGATTCCGATATCACTTCATTTGAAGATTTAGCAAATGTAGATGGAACCATCGCTATCGGTGACCCTGAATCCGTACCTGCAGGACAATACGCTAAAGAAATCTTAACTAACCTTGGTCTTTGGGACAAACTTGAATCCAAATTCTCTTTAGGTACTGATGTAACTGCAGTATTGAACCAAGTAGGTCAAGGATCTGCAGAAGCAGGTATTGTATATGCTACTGATGCTAAATCCACTGATGATGTTAAAGTCATTTGTGAAGCTCCAGAAGATGCTTTAGACACTCCATGTATCTATCCTGTAGCTCAAATCAAAGACTCTAAAAATTCAGATGCTGCAAAAGTATTTATGGACTTCTTGCAAACTCAAGAAGCTAAAGACAAATTTGTTGAATACGGATTCACTCTTCACGAGTAAATTCATTTCTATTCATATGAATAAGTAAATATTTTAAAAATTTAATATTAAATTATTCATATGAATATTAACTTTTTTTTAAAAAATAGATTTAATTAATATTAAATTATTTATGCAATTATTATGCGAATATTATGCAAATATTAATAATGGTTAAAAAGAAATATATTATCTGTTCAATTGAATAATTTAATATTAATTAAGGAGAATATTTAACATGACAGATTGGTCCCCAATTTTCATCTCAATGAAAACCGCAAGCGTATCAATTTTCATAACCTTTTTTGTAGGTTTGATTGTTGCTTGGGGTCTTGTGAAGATGAAAAATGACACTGGAAAAATTGTATTGGATGGCATATTCACATTGCCTCTTGTATTGCCTCCTACTGTAGTGGGTTTCTTTTTATTATGGATTTTTGGTGT
>JAGCLR010000033.1 GCA_017646885.1 Methanobrevibacter sp. | reverse complement strand
TTTGACATGAATATTTCCTCATTGATGTATTGGCCAACAATATCATCAAAACCGGAAGCAACTTCAATGAATATTGATTTCTCATTGACAAAGCCGTTTTCAACAACCTTATCCAAATCTCCATCAATGATTCCAATGATTGGAATATTGAATCTGTACAAAATGTCAGAGGCAACCAATGAAGTGTCATCACCTATTGTAACAACCAAGTCAAAGTCCTTGAATTTATAAATGTCATAAGCGGCATGATCCACATAAGCCACCTTAAATGAATACTCATCCTCAGAAATTTCACCTGAATAAAGGTTTCTCTCAGTATCCTTTACATAAATATCATTATGGGACAATATCCTCGGATTAACGTCTTCGGATTTTCTAAGCAAACCAGTTTTCACAATTATCCTTTCCAAATCAACAGGACCTAATTTTTCAAGACCATGATATTTGATTGTTCCGTTGATTATGTCTACAATCATTCCATCACGGGCAATAATGACAATGGAATCTGCATTGGAATAGCCAACAACGATTCCATTTATAAAGATATTTTCATCAGGACTTACACCATGAATCTTACGGTAAGTGTAATGGCTGGTTTCATAATCATCATAAGATTTCAATAAGTTTTCAATGGATTTGTCATCTTCTCTCTCTTGATTGTTTGAGAAATATGCTGAAACAACTTCTTCAGGTGTGACTTCAATTAAATCCAAAGCTGCCTTTAGGCCATCAAACAATTCTTCAAAGTTAAATGAAAGAGATTCGAGCATGTTCTTATCGCCTAATCCTAAACGTGACCTTCTGCTTTTTCTGCTCTTTTCCAATTGCTCATTTAGAATCACATTCCAGCTGATGATTGCACCATCTTCCTCTCCTGGCCTTTCTATCTGAATAACAGGAATGCTTGATTCATACAATGACTTATGATTGGTAGCCAAGAAATCCTCATTGGAAAGCTGTTTGAAATAATGAGTAAATACCTTATAACCAAAAACGCGTCCTGTTTCAGGAGACTTTCCATAATTCAATAGGAAAATGACATCAGCATGTTCCCTATTGAACAGCTCCAATGATTGACTAGGCAATAATTTTAATGATATGTCAATGACATCCTCCAATCCAGCATCAATTACCGCTGTTCTGCCCATTGTTCCTCCTAAACGACAACGGACATTACCAAAATTAGATAGAATATCAATAATCTTTTTGGCCCAACCTGAATCAACTATTCCTGGACCATGTACAACAACACCAATTTCCATATTCACACCAAATACAGTTTAATAGGTTTTTATTCTTCTTTTAAATACTTTAGACCCGCATATTTCACAATCATCAAAAGGATAGTCTGCGTCAAACTCCTTCTTGCATCCTTCACATGTTTTAACCCAATTGTATATTCCCTTAATCCCTTCAGTAATTATGCTATCATATGGAATATCAATGATTTTCAAAACATTCTGCATTGAATAATCATCAGTTAAAACCTTAATGTTTTCATTTTCACATTTTAAGTCTAAAGCTAAAGCCAAAAGCTTTTTATCCGCTTCGGATAAACGCAAGTCATCTCCAGATTTGGAGATTGTTTCATTCAATTCTTTAATAAACTCTTCTTTTGGCTCTTTTATTATTATTTTTCCTTCTTCAATAGCTTGATCTAACAATATCTTAGATTTCAAGTCCTTAACTTCATCAGTTATCTCAGAAACCGTAAAGTTAAATTGGCTTTTTGGTTCAAAGCCATTGATAAATGCAGACGCATCCAAGATATAAAATAAATCATTCATGATAAATATATTTATATTTTAAATAAATAAACTTAATGATATTAATCTAAGTAATGATAAAGAGATATATAAAAAGATTTAATAAAAAAATTTAAGGAATTAAAAAAAATATTTTATATGAAATTAATAAAAATTAATATGAAATATATCTAAAATGAAATATATCAATTTTAAAAAAGCTAATAATTTTATTAAAAACAAAAAGGAAATGATCTTATGAAAAGCGAAACAATGGAATTGCATAAAAAGAAAGCACCTATAAAAGTATCCTGTGGTGTTATTACACTTAGTGACAGATTTTCCAATGACAAGGAAGGGGAAGAAAAAGATTTGTCTGGAAAATACCTAAAAGAAGAATTGGCTAAAAAATATGACGTTGATGCTTACGCAATTATTCCTGATGAAATTGACACACTAAAAAACACTATTGAAGAAATGATTGATAATGGAATAGAAGTCATCATTACAACTGGTGGAACCGGTCTCGAATCAAGGGACATCACCATTGAAACAATAGAACCTCTTTTTGAAAAGGAAATAAAAGGATTTGGTGAAATATTC
>JAGCLR010000305.1 GCA_017646885.1 Methanobrevibacter sp. | reverse complement strand
GAAGTTCCTATTGCAACAATGGTAAGACCAATGAGCACATCACTTAATCCAAATGTGCTGGCTATGAAACTTGCACCATCTACAACCAAGTCAGAACCTATAATGATACCTGCAATACCTATTATGATATAAATGAATGCTTTTGGTATTGAAAGTTTCACTTCAATCTCTTCAGACATTGCTTCCTTATCTTTTCTTGCTTCCTGAACAAGACGATAAACATAAGCGATAATGATAATCAAGAATATTATACCGCAGAGTCTGCTTAATTCTCCAAATATCATAGCTATTACAAGCAAACCTATTGTAGAGATGACTAAAAATGGGAAATCCCTTTTAATTAAGATTTTATCTACAGTCAAGGTTCCAAGCAATGCGGAAACACCAACTACTGCTAAAATGTTGAAGATGTTACTACCTATTACGTTTCCTAATGATATTGCATTGGTTCCAGCAAATGCGGAAGTAATTGAAACTGCAGCCTCTGGAGCACTTGTACCAAATGCCACAATTGTCAAACCTACGATTATGGTAGGTATCTTTAAGTTATATGCAACGTTACTTGCACCATCTACAAATACATCTGCACCTTTAATCAAAAGTACAAATCCAATAATAAGTAAAATAATTTGTAATATTAATTCCATTAATTTTTCTCCTAGTCCTCTTCATTTTCAAGATTTGATTTATCGTAATCTTCATCTATTTTCACTAAGATTTTATCGATATGATTAGCATCCATATCTACAATCTCAAAAGTGAATTTGCCTTCTTGGAATATTTCTCCAGTATCTGGGATTTTACCTGCATGTGATAAAATGAATCCTGCAATGGTTGTATATCCGTCTTCAACTTCATTAGGCATTTCTTCTTCGATATCAAATAAATATTTAAAGTCTTCAATGGAGAATCTACCGTCAATCAACCAGGAATTGTCTTTACGTTCAATTGCTTGAGGGTCATCCTCTTCATCAATACCAGGAATGTCTCCTACGATTCCTTCAAGAAGGTCGTTTAGTGTAATCAATCCTACAACACTACCGAATTCATCCACAACAAGTACCATATGAACATATTCCCTGTTTTCCTTAAACTCTTGAAGCAAGTCCATTGCAAGCATGTTTTCAGGTACAACCAATGGAGATTTAATGGTTGCCTTAATATCAACATCTTTGCCAGAGAAGATTTCACTTAATAGGTCTTTTGCTTGAACTACACCAATGAAGTCATCTAACTCCCCTTCAGCTACAGGGAAAATGGATCTTTTACTGTTGATGATTCTTTCCTTGTTTTCTTCCAAGTCATCTTCCAAGTCTATCCAGATGATTTCACTTCTTGGAGTCATGATCATATCCACTTTTTGGTCATCTAAACGGAACACCCTTTTAATGATGTCTTCTTCCTCTTCTGCAATGGTTCCGTCTTCAATACCTTCTTCAATAAGAAGCTTGACTTCCTCTTCAGTTACAATATCCTCTTTTGGCTTGGAACCAACAATTCTAAGAGCAAGGTTGGTAGAGCTGTCAAGCAATCTGACAATCGGCTTGCAGATCCATGAGCTTATTTGCATGAATTTTGCAGTTTTCAATGAATATCCTTCAGGGTCGTTCAATGCCATTCTTTTAGGTACAATTTCACCAATGAGGATTGTAAAGTATGTAGTAACAAGAATAACAAATATGAAGCTTAATTGGTAACTGTAAGGAATGTATGGGCTAAAGAAATTACCCATAGGTTCAGAAAAAGTAGTTCCACCAATTGCCCCTGTGATAATTGCAGTGAATGTTATACCGATTTGTACAGTGGATAAGAAGTCACTGACATTATCCATAAAGTCTAAAACAAGTAATGCTCTTTTATTCCCATCTTCTGCGATTTTTTGCATCCTGATTCTTCTTGTGGATACAACAGCAATTTCTGCAAGGGAGAAAAGTCCATTAAGCACAATTAAAATTATTATTACTAAAATTTCAATTCCTATAATTATCGAGTCCATTTCCATTAAGTCCTTAAACAATTTATAATTTCAAATTTTTAATTAAAAATAATATTTCTCTTTATATAGTAATATATTTCTATTTATATAAAGACTTTTTTATAAGCAATATGATATTTATTAATTCTATTTATAAATTTAATGTTTTTTTAGCATTTGAAATGCATTATTTTTATAATTTTTTAATAATTTTGCTATATTTTACATAATTTTGGTAATATTTTAATGATTTTTAAAATTATGATGTGGATAAAATCTGATTATAGTTCTTTCATTTTCCTATCAATTTGATTGAGGAACTTATTCTGTTTAAATTCCTCTGCAGTGCTGAACATGGATCCACCATAGATTTCCTCTTGCATCTTTTGGACTGCATATGTTGCATCCTCTGCAGTTTCCACTCTTTGAAGGATTCTGCGACTTTTCACTTTAATTGTTTTTCCACAAGTGCATTTTCTTGTAGCAACTCCTTTTTTAGCATATAAAACTCTTCCACAGTCGCATCTGAATATCACGTACATATATTTAACCTCCAAAAATCTTCATGAAAAGAGGAATAAACACTTGTGAAGGCAAGATTATTAGAGTTGCAATGCTCACTCCAAGGTTTGTTCCAACAACTACAAGCAAGATTCTAACGATATTGTTATTCCATAAGTCTCTAAAGCTTTCTATTTTTCCTAAATTGTTAATGTCCTGTTTTCTCACCCTTCTGAATTTAGCTTCTGCAAGTCCTGAGAACCATCCTGCAGCAAGCAATGGGTGAATAATGGTAAGTGGAGCAACTAATCCTCCAATGATTGCAGATTGGATTTTAGATCCAGATACAATTGAACCTATAAAACCCATTATCATACTGATTACAACAAATTGTACAATGTCTCCCTCTATATGGATTCCATTCATCCAAGCAAGAAAAAATATCACAACAAATGAAATTGGAATTAAAGCCAAAATGATTTTAATCCAAGGGATTCCCCCTTTCTTATCCATATCATTTAGCTCTCTGTAGCTTGGAAGTGTTTCAGGGTGGTCAAGGTAATCGATTATTCCTTCCCTATGCCCTGCACCTACAACAGCTATTACCTTATCTTCTGGAATGCCCAATATTCCTTTTGCAAGGTATGCATCCCTTTCCTTAACAAGTGCAGTGTATGCTCCAGGGGAAATTTCCTTAAAGTATTCCATTGCTTGGTCAATATTGGATTGCTCTTTAAGCTCTTCAATGTTCAATTCCTCTTCATCTGATGAGAACACTGAACCAACAATTCCATATATGAATTTAAGCTTTTCCCAAGTGGTCATATTGTTCAATACCCTTTGCAATGTGACGTTAATGTCTCTATCAATGAGTGCAATTCTGCAGCCGATCTCTTCTGATGCTTCAATTGCAGCGACCATTTCAGACCCTGGCTTTATGTCCACATCTTCACCGATTTTGTTTTGCATATAGGAAAGAATTGTTGTAACTAGGAAAACACCTACCTTGTTTTCCTTAATGATTTTAGTGATATGGATTGAGTCATCTTCCACGATACCGTTTCTCTCATTCATTAACCTTTGGTATCGTCCTCTATCCAATTCAATAGCCACTACATCAGGTTGGTCCTCTAAAATAGCTGCCCTTACCTCATCAGCACTATTTTGAGACACATGTGCAGTTCCTATAATCTTTAAACATTCTCTAATCATCAGATATCCTTCTTAAAATGTTTTTTCATTTTTAAGTTCTTTTTATTATTACTAATTAATTCTTATATTAATTATATCAATTACACTTATAAACTTTTTGACAGTCCGATTGCAATCTATTCATTGTACAATGTGATTTTCCCATCCTTATAGATTCCAACATTTTCACTAATGTTTTCCTTGACGCATAGATTAACATCATCTTCATATCCCAAATATGCAAGACGACGTCCTGATTTTGATTTGATGGAAACCTTTTCCACTTTTTCCTTGTCTCTGCTTGCCAAGATTGCTGAAAGGGCGAATTCTGTTATTCCGGTTTCCTCTTTAAAGTAATCTATATCATCGATATTTAGCTTTTCCTGTTCATTCAATTCCTTTTGAATCCAGAATAATATTTCGCCAGCAGCTAAAAAGTCCTCTATTGCAAAGGTTCTTTCGAATCCACCCATAACGATTTCGATATGTTCCCTTGCAAGATTGCATGCTGCCTTTGCACAAGCCTTTGCATTAATGAAGGATCCAATCAAAATGATTTCAGATTCCATATTTTCTAAAGTTCTAACGCCATTGGTTGTTGTAAGAACCAAGGAATCCTTTCCACCATCGTATTCCTTCATTTCACCTGGTGAGTTTCCAAGTTCAAACCCTTCAATTGTTCTGCCGGTTCTCTCACCTGCCAAAGCGGCATCTTCCATTTCAGCTATTTCCCTTGCTTCTTCTGGTGTATATACAGGATAGATTTCCTTGAATTTATCCAAGGCAATTGTAATTGTGCTGCTTGCCCTTAATGCATCAACCATTATGGAAAGGTCTTTTGAGGAACCTTTTTCAAAACTTAAACTCACTTTCACTTTTTAGCCTCTAATGCTTTTGAAGTTAATCTATTTAATGATATAACTTTTATATTTAGTAATATATAATACTTAATAAGTAATATTATTTTGAGAATACTATTTTGGAAAATATTTTTTGAGAATATTATTACGGTATATTATTTTGAGGAATATTATGATTGTTGTTACAACTCCAATGTGTAGGCAAATAGTGGAATGGGCAGGACTTAAGGAATTTAAAGTAAACAAGTTTCCTGATGAGGAAGATGCTGATTTTGCAATTTTGCTTTCTGAAAGCAAAGTGAAAATGGATTCTTTGGCAATTAAATTAAATACATTTGGCCAGATTAAGGAAAGCATTAAAACAGTATCGCTCTGTCTTTTTGAAAAAGGTCTCATTGAAAAAGCCATTGATGTTGAATCCATTGAAGCTATTTTAAATGGTTATAAGGAATATCTTCAATATGCCCTTTTTAGTGAAGAGGAGTT
>JAGCLR010000032.1 GCA_017646885.1 Methanobrevibacter sp. | reverse complement strand
TGACTGTTCCAAACCAAGGTACACCAATAAGGAAGTTTGCGTTGATGCCATAGTAATATGGATATAAGATGAGGTTGTGATACGAGTAGCCCAATCGCAAAGAACATTAATGCTATTTGGTGTAGATATAATAGTTTACAATTCTGAATGGCGGGTGAAAGTTACAGGTAATCAATCCTGTATAGGATTTGGCTCTTCGGAGCTGGGGTAAGAAGTTAGAGGTCGCTCCTCGAAGCTCAGACTTATCTCCCTATTGGCTGAATATAAATGAAGACTAAACAGTTTGTATGGCGAAGGTCAGCAAAATTTTAAGGGTTATATATATTCGTCAATCGTCTAATGGTTTAGGGCGCGGTGATGTACAGCCGAATGTGTGGTTCGAATCCCGCTTGGCGAGCCAAGGAACAAGATGGAAGTTCCAATAGAGGTGAAACTGAACACCAATTAAAAAAATACAGAGAAGTGGAGTTTTTCGGTTTGCTTCCACCTAAACCGATTTATATAGGGGAGCGCCGAAGTTGGAGAGTCGGGGCGGACTGTAAATCCGTCGCGTTTTGCTGAGTGGGTTCGAATCCCACCTCCCCTACCAAGGGAAATTTGGTAATTTTTCCTTTTTATCAACTAAAAAATTACCCACCTGGAGACGGCATTAGAAACTTGGTGGTCGCACACAAAAGGGTAATAATGTGTGCCGTGTGGGGTAACGAAAGAGCCTCTAAGTTGTAGTAAGAGAAATTATTATATGGTTGATGCGGCACATGAAATGTAATTAGAATTAAATCCTATTCAGAGAAGTAGCCGACTGTTAGCTACAAATAACGGGCCGCAATGAACTGGGGTCTTTGTTTAGGTAAGTGCTATGTATAAAAAATAAAACAGAGCCGAGGTAAGTACATCTTATTACTTATTGTGGTGAGGCGAGGCGTCAAGGCGACGAAAGTCAGCGATTGACGGTGTAGGGTCTGTTGATGTTTTTATACATAGCATTTTTCTTTTTTATCTGGTCCGCCCGGCCACAGCCAAAAGAGCCGAAAAGTCAAAATAAAAATAAGCCTAACTAATTTTCATACAAAATTTGACTATTTTAAAAATTTATGTTATAATATTTATATAAGTTAAGAAAGCTTATATAAATAAATATTGAGAAAAAGGTGTATTAAATTATGAAGTATTCTCTGGATAAGTATAAGTATTATCAGTTTAAGAATGATAATGGCGGTATGACCATCGTGGCAGCATCTACTTATGCTGGCAAAACTGTTAAGGGTTATGCTAAGTGTGACCCTCGTGACGAATTTAACATTGAAAAGGGCAAGAAGCTTGCTGCAGCTCGTTGTAATTTGAAGATTGCTGAAAAGCGTAAGATGCGCGCTGGCAATAAGTATATTCAGGCTTCTATCGAAGCAGACCAGGCTACCGAGTATTTTGACCGCATGAAGCAGTATTTTATGGATGCTGATGACCAGGTTGATGAAGCTCGTGCTGAGCTGGAAAAGCTAATTGAAAAGTATTAATATCCAGGGCGATTAATCGCCCTTTATGGCGAGGTGGCAGAGTCCGGTTTATTGCAACGGTCTTGAAAACCGTCGGCGGTTAATAGCCGTCCAAGGGTTCAAATCCCTTCCTCGCCGCCAAATTTAGAGGAGGAAATTATATGAAATGCGCTTACGCCACTTTAGTAACTGATAATTATTATATTGACGGAGCTTTAAATTTAGCCGCAAGATTAAAATTTCTTAAAGCTAAATATCCATTACTTGTTTTATATACAAATAATGTTAATGTAGAAAAAATGAAAAATTTAAATCTAATTAAAATTACACATTTACAATTTTTAGATAATACGAGTCATTTTGCTGATACAATTAATAAATTTTAGGTATTTAATTTATTAGAATATGACCGTGTAATTTTTTTAGATGCAGATCTTTTTCCTCTAGATAATTTAGACCATAATTTTAATTTGTCTTTTAAAGGAAATCTATTATATTCCCCTAGAGGCCCTCATGATTTACATCCTCATGGAGGTATGTTTTTAGTTAGACCCGATAGAGAAGAGTTTAAAAGAATTTTATGGTATAATGCTACTAATTATGTTGAAGATGATGAGCAAATTTTGAAAATCTTATATTATCCTTATACTGAAATTTGTTTTTCTGGAGAACTTATTCATTTTGGTGGATTTACAAAATATTGGTCAAGTAAAGATTATGATTATAATTTATTAATGTCTTCAGAAAAAGAAAAAATTCAAGATTTTTTCAAAAATTTTTATAAGAAATATATAGAAAGGGAATGAATATGTCTAATTGTAATCTTTGTGAAGGGTGTAATGAAGAAGTTCGTAGAGAAGCTTTTAATACAATGAAAGAAAAATATTCTGCTATTACTTCTTTCTCATATAATTACTATGAACATTCTCAACCAATTTCTTTGTTACTTGGAGTAACAAATAGATGTAATTTAAATTGTTCTTATTGTTTTGTTGAGCAAAATCCAATGGATATGCCTTTATCTGTTGCTGAAAAGGCTATTGAATGGGTAAAAACAAATAGACAAAAAAAGAACATTTCAGGTAAGCCAATGGTTAATTTTTTTGGTGGAGAACCATTATTAAGATATAAAGATTTAATCAAACCATTGGTAGAAAAATATGGAAAAGAAATTGAATTCGGTATTACCACCAATGGAGTTCTATTAGATGAAAATGTAGTTGATTTTTTCTATAAGAATAAAATCAATATTTTATTATCATTCGATGGTATTCCCTCAGTTCAAAATAAGCAAAGAAGCAATTCTTTTAATGAAGTTTTAAAAAATATCCCCTATCTTTTATTAAGATATCCTAATGTAGTAATGAGAAGTACTTTAACTAAAGCTTCTATTCCTTACCTTTATGACACTGTTTTAATGGCAGAAGAATTAGGATTTAAAAAAATTGTATTTTGTCCTAATGAATTTGAAATTTGGGATAAAGAAGAAGAAAAAGAGTTATTGGCTCAATTTAAAAAGATTGGGTTATATATTTATAAAGCTCTAATGAAAGGGAAAATTCCTATTATGGTAGACCCATTAAATAGCGATTTTAATAAAACAAATTTAGCTATTGAAAATAACTTAAAATTTAATAATACTATTATGAGATGCGGATTAGGCACAACTGGATGTGCTATTACTCCAGATGGTAAAATTGTGCCCTGCCAAGAAAAAATTTCTCATCCTACTATTATTTTAGGCGACTTAGATAGTGGAATTGATAAAAATATTCATAAAGCCTTTTTAATTGATTATTTTGAAAAAGTTAATAATATTTCTTGTGATAAAGGATGTAGCGAAAAAATCCAATTAAATTGCGTATCTGACTTGTGTCCTTCTAGGTTAGAAGATTTAAACTTTGCTTTGTCTTCTCCTCACTGTGTCTTTACAAGAATGTCTAATCAAGTCGCAAATAGACTACATTATTTATGCGCTCATAGCTATAAAGATAATATTAGAAATTATTTTTCTGGAGGGGGTCAGTGTTGTGGATGAAAAACGTATTAAAGTAAGAACTATTATTTTTACAGAAGCCTGTCCTTTAAATTGTCGATATTGCGATTTAAAGAATGATTCTGGCTTTAGTAAATCTCCTCCAATGACCAAAGAACAAATTTTTTCTTTAGTTGAAGAATTTGATAAAGAAGATAATCCAGAAATCATTGAAACCAGATTATTATTTTCTGGAGGAGAGCCCTTTTTATATTGGGATTGGATTAAGGAAATTATTGAATTATATGGACAAAGATTTCAATATGCTTTTAACACTTGTGGATATTTATTAACAGATGAAATTCTTGAGTTTTTAGCAAATTACAGAACTTCATTAGTATTATCTGTTGATGGTAATGAAAAATTAACTAACTATTTAAGACCAGTTATTGCTTCTCCTTATCACACTGGCTATTATAAAAGATTAAAAGAAATCCTTCCTTCTATTTTATTCTATTTTCCAAACACTCCTTATAAAATGATTGTCCATCCCAGATATGTTGATTTGTTGCATGAAATGTATCTTAATGCTGCTGATTTAGGTTTTAAATATTTTTCTTTTATTTTAGATTTTGAAAGCAGACCAGATAGAGAAATTCCTAAAGACAAAGAATTAGTATATTGGAATGATAATTACACCGCAATTTTATCAGAACAATTGGATTTAATTATTCAAGATATTATTATAGGATACGCTCAAAATCAAGCTCTTCCAAGAGTATTAGAACTTGATAAAATTATTACTTATTTAATGGCAAGAAAATCTTTTTCATCAAAAAATTTACCATGCCAATTATTTAATAATCGAACTTTAACTACTTTATACAATCCAGAAAAAACAGATATGAATTGTTTTAGCGGCAGTGACTTTAAAACATTAGATGAAGTAGAAGCTCAATTAAATTTTCAATATTTATGTCACGAAAAAATCTGTGACAGAGATGCTGAATGCCCTGCTTTCGAATATTGTGCTTTACATTGTTGCCCTCAATTATCATATATGAATAGTGGTCGTTTCTTTGATTTTGATTATTTAGAATGCGCTGTTAATAAAGTATGTTATAAAGGGGCAATAAAATTATTATCTGTGGCAAATGATATCTGTCCCAATTCTACAGCCTATAAATCATATTTAAATAGTTTTGAATATGATGGAAAATGGAGGGTATTTTAATGCCAACTTATTATCCTTCATGCTTAGATAAAAAAGAATATTGTACCACTTGCTATGTTGCTTAGCATAAAGACTCTTTATGTACAAGCAAAGGATCAACCAATACTGCTTGCTCTTCCGATGAATATCCTCATCCATGTGCGGCTTCTTGTAATTCAACTTGTAATATGGCTCAAACTGTTTGTTTAAAAATGGGTCAATTTATTAAAAATCATGCTGATGTAGGCAGCTATCCTGGAACTACCGTTATGGTAGATGATTTTATTCATGAAAAATGGAGTGCTGATTTTTGGGATTCTTTAATTGATAAAATTGAAACTGCTGAAGGAGTGGGCCGCTTATCTCAACAAAGTTCTTCTGGAACGTCTGTTACTGCGGGGATTGGTTACCCACATTCTCAAACAGCCTCTCTTTATAATCAAGTTAATTCAAAATTAACTCATTTCAAAGGCGCTTCTTATGATCAAGTTGCAGTCGATTAGTTAATTACTGTCACAGTAGCAAATGCTATCCAAGATGCTTATAATCTAGCTAAATTTGATTCATCTGTTTGTGATATGTGTAATAGTGATCAAACTACCTTAACTCCATGTAACTGTAATTGTACGTGTGCCTGCAGTTGTAATTGTGGCTGTAGTTGTAGTTGTGGATGTAGTTGTAGTTGTGGATGTCCCTGTGGCAATCCTTGTAACTGTCCTACTAACTGCTCCTGCCCGAACAACACTACAGAAAGTGGAACCTAGTCCTAGTAATTATTAAAATATTTAACTATTGAAGGGGTTGCCTGGGTTTAAACCCCAGGTCTCACCCCCTTCAAATTTTTAAGGAGGTATTTATATGGAAAAAAGAAACTCTTCTGCCTATAATAGAGACGTTTCCAAAAGAAAAGCACTGAGAAAACGTCGTATCGCTAAAGAGATTTATCATGAGTCTCCTGAACATCCATATTATGACAATCTCCATCAATACTCTAAAAATAAAATCCACTGTGATTGTCCAATGTGCTCTGCGAAAACTCGCAACAAAGGCAAGCGCAGATATAAGTCTGGAAACTATATGCGCCATATAAATTACAAGGTTTCTGAACTTAAACGGCAAATTTCTATGGATGATGAAGAATTTGAATATACTGGTTCTTCTGGAAATAATTCCAAAAGAAAAAATGATTGGTAATGGGTAAAGCCAAAAGAAAAGTAAAGCCTCAGCCGCCTTGGCATTTTTGGTATGATGTTGATGGCTGTTGGTTTTGTAAGAAAAAGAACGCTTGCGGAAATTGTAAAGTAGCTAAACAATATATTGCCGAAAAGCAAAATACTAAGCGAAAAGTTGAGCGACAACAAAAAATCGAATTTGATTTTTATTAAAAAATATGTTATAATATTTATATAGTTAAGGGAAAGAGAAATTTTTCCCTTAACAAATACTGGGGAGTAGCGTATCGGTAGCGCGGCGGTCTCTAAAACCGTTGTGAGTGAGTTCGAATCTCACCTCCCCCGCCAAAATATTATATTTGATTTTTATAAAAAATTATGATATAATATATATGTAAGGTAAAGGAAAAAGACTTTAACAGCAATATATGGACTGTAAATCCATCGCTCAAGTGCTGCGCAGGTTCGAATCCTCGCTCTCCCCACCATATACGGGGAGATAGGGAAGTGGTTAAACCCAATGGACAGAAAAAAAATAAGTCTTGTCTCCTCTCAAGAAAAAATTTGACATTTCAAAAAAAATATGTTATAATATTTATATAAGCTAAAGACTTGTACAGCAAGACTCTTATCAATTCAACGGACTGATAACCGTTAACAAGTCTTGCGATATGGGGGAGTGGCGGAATAGGTAGACGCCACGGACTTAAAATCCGTTGCCAGCAATGGCGTGCCGGTTCGACTCCGGTCTCCCCTACCATTGAGGTTAAGCTCATTAAATCGGGTCATCAGTTGGGGATATAGGTGATAAGCCCGCTTAACAAAAAGAGTGCGAATCCTGGCTTGGTTAGCCGCCAAGTAACTGTATGTTTGGTGTTAGGGCCAAACACTAAACTAAATGGCTAGTTTTAAACGAAAGGACTGAGTCCAATGTATAAGGTGATTTTCTTCTAAATACTTTTAAGGAGGTATTTAGAATGAGCAGGTCTTATAAAAAGACTCCACGAAGTGGAGATAAAAAAGACAAGTTTTTCAAAACTTATGCTAATAGAAAATTCAGACGAGACAAATTTAATAACTTACAACACAACAGTTATAAGAAAAATTTTTGTCATTATGACATTTGTGACTATGAAACAGTTGGCGAAACATTTGAAGAATGGTGGAAACACTGTGTAAGTGTATGGCATAACTGGGGCTACAGATACGAGCCCTATCCTTCCCGCGAGGAAGAGTATCGTAGGTGGTATAAATGGTTTAAAGCGAAGTGATTGCTTGCGGCTTCCCTCACTATAAATAATGGAAGCCGGTCCAAATGCAGGTGTAGTATAACGGCTAGTACAATTGCCTTCCAAGCAATGGGCGTGGGTTCGACTCCCATCACTTGCTCCATGAAAAGATGTCATTCTTTTCTCTCCCTCCTTTCCTGCTATAACTACTTGCAACCAAAATATGAGAGCCATACAGCAAATTTGCTTAATGCAAAAAAGATGACGATAAACTCGTCACTATAATACTAATAATTATCAAATTATATTAGTTTTTACGAATGGCTCTATGAAATTCATTATAAGTAATACAATTGGGCGGCTCTCGCAATGAGCCTGGTTTATGAAAATGTAGTGAATGATGGATAGAGCAACAACTCTTAAATATGAAAGGCACACGCAGCAAAACTTACAAACAATTTTGACATATAAAAATAGATGATTTATTTTAATTAAGCCAAAAAGTTTTTAAGTGCCTTGTTAAATAATTAACCCTTGATTTGCCTTCTTAGGAGGTTATCCAAGACGCGGGATGCTTGGAAGTGAAGAACGGCAGACCAAAAAATTAAACAGTAAAGACGCAGCCAGCAACTTTAAACTTTCTTATTGTATTAATGAAAATTTTAAAAGTCGAGCGTCTTGTTTTTATTTGCTCCGCTAGCTCAGTTGGTAGAGCACCGCCCTTTTAAGGCGGGTGTCCCGGGTTCGAGCCCCGGGCGGGGCACCACTTGGGTAATACCCTTGATTTCCAGTCCAATTGCCGTTTCTCGTTCATCCGATTTCTCAGACGAGAAACGGCATTTATCTTTTTATGAAAGGAGAATTTTATGCCAATTAATAAAGGTTATTTGACTGCAAAAACTGATAAAGCTTCTGATGAAGTTTACACTCCCACTTATGCGGTTGAACCAATTGTTAAATATCTAAAGGAATTTAACCCAAATGCAACTGTTTGGTGTCCTTTTGATATGGAGCATTCTGAATATGTTAAAGTTTTTAAACAGCATGGTTTTAATGTAATTCATTCTCATATTGATGAAGGACAGAATTTCTTTTATTATGAGCCAGAAGAGGATTATGATGTAATCATTTCCAACCCTCCTTTCTCTCAGAAAGATAATGTTCTTAAGCGTCTTTATGAACTTGATAAGCCTTATGCAATGCTTTTACCCATTCCTTCTCTTCAGGGTCAAGCTCGTTTCCCTTGGATGAAAGATGGGTTGCAGTTCCTTGGTTTTGATAAGAGAATTAATTATTACACCAATCAGGATTTAACTCAAGTTCAGAAAGGTGTTTCTTTTGGTTCTTGTTATCTCTGCAAGAAATTTCTTCCTCGTGATTTAATTCTTGAAGAACTAAAAACTGATTAAAAAGGAGAATGAAAAATGATTGCTGGTGGAACTGGTGGAGCAAATACTGTAACTGGAAAGTGGTTTGAGGTTAAAACTGACCTTAAAACAGCACTTACCAAGGCAGGATATGATTTAACAAATTTTCAATTTTGTCGACAGTACGATTTTCCCAGTCTGTTTAAAACTAAAACTGGAGAAAAAATGGAAGATTTATTTGGTAAGAAATTTCTGCCTGATGAAGCGGTAATTTTTAATAATACTCTTTATGTTATTGAAAAGAAACAGCAAGGCGGCGGAGGTTCTGTGGATGAAAAAATCCAAACCGGTCCTTATAAGCTCGCAATTTATCAGGAATGTGCTAAGCGTATGGGTCTTGCTAATGCTCATTATCTGTATTTACTGTCCGGCGATTATTTTAATGTTCCCAAATTTACCAAACATCAGATTCCCTATCTTGAACAGTTTGGTATTCGTACATATTTTGATCAGCTTAATCTTGCAGAAATTTTTTGATTTTTTATAAAAAATATGTTATAATATATATGTAAGGTAAAGAAATACCTACTATCCTCTTGTCCAAGAGGAAATCAATGAGAAAAAGGAGAATTCACTATGAACAAGTTTATTTCCGGTCTGCAGGATGTTTCCAACTTCACTCGTACCGAGAATGGTGCTGTGACTCATAAGACTACTAAGAGCGATCTGCTCGATATGTTTGCTATGGGCGCCGCATATCGCACTCGTTCTGACGAGGATGTCATCCTGATGTTCCAGAAGGCATATAAGGAAAACCCTGTGTATGCTCTGAAGTGTCTGTTTTACATCCGTGACGTGCGTGGTGGCCAGGGTGAGCGTCGTTTCTTCCGCACCTGCATGAAGTGGCTGGCACAGACCGATAAGGTTGCCGCCGCTCGCAATCTGCGCCATGTGCCTGAGTTCGGTCGTTGGGACGACCTGTATGTGTTCGTAGGCACTACTCT
The DNA here is from genome assembly GCA_017646885.1 of Methanobrevibacter sp. The sequence continues at coordinate 13,199 of JAGCLR010000032.1, read as the reverse complement.
TGAGAAGGATGCTTTCGCATTCATGAAGGAGCAGCTGGCTCTGGACGTGACCTGCAAGACCCCTTCCCTGCTCGCTAAGTGGCTGAAGTCCGAGAACACTTCTTCTCAGAAGTCTCGTGAGCTGGCCAATAAGACTCGTGCCGCTTTCGGCATGAATCACAAGCAGTATCGTAAGACTCTGTCTGTGCTTCGTGAGCGTATTAACATTGTTGAGCGTCTCATGTCCGAGAATCGCTGGGACGAGATTGAGTTCGACAAGATTCCTTCTCGCGCCGGTATGATTTATAAGAACGCCTTTGCTCGTCATGACATTGAGCGTATGAAGCAGGACCCCTCCGTCCAATCCTACGCTGACTTTGCTAAGGACACCACCAAGAAGGTCAACGCCAAGGCGCTGTATCCTTATGAGTGTGTTGCCGAGGCAATGAAGATTATGGGCTACGGTGGCGGCTGGTATGGTCGTCGCTCCGGAGTGGCTATGGACGATACCAATCGTCTCATGGTGAATAAGTACTGGGACAACCTGGCCGATTACTTCAATGGCGCTACCTTCAATGGTATGGCTATTGTCGATACTTCCGGCTCTATGTGTGGTTCCGAGGCTTCTGCTCCTATCAACGTGGCTATCTCTCTCGGCATGTACTGTGCTGAGAAGGCAAAGGGCCCTTACGCTGGTAACTTCATCACTTTCAGCTCCAATCCTAAGTTCGTTCAGATCGAGGGTGTGGACTTCTGTGATAAGGTTCAGCGTATGTCCGGCGCTGAGTGGGGCGGCTCTACTAACGTGGAGGCTGCTTTCGACCTGATGCTGAGCGTGGCTGTCAAGAATCATCTCTCTCAGAGCGAGATTCCTGAGAACCTCATCATCATCTCCGACATGGAGTTCAACCACTGCGTTACCTCCAATGCCTATCGTGGTTCTTGGGGTGGTGGCGGAGCCAATGAGACTCTCTTTGAGACCATGGCTAAGAAGTGGCGTGCTCACGGCTACGATATGCCTCATCTGATCTTCTGGAATGTTCAGGCTCGCCAGAATAACATTCCTATGATTGGCAACGGCAACGTTAGCTATGTCTCCGGTATGTCTCCTTCCATCTTTGAGACCATCATGTCTGGTAAGACCGGATATGACCTCATGATGGAGAAGCTCAACACTGAGCGTTACGCTTGCATCCAGTAAGCGTTTAATAAATACCAGCCCTCCAGAGCAATCGGGAGGGCTGGACTGCGTTCAGCATTATTGTTACAATTTTGTTACAATTTTCGTTTTTTAAATACTTTTACTTGAAAATTGTAATAAATTATTGTATAATATATATGTAAGTAAAAACAATATGTGATTTTTATAGAAAAAGGAGAATTAAAATGAAGAATAAGTTTATTTCTATGCTTATGGCTGTTGTAATGTCCTTTTCCATGGTAACTTCTGCTTTTGCCGCAGATTTTAAGGATGTTCCTGAGAGCCATAAGAACTATGAAGCTATTGAAACTCTTGAAGTTCTTAACCTCGTCGCAGGCTATGATAATAAGAATTTTGGTCCAGAGGATGTGCTCTCTCGTGCTCAGCTCTGCACTATGATGGTTCGTGCCATTTATGGTGATGACATTCACTACTCCGCAGATAATGTTTTCACCGACGTTCCTGTTACTCATTGGGCACGTGAGTTTGTTGACACCGCTTATCGTGCAGGTCTGATGAAGGGCTATGGCAACGGCTTCTTCGGTCCAGATGACAAGTTGACTTACACTCAGACTGCTCGTGTTATTCTTACCGCTCTTGGCTATGGTGATTTGACTTGGCCTATTGGTGTAAATGCCGTTGCTCATGAGCTTGGTCTTTTTGACGATGTAAAGGTTACTGATTATGATGCTGGTTGTACCCGCGCTCATGCTGCTCAGATGATTTATAATGCTTTTGACCTTGAGCTGGTTAAGGAGTATGCCGGTCAGCATTTCGGCACCGAGAAGACTTTCCTGAATGACATTCTTGGTTACACCAAGACCTCTAAGTATGAGGATGGTCATGTCTACGTTGCCTATAAGAATAACGAGACTAAGAAGGTTTTCGTAACTAATGTTAAGGAAACTTATGAGGACGTTATTTATGTTAAGGATGAAAATTCTTACACCTTCACCGATTCCAAGAGAGCAACTGTTCACGAGTTTGATTGGAAGAATGTTGATTTGTTCGTAAATGGTGTTGAGACCAATGATGTTTCTTGGTATGTGAATGCCGATTCTGCTATTGGTGTTTTCAATGATGAAGACGATTTGATTGCTATTTATGTTGAGAACAAGGGTGATATTTGGATTCCTGCTACTGGATTCAACGAGACTAATGTTCCTAAGGACGTCATTGACGAAGTTTATGATGACAAGAACTTCAATGAGCGTACTTCTATGATTACTTACTTCGTTGAGGATGACACTTATATTATCACCAATAAGATTGTTTGCGGCTTCATCGATGAGGCTTCTACTAAGTCTATTTGGGTAAATGATATTAAGTATACCTTTGATGTGGCTCATGACTACAATGTTGATGATTACATTGTGATGTACATGGATGGCGATGAAATTATTGATTGTATGATTGTTGAGAATCCTTATGGTTATAACTTGACTGATAAGGAGTATCACAGCTGGGATTGCTACAAGTATGAAGATCGTTCCAAGAATGACACTTGGGTTGAAACCCTTGATGATGTATGGCATGTCGATGGAAAGATTACTTTCAAGGCTTGCTCTCATTGTGAAGCCAATGAAAAGATTTCTTTGGTGAGTGTTCCTACTACTGCTCCTGAGAAGCAGTAAATAAAAATTAGGCGAAGGATTTATTTCCTTCGCCTTTTTCTTTTTTCATCTAGCCCGACCGGTTTCAGTCGCAAAAACCGAAATCCCAAAAGAAAAATAGGTTTAACTATTTTTCAGTTGACTTTTTCCAATTTATATGATATAATAATATTAATGGAGGTGTTTATATTGAAAAAAAATATTGGAATTTTTGTTCCAGCTCGACTTGGTAGCCATAGATTACCAAATAAACAAATTCTTCCAATTGGTAATACGTGTATGTTTGATATATGTTGTCAAAAATTACAATACATTACAACAACATATAATATCCCAACATATGTTTTAATTTGTGATGAACCTTTAATTGAAATCGCTAATAAATATCCAAATGTTATAATTAAATATAGAGAAAAAGAAACTGTTGAAGTAGAAGGACCTTTACAATTTATTTATAAAGATGTGCTTGATGTGCCAGAAGATTATCTAGTATTTTTAAACCCTTGTCTTATTTTTTTATCTTGTGAAACTATCGTCGCAAAAATTATGGAATTTGACGCAAGCGATAAAGAATATGGAACTACTGTAAAACAATTTAAAAATTGGCTCTGGGATAATGAAATCAACGCAGTAAACTATATTGATTATAAGAGATTAACTACTAAAGAAATTACTCCTTGGTATCAATGTGCACATTGCTTTCACGTCTTTAATAAAAATAATTTCATTAAAGATGGTTATATGCTCAAAGAAGATTTATGTTTGCTTGAGATCCCCGCAGAAGAAACAATTGATATTGATGAACAGCATGAATATGAGTTTGCGAAATGGAAATGGGAACATTAATTTTTGACATTGATGGTACTATTTGTACCCAAGAGTCAGATTACTCTCAAGCAAAACCTATTCAAGAAGTAATTGATAAATTAAATAAAAAATATGATGAAGGATATAAAATTGTATTATTTACTGCTCGTGGAACAGAAACTGGCATTGATTGGAATGAAATAACTATTAAACAACTCAATCTTTGGGGAGTAAAATATCATGACCTTTTATTTGGAAAACCTGCTGGATTAAAATATATTGATGATAAAGGAATAAATATATATCAGTGGGAACCAAAAATAGAATCGCAAGCTTCCATTGATAAGATTTGGGGAAAAGAATATTTACTTGCTAAAACAAATAACTATGCTTTTAAACGATTAGAAATATTAAAAGGAAAAAATATTTCTAAACAATTACATAAACACAAACACGAAACTTGGCATATTATTGAAGGTATAGGAACTGCAATAATTGCTGGACGAGTAAAAATAGTTAAACCAGGGGTGACTATTGTTATCCCGCCTGGCATGATACACCAAGTGAGAGCAGATAGCGAAAAACTTGTTATTATTGAAGCTTCAACCACAGAATTAGAAGATATAGTAAGATTTGATAGGAGTTTTCCATGTATATAATTGCTGAAATTGGAATTAATCATAATGGCGATTTGGGTTTGGCTTTACAAATGATTAAAGCCGCCAAGGATGCTGGAGCTAACTGTGTTAAGTTCTAGAAAAGGAACCCAGATAAATGCGTGCCAGAAGATCAAAAAAATAAACCTCGTATTTTTAAAGGCGAAGAAATGACGTATCTTGAATACAAAAAGCGTATTGAATTTGGCGAATATGAATATTGGAAAATCGCCAACTATTGTAATGAAATTGGTATTGATTGGACTGCGAGTGTTTGGGATGTCGATAGTGTTAAATTTATGGAAAAATTTAAATACCATATTCCATTTATTAAAATTCCAAGTGCTTGTATTACTGATTTAGAATTAATTAGTGCAGTTAATGAACTAGGAATTCCCGTTCTTATGTCTAATGGAATGAGCACATTCGAAGAAATGAATAATGCTATTAAATATATTTCTGATATTTGGGGCATTATGCATTGTAATAGTTCTTATCCATGTAATCATAGCGAGCTAGATTTAAATTTTATTAAAACTTTAAAATTTATGTATCCTGACTTAAAAATTGGATACAGTGGACATGAAATCGGATATTTCCCTAGCGTAATTGCTGTTGCAACGGGTGCTGAAATTATTGAGCGACATTTTACATTAGATAATAATATGGAAGGAACTGACCAAAAAGCCAGTCTTGAACCGCACGATTTTGAAAATATGGTTGATGATATTTATAAAACCTTATGCGTCTTAGGAAATAGTTTTATGACAGTGTACACTTCCGAAGAAAAAGTAAAAGAAAAATTAAGAAAATAAGATGGGATATCCCATCTTATTTTCTTTTTTGATTTTTTATAAAAATTATGATATAATATTTATATAAAGATAAGGAGTTGATTAAATATGGATAGATGTAAAAGATGTATTATTCCAAAAGCAAATTTAGATGAAAATCTTTGCCTTGAGTGCCGAGACAACCCGGTCGTTCAGCGAATTCTCATGTCACTTCCTCGTTTATCTCATTATCTTGAATATATGCCCACTTGTCCTCGTGGATATACTGACTGTATATATGACCCCGCATATATTCATTTTCACTATCCTGTTTGGTATAAAGAGCTTTATGGAGACAAAACTCCAGAAGAAGCTGCTGAAAAATGTCGTCAGAAAGTGCTTGAAGACCCTGATGAAGAAAATTACTGCTACGATGATGAGGATAAGTGATGAAATTTGAAGTTGAAACTCACGACATTACAATTCTTGCCGAAGCACTAAATAATGCTGTTATTGGATATAATGATATTATTCATGCTTTATATTTGGGATGTGATCCAACAGCTCCAAGTCTTCGCCCGTTAGAAGATACACCTTATGAAAAATTAAAGAAACGACTTGATGCCTTAAATGGTTTATATTTACAAGTAGAAGAAATTGAGAGGAGGATGTTAAATGACCAGAGAAGAGAAAATCATGAGCCGTCTGCGTGAGCATTATGACGAGTCTCTCAAATACTTTAAAGAAGAGCAGATTGTTGGCTGTTTCCTTCAGGGTAGTCAAAACTATCAGTTGGACTATGAAGGTTCCGATATTGACACTAAGTTGATTGTTGTTCCCAGTTTTAAGGATATTTGCCTGAATAAGAAACCTGTTTCTACTACTCATGTACGCGCAAATGATGAGCATACTGACTGGAAAGATGTGCGTCTGTATATGGAGACTTTCCGCAAGCAGAATCTTAACTTCTTGGAAATCCTCTTCACTGACTTCTACATCATCAATCCTGTGTATGCCGAACAGTGGAATCGGCTGGTCCAGTGCCGAGAGCAGATTGCTCGCATGAATAAGCATCGTGCTGTTAAGTCTATGAAAGGTATCGCTATGGAGAAGTATCATGCCATGGAGCATAGATACCCCGCCAAGGTTGATATTATTGATAAATATGGTTATGACGGCAAACAGGTTTCTCATCTAGACCGAGTGGATGATTATCTGGAGAGATATATCAGTGGTGTCGCCTATAAGGATTGCTTAATCCCTCGACCTTCTCGTAGACAGCGCATGTGGGATTATAAGATGCTGGACCGCATCCCTCTTGAGCAGGCGCGTATTGAAGCAAAAGAAATTCTTGACCATGTAGTTGAGATGGCTGACGAGTTCTGCGCCAGAGTTTCCGACCAGGAGTGCGAAGTTATGAGAGAGCTTTTAGAGGATGTTTCTTACCAGATTATGAGAATTTCTGTTGAAAAGGAGCTGACTAATTAATGAATGATTTAATTGTTTTTTTCAAAAATTCTCGTGGAGAGAGACGAGAAATTGGAAAAGCTTCTTCTGAAAAAGAAGTTTTCAAAATTATTCATCAGTTCCTTGATGACCATAAGTTTAAAAGCTATTACACTCGCTCCTGGCTAAGTTCCACTAATAAACTTGAAAAAGTTTATGATGTTGGTAGTCATACTGAATTTTTTATTTGCTATAATCCAAATGGATGGAGTGAAATCTAATGAAGTAGTATAGATGCGTGCCTGAAAAGGAGCTTCTTGAAATTCTTGAGGCCGCCAATAAATATTGGGCACTTGAAAATGGTGGAGTTGATAATTGGGATTGGTATTGCGACTCTCTCCATGATTATCTTGAAAACTGGATTGCCGAATCTGGTGTAGACCCTTCTGGAGACTGGGACTTTGAATCCATTGCCGAAAAGGATGTCTGCGAATATCCAAGTACAGAATTTTAATAATTAAAGCCTTCCAAGTTTTTGGAAGGCTTTTTTGTGTTATTCTGGGACAAGAGGGATTAATCCTATTTGTTAATTTTTAAATTATTATGAGGAAATCAATTATATAAAGGAGGGTTATGAATGTATAAAATTACATCAAACGATGGAGACGTCGCATATGGTGTTAAAGAATTTGTATGTGATGCCCCAGATGATCTTAAAGACCTTCCTTCTTGCTCTATGGGAAGTGTAGCTATTGTTATTTCTACAGCAGAGATATTTATGTTGAATAGTAAGAAAGAGTGGGTGAAATTGTAATATGAATTTTACAATGTACGCCTTAATGAAAACTTATGTAAAACAATCAATTGAAAATATTGAAGGTTTTGAAAAAGGTAAGTCTGCTTATGAAATTGCTTTAGATAATGGCTTTGAAGGCACAGAACAAGAATGGTTAAAAAGTCTTCAAGGTGAAACTCCTTATATAGGAGAAAATGGCAATTGGTTTGTTGGAACTCTTGATACTGGAGTATCTGCTATTCCAAAAGTAGAAGATTTTCATCCAGATTTAGAAAAATATTATTCTAAAGAAGACTTAATTGCTTTGAGCAAGGAAGAGATCCTTGAGATTTGTAAATAAAAGAAAGGAAGAGAATTAAAATGGCTGATATTAAAAAGTTTTTAGACCAAGGTGGCGTAAGTACTTTATGGACTCGTATCGCTGAAGAGGTTGCCAAGGTTGATGCTAAGGCCGCTGAGAATGCTGCTGATATTTTGGCCCATGGCACTCGCTTAGAAGCTGCTGAAAAGGCTATTGAAGCTCTCGAAGCTGGTACTTATGACGATAGCGAAATTCGTGGCTTAATCACTGCTAACGATACTGCTATTAAAGCTAATGCTGCTGCTATTACCACTTTGAATGGCGGTGCTGAGGTTGTTGGTTCTGTCACTAACACTGCCAATGCTGCTGCCGCTGTTAAGGTCGCTGAAATTGTTGCTGGTGCTAATGCTGATTTTGACACCTTAAAAGAAATCGCTGATTGGATTCTTAATGACACCACTGGCGCTGCTGATATGGCAAATGATATTAAGGCTCTTGAAGACAAGATGGTTGGTGTTGATACCACTGTTGTCGCCTCTATCGCTGCTGCTATTGATGCTGCTTTAAAGGTTGATGGCGCTGATAAGTTCGCTCTCGCTTCTAGCTTAAGCGCTCTTGCTGATCGTGTTAAGGCTCTTGAAGATGCTGATTTCCAGAATGCTGAGCAAGTTGGTTCTGCTATCGATGCTAAGATTGCTGCTTTGAAGCTCGCTGAGGCTTATGACGCTAAGGGTGCTGCTGCTGCTGCTGAGACTGCCGCTAAGGCTCATGCTGATGGTTTGAATACTGCTATGGATACTCGTGTTAAGGTTCTTGAAGCAGTTGACCACTCTAAGTTTGAAGCTGCTGGTGCTGCTGCTACCGCTCTCGCTGACGCTAAGGCTTATACCGATACTGAAGTTGCTAAGATTCAGGCTTTAAGCGAAGCTGAAATTTTAGCTGCTATTAATTCTGCTATTCAGGCTTAATTAAAAATTTTTTTTATAAGGGAAAGGGATTTATTCCCTTTCCCTTATTTTTGTTATATTCGATAAAAAGGAGGTAATAATATGAAAAAATTTGTAGATGCCAATGGAATTTAGGAAATATGGAAAAAAATAATGGAGCAAGGCGATTATTTGACAAATATTATCAATATTATTGATGAAGAAAAAGCTGATAAAACCCAGCTTTAGGATTATCTTTTAAAATCAGAATATAATGGAGGCTCATCAGCTCCTTTAAATACAGAAGATTGGACTTTCACATTAATTGATGGAACTACAATAACAAAGAAAGTCGTGATTGGATAATGTTTGATTTACAAAATTTAATTCAAATTATTATTCCTGAAGGCGAAGTATAGCAAATAACAGATTCTGTTGGAAATATATTATGGTAGAAGGCTGACAATATAAGTTTTCCTTATGATGTTAATAAGTCTAATGCAATTCCGGTTTCAATTATTAATGTTAAAGCTGGAGATAACATTACTATTGTATATTATCCCACTAAAGCAGGAGGAGTTTTATACGATGCTTCAAATTGTGGAGGTTCAAATTATACAGTTCAATCTAATGAATTAAATGCTGTACAAACAAAAACTTTAGTTATATCTAAAGCAGGAAAACTTGTAATTGGAGGAACATACCAATATTATAGTTGGGGTATGGATTGGCCCGGTAGTTTAGGTATGAATCCACCTTATGCAAAATACATAAAAATAAAAATAAATTAAGGGGGTTAAAACATAAATGTCTGATACTAAAAAATTTTTAGATGCCGAAGGTATCAAATATTTATGGTCAAAAGTTTCTTTAGAAGACTATCCTAATAATGAAACTTTAATTGCCGTATTAAACGCGATTGATTAGACTAAAGTTGATAAAAGCGAACTTGATAATTATTTAACAATTGAAGACTATATTGCAGGAGAAAGCGGAGGCACCATTGACTTTACTTCATACCTAAAAAAGAATGAAGCTGATATATTATATGCTCCAAAAAATATTGTAGAAACTGTGTATCCAGTAGGCTCCATTTATTTATCTGTAAATGATATTAACCCTAACATTTTATTCGGCTTTGGAACCTGGGAACGTATCCAAGATAAATTCTTATTGGGCGCGGGCGCTCAATTCCCCGCAGGAACTGAAGGCGGCGAAATTGAACATACTTTGACTGAATTGGAAATGCCCGCTCACGACCATGAATTTGACAGACACCAGCTATGGAGAAACGAATCTATCCCCCCATCAACCTCTACTCAAGGCGATGGTTATGGAGCTAATAATAAAACTTTACCTATTTATACAGACACTACAATTGCCACGGGTGCAGGTGAGTCGCATAATAATATGCCCCCTTATTTAGCTGTATATATATGGAAAAGAATTTCTTAAAAGGAGGTAATAAATTAAATGGAAGAAATAAAATTCTTAGACCAAGAAGGAGTAAAATTTCTTTGGTCAAAACTTTCTATGGAAGACTATCCTAATAATGAAACTTTAATTGCCGTATTAAATGCAATTGATTAGACCAAATTGGATAAGAGCGTTTTTGAAGAATATGCTGGTATAGCTTCTGTTTCTGAACCTCGTGAAAATGATATCCCAAAAGTCTTCATTGATGGAATAATTCCCACCACCAAAGATGAAGTTTTGGCTGAATTAACTTATATGTCTAAAACATTGACCTTTCATTCATATATTGAAATTAAATGTCAAGGTAATTCCTCTATGAGCTATCCTAAAAAGAATTTTACTATTAAATTGTTTGAAGATGCTGATAGAAGTGTAAAACAGAAAATTGCTTTTAAAAATTGGGGAAAGCAAAATAAATTTTGTTTAAAGGCAAACTGGATTGATATTTCCCATTTAAGAAATATCGTATCTGCTCGTTTATGGAGTGATATTGTAGAGTCTCGTTCTAATTATGATACTTTACCAGAATTATTAAAAGATAGTCCAAATAATGGCGCAATTGATGGCTTCCCAATTAAAGTATATAATAATGGTATTTACCAAGGTAGATACACTTGGAATATTCCAAAAGACAAGTGGACATTTAACATGGATGATGATTTAAATGAACATTGCGTTTTATGTGGAGAGAATTATGATAGCGGATGTTTCCGCGCGGCCGCACTTATTGACGAGAGTGACTGGACTGATGAAATCCACGATGCTTGTCCCGACTCTATTAAAACAAGTTGGAATAATGTTATTGATTTTGTTATGAATAGTTCAGACGAAGATTTTAAAGCAAATATTGAAAATTATTTTGATTTACAAAGTTTGCTTGATTACCATATCTATGGCTTATATATGTGCGGTATTGATCAATACGGTAAAAACCAAATTTATATGACATATGATGGTGTAAAATGGATTGCGTCTATGTACGATATGGATAGTACATGGGGCCTCTATTGGAATGGTCAAACTCTTCTTGCAACTGATTATGGCAGAGATCAATATGAAGACCAAATTGAAGGTCGTATGGGTAATTTATTATATGAAAGAATCGAGCAAAATTTTTTTGCGGAATTGCTAGCTCGCTGGAATAACTTAAAAACATCTGCCTTGGCAATGTCAAATATTATCAATCGTTTTGAAAGATTAAGTGATATCGCGTCAGCTGAATTGATTAAAGAAGACTATGCTTCCACAACTGCGAACGGCGCATATACAGGCATTCCATCTGCTACAAAGAGCAATTTACAACAAATTAGAAATTTTGCTGCGGCAAGACGTAGTTGGACAGATACATATTTGGCAGCATTACAACCTGTTGAAAGAATTCCATGTACTGGATTCTCATTTGATGTGTTAGCACTTTATTTTGATGAAACTAGTGCAAATACTCAAAAAGTAAATGTCACTTTATCTCCATCTAATACAACTGATAAAGTCGTTTGGAAATCTAACGATGAAAGTATAGTTGTTGTAAATAAGGGTAATGTAACTGCGAAAGCCATCGGTAATACGACTATTACCGTAACTTGTGGTGATATCACAAAGACTTTATATGTGTATGTAACTTATGTTCCAGAAGAATCTGAAGACGAAGGCTCTATTGTATATCAATTACCAGTCGTTACTACTTTCGATGGAACTAATTATATTGACACAGGAGTTGCTCCATTGGCAGAAGATAAACCATTTACAGTATTTGTAGATTGGACAGATACAAATGAGTGTGACTTTACAGCAAGTAAATATGTAGTAATGCACTGCATGAATGAAAACAGTCCATATCCTGGTATGATTGTTCAATATGGTCCTTCTGGTATCGTTTCAGAGTATAGACAAGGTTCAACAAGTATTTCTTCTAACTCAATTGGAGGATTAATTGAAAACGCTGACCTTGAAAGAGCAAGAATTATATTCCGTAAAGATGCTGATGGTAAAATTACCGTAGCAAGATGTTATAACCTAAATGGTCAAATCTATAAAGATGAAAAGACTATGGATTATGTTTCAGTTACTGAACCTTTGAGACTTGGCTGCTATCGCTCAAATGTCGGTGGAACAGGTCGTTTTGCGAAAGGTATCTTAAATAACTGTAGAGTTTATGACTATGCTTTAGATGATGCTACAATGGAAGAATTGTTGACTCAAGGAGCAGAACAATTACCAACAGCAACAGAGACTAAATTACGCTCTAATTGGCGCCCACAAGGTGGTAAATGGAGTGATACAGTAACTGGCTTTGATTGGGATAGAGGCGATTATATCGAAATTAAAGTTGATTTAAGTGGATGTACTTCTACCAACGAAAATATTATTTCTATTGGTGATAATATCGCAAGTTGGAATCAATATACTGGTGGTTACCATGCTTACTATACTCCAAGCGAGAATAGATTTGAAGTTAACTCATTATTAAGCAGTTCTTCTGATGGTAGAGAAAGTGTTTATCCAGCAGATAACACAGCTACTATTTTAAGAATTGACAAAGATGGATTCCATGTTGATGGAAACTATGTTGTTCGAAATGGTAGAATTAATGAATTAAGTAGCTTCTATGTTGGATCCGCGGAAGGTAATACAAGAAGTAACGCAACATATGAATATATTAAAGTTGTAAAATATGCTACATCTGCGGCTAATTTAGAAGAAGAAACTGAAGAAGAAACAACTGAATAAATTTATGGGAGAAGATTTTATATCTTCTCCCATTTTTTTATTTTCTTTGATTTTTTTATAAAAAAATGTTATAATAAATATATAAAAGTAATAGGAGGGAAAAATATGCGAAGAGTCATAATTGCTGGCACTCGAGAGTTTAATGATGCTCATTTGTTATTTGCTATTATGGACGATTATCGTAGAATTGCCAAAGAAGTTGGTAATGATGATAATTATGAAGTAATTTGCGGCGGAGCTCGTGGAGCAGACGCAATGGGAGCATTATGGGCATATAATCGAGGCTTACCTATAAAGCATTTTTTAGCAGATTGGAATAAATATGGTAAGTCTGCTGGATATAAAAGAAATGAGAAGATGGCAGCATATGCCTCTGAACGAAATGGTATGCTGGTTGCTTTTTGGGATGAAATATCAAAAGGCACAGAGCTTATGATTAAGTTAGCTTAGGAATATGGATGAGAAGTGAGAATTATCAAATATGCGAAAGAGGTAGAG
>JAGCLR010000304.1 GCA_017646885.1 Methanobrevibacter sp. | reverse complement strand
TTGGGGACCTTGGCCTGAAGAATTGAAAGTCAGTCTAGATGACGATGACGAAATTCGCAGAAGAGTTTACAACATTGTTAAACGAATGAAAGAAATTAAGAACAAAAAAAGAATGAAGAATATACAAAAGGACTTTTAATGTCTGATAAGAAAACCAGTAATGTTTCGGATAAAGTAATTAGTTTGGGCAAAATTTTAATTGAGTTTGCTAAACAGTGCGATTATGTTTATTCCGAAACTAGCAACATTTATACTTATGGACTGGACATCGTGGCTAGACAGTTTATTCTTGGGGATAAATATGCTTCAATTTTTAGTTTAGAACAAGTCGGAAAACACAACTGGGAAATTAGTTACTGGAAATCATATAAAGACGAAGATCTATCTTATCATTATTTCAAAGATAATGAAATGGACTATAATAAAGAAGTTTCTCGCTGGACAAAATATATTCAAAATTTTAGCAAAAAGATGAAGAAAAAATCTATATTTGAGAGAGAACAGAAAATAAAGGAAGACTTTTAATGACTTATACTTTTACTGAAGACGAAATCAAAATTTTTCTTGATTGGGCAGTTTATGCTCAGGGCGAAAAGAGCCGCTTGGAACCAGCAGAAACACAAATGATCAGACGATTGAACAAGATTGTTCGCAAAGATTATGACGAACTCAGTGACGAAGATAAAGTTTATCGTTTCTGTGAAGAAAATGAATATCCGATTGGTTGGTATAGTCCAGCATATTCTTCGGGAGACCACAACACATATTTCCAGTTTGAAAAAGAAGGTAAGGAACCTTTGAACATTAACACGAATACTGATTACAAACAAGTGATAAAGCAGATTGTGAACTATTTTGAGGACTAAAATGAAACCACTTTACATTTACAGAAAGAACAAGGAAATGAATTGTGTGACTGCTATGATTGGAGCAGAAGTCCGAAATGCTATTCAAAACTGGCGTAAGGCAAACAAACTCCCACTTGATTTTCGTGTTCCGACTTTGTGTGTTTACTACACAAAAGAAATTATGAAAACGGCTTTGATTGAAGGTGTAACTGACGCAAATCCAAAGAACCCGCATTTGTTTGAATTGTGTTTGGTTGATAATGTGGAATTTGTCCGACCCAGAGATGAACTTGGCTTTTCAAAAACTCAAGAAGAACGATGGAAAGATTTTTTGGATTTTGACAAGCACGATTTAATCTTTTGGAGTCCACTTGGCGGGTCCATTGGTGTGTGCGATTGTCTTAAAGGAAATGCTCCTATCATTCAAAAGCAAGTTGACGAAGCAATTAGTAAAAACTATTTTAACTTGTATGTGTAAATTATGACAAAAGAAGAACTGAGAGATTATTGTTATTCCATTGGTTTGACTGATACCAAGTTACCTATGGGTCTTGAATCTACTTACACAAAGGGATATAGATATGCTAGTGAATTTGTAAACTCAATGGATTTTATTGCTGGTTGGGATGATAAAAAAGATTGTGCTGTTGTAGCCAACGGTTGTGTAATTAACTACGATTTTATAAATGAAGGACCGATTCGTATGGATGGAGCTTCTGTTGTTCAAAATGACGAAGAACTCAAAACTCGCATTGATGAGTTAATCAAATCGGTTCAAGAAAACATTAAGTTCCTTAAATGGAAAGAAATGAAAAAGAAAATTAAGAAAATGGAAGGAGATTTTGAATGAGTTTAGACCAATTTATGCTCTGGCGTTTTAGAATGCTTGAAGGTGTTCTGGACGGAATAAAATCTTGGAACCTGAATGAGTGTGTGTTCAATGATGGCAGTAAGATTACTTATGACCTCAAGAATGAACTAATCACGATTGAAACGCCGAAGAAAAGCGACATTATGTTGTTCGCAAATGTAACGAAAGAAAAGCTTGCCGAATTTGGATTTAAAGAAAGAGGTCCTGAAACCCGACATGCTGCCTCTTACGATAAGGGAAATTATACTTTCCAATACAAATAAAGGAGAAAAACTATGACATACGCAGTTATTTTTACCCGTAACGATGGCTGGACTGGTGTAACCACGATTGAAGCCATTAAGCCAACCTATGACGAAGCTATGGTTGAAGCAGAAAAAGTAGTAAAAGACATTATGAAAACCCAACATCTTAAGGGCTCAGTTCAAGATAACATTAAGAACGGAAAGATTGAATTTGAAGATTCCGATTTCTTTGATAAGAGAATTAAGGCAAACTTTGTTTTCCCAGAAAGCAAGCTTGAAGTTCTCATTCAGGAGCTTCCGTAATGAAACACTATTACGATAAGGATAACAAAGAACTCAACCGATATGTAATCACAGTTCCTGTTGATGGTGAATTGTGGTACTTTAAGAGATATGCGAAAACAGAAAAGGAAGCAAAAGCAGATTTCATTCCATTTCTTTATATGGCATACAAAGTATTTGTTAAACCAGACGATGTAACTGTAACTGAAGACCCAAGTTTCCCGATGGCATACAATGGATAAAATCAGACCAATTTATATTATAACCGGCTTAATGGGCAGTGGTAAATCTACTGTGGCTAATTTCTTCAAGTTAAGACATTATGAAGTTCTTAATATGGATGAAATTTCTAAGGACATTATATTAACTGATGCCGATATGAAAGTCGCTATGATTTCGGCATTTGGTAAAGAAGCGATTAACGAAGATGCTTCTTACAACATAGATTATATCAAAAATGTTTATTTTGATCCGCTATTTGATACTCAACGAGAACAGTTTGAACACGATTTGGATATAAAAATCAGAGACATTTTCAACAAACCAAATAAGTATTTTGATACAGAAAAAGAAGGTGTGCCACTGATTATGGAAATTCCTTCTTTTAATCTGAATAGATTTGAAAGACTTTATCACTGCTTTTTCACTGAAATTAAATATGTGGTAAATGTAAGTGCCAATTATGCGGACAGAATGGAGAGAGTACATCAGCGTGGATTGTCTGATGAAGAAATTTCTAATCGCAACAGACTTCAAACTGATTACAGTTATCCACAAAATCAACCTGATATATGCGGTGATAAATTCTGTAATATAGATAATGATGGCTCGGTAGAAGAACTCTATGACAAAGTAACTAAACTGATGGAACAACCAGATTTCTTTGACGAACAGACCAAAGATAAAATCTTTGAAGATTATATGAGTAAAATGCCGAGTTATGTAAGAGCGAATATGAAGTGTTATGTTTATTACAATTCTACAGGTTGTGGCAGTTGCCCGTGTCCTTGTAAGAGTTCTGATAGACATTTTGAAGAAACTGTTAAATCCAGATTGAAGGTAAAAAATGGTTAATTTCTTGTGTAATTTGTTTATGTTGTTTTTCACAGTTCTAATGACAATACTAATGTTGCCAGTTTGTTTGGTGATTATGGTTATTGACTTAATCTGTAGCATTTTTATAAGTTCTGATGATGACGAATAATTAAAAACTTACAAAAAATCTATTGTTTTTCTCACGAAATTTACTATATTAAATAAAAAAGAAAGGAACTATATGGAAGATTTACTCGGCAGAGAAAATGTAAATTTTTCGCTCGTTAAACCTGAAGAACAGGACGAACGTGCGAAGAAATACAAAGAACAGAGAATGACAAGAGGTTTTGACGATTCCGAAACCTGGAATTTGGATATAACGATTGCCAAATTTCTTGTTCCTCGTTTGAAGGCATTTAAGGAATGTGAAAATGGTTTTCCGTCCCGTCTAACAGAAAAGAAGTGGAACAAAATCCTTGACGAAATGATTGAAGGTTTTGAACTGCACTGCACTAAAGATGATTGGGAATTTGAACAGGACCTTAACGCCAGAAACGAAAAGTTCGCAAAGGTCAATAAGGCACTAAAACATTTTTCAAAATACTTTCACGATTTATGGTGGTAATATGAAGATACTTAAAAACGCATTTGTGGAAATTTTAAAAGGTTCAATTAAATACTGCATTCCTACATTTGGATTTGGCTTTTGTATAACCCTACCATTTATATGTGGTGCTTTATTTGGTCCGATTGGAGTTTTAATTGCTTTGGCAGTTGTGATACCGATTGGTGCAAGTACTGCAGATTATTGTTGTAAACACACTCATTATTAAGGAGAAAAAATATGACTCAAGATGATTTGGAAATGATGCTCGGTAAGGACGAAAAGGTCGCAGAACAGATTAAGGACTATCTGCGTAAACATCTTTCGGACCTCTCAAAGGACACCGGGATGACCAAGAGTGAACTTGATGATTACATTGAACGATTGATGGTAGCATAATATGAATGTGGATAAAGTAGCAAAAATTATCGGTGAGTATTTAACCTGTGTATTGAGCTTGGCTTTATTCACATTTTTGTTCAGCATTCCTTTGGAATGGTGGGGTTTTCTAATTTACTCCGTCCTTTTATTTGGATTTGTTAAACTTTCTGTATGGGCAAGTGAAAAATGAGATACACAATTAAATTTGATTTTCCGATGGGTCCAGCATATCCGAGAGTTGGTGGTGGCTTTGATAATGAAATTACAAAAGACACTCGTACTTGGGATGACGCAGTTATTGCGGCTAGATTTGCTGAAGATATGTGTGGAAAATATGGATATACAGTATTACCGGTAGAAGATAATGATAGTTCTAGAAGTTAAATTTGTTTCAAATGAAAATGATTTTGTTAGTATGAGCGCAGATGTTCTTGGTAAAACGAGAGATATGCAAGCTCTTGCTGAAGAAAAAGAATTTGAAGATACGATTATCCCAGTTGCTATGAACCAAATTAACGAACTGTATAACAATGTTAGTCTGGTGAACAATGAAAACCTATGTATAGATATGATGAATGTTTTGGTTGCCAGAGCCAAAAAATTTAATTATATTTTAAAGAGATTAGGACAAAACGATAAATACCCTGGTGTTTATCAGTTAGAATTTGGGAAAGCAAATGATAGCAGATTTATGGGAAACAATAAAGAAATCGGCAAGAAAGTATAAGGAGAATGACGCTTATTTAGCTTACGATGTGAACGCAAATGAAGTTTCTGTCTGGAAAGAAGGCTATGAAGAAATTTGTTATTACAGAGTAAATCTAAATCAGCTTATTGACCTTGGTTTTGATTACGATGTCTTGGCGAACCTGGTGTTTTTGAACTTTATGAATAGTAAGGACTTATATGAAAAAGCAGACCATTGAGTTTATGGATAAAATGAAGAACTTTGAAATCAAGCGTAAGATTGAAGAAACAGAAGAAGATACTCTGAAAAGATACCATAAAACCAAGTTGAATATGTGTTACGATTACTTGAAGTTGTTAATTAGTATGAACAACGGCAGCGACAATTTGAAGGAAGATTACACAGAAATTAAGAAACTCACATCTGAATTTGAACAAGATTTTTTGAGGTGGAAAGATGCGAAAACTCATTGACATTTTTAAAGGCCTACTTAATTATTTAAATCCTTTCAATGCGAAATTTCTACAGTCCGATTGGTTAAAAGAAAAAGAACTGTTTGACCGAAATTATCATCATTATGTGTTGACTGAACATTGTAGAACACGAATGAAAGAAAGACGAATAATTTACAGAGATTTGAACCTTGCTTTTAAGTATGGTAAACTCATTGGAAATCAAGTCCTGCTAGACATTAGCCATATTCCAGATGAATGCTTTCAGGGTTTAACGAACCAACAGATTAAACATATTTTGGGTCATTTGCCGCTTGTCATTACGATTAAGCCAGGCACAAAGATTATTACAACTGTGTATAAGGGTAATAATAGTTTGCGTGATAAAGATGACATTAAAATGTTAAACGAAATTTACAAATCTTTGGAGAAATAGGATGTCAGTAATTGCCAGGACTTTGCTCATAAGCGTGTTTTTACTTATGTTGATTGGTTGTAATGATAGCACTACAACTGCGCCAGAGTGTTCAAGTACTGGCGATTCTACTATTGTTTGTGGTGATAGCCAATACAAGGTGTACTAATATGAAAAAGATACAGATTCTCCCCAAATATAAGTTTGATTATTTTATGCAGCAGAACGGCTGGAATGATTTGAACATTCCATCTGACACAGCATTCATTTCTATTTGTTGTAAGAAGAACATAAAAGAAAATTATTTGAGAGATTTCAAGCATAGAGAAGATTTTCATTGGTTCAAACGAAACCACCCGAATGTTCTCAATGTGGACTTTGATGATGTAATTCAACCCGAAATTGAAACCAGATGGGGTATGGCTTACGGAATTGACGATTACACAGCTAAAGAAATTATACAGTTTGCCTTAGACAATATGGAAAAGGACACACTAATGATTCACTGTATGGCAGGTAAAAGCAGAAGTGTAGCTGTCGGCAAAGCATTGAGTGAATTATTGGATTGTAAATTCACTTGTGTTTATGGCATTGACAATATGAATGAATTTGTTTACAATAAAATAAAGGACAATATATGATTTGTATAGATGAACTAACTGCGACAATTAAAAGACTTCAACTATTGAAAGATAATACAGATAGTCCTGAAGAAATTGTGGCAACTGATTTAATGATTACTAACCTTACCAATTTGGCTAGACAGTTCAATATGTTACTTGATTCTCCTGACTTTAAACAAATGGTCGCAGAATACAAGATAAATTCAAAACTAAAGGATGATTAAGATTATAGACAACATAACAGTTATTCTTTGGCGATGGACTCACCGAATTAAAAGGACGAACTGGATTCATCGGTCATCAGTTGACAACTAAAATTTACGCACCTCAATGGTGGTTTATTTGGTGGCATTATTACTGGTATGACATTGGTTATCAGGCCGTTGCTCCTGAAACATTTGACACAATGGCGGCTGCTTATGATTTCGCAACTCCTTATTGGATGCCTGAAAAAGAATGTAAACTAGAATTTTACAAAAAGCAGGACGAAATTAACAGAAAGTTAGACGAAGCTAATAAAGATTTCTAATTTGTAAATTTAATTTTACAAACTTCTCTAAAAATCTCATTGACAAACAATGAGATTTTTTCTATATTATTAACAAACAAGAGGTTTCAATATGGATTTAAATACATTTCTTCCCATCGCAAAGAAGTTTGGCTTAATTGTAAATAAAGCCAATACCTGTGTGGAATTTTATATTGACACGAACAAATATAATACCCCATATAACGGCTGGGTTTGTACTTATTACAGAAGCACAAACAAAATGGCTTGCCCGAGAATGAGAGTTTGTAAATTGGGTTTTGATGAAAATGCTTTTGATTTGTGCTGGGGTTCAGATATAAATTTGAGAAATGATTTGATTTTTGAAAAGCCCAAATATGTAGAACGTGCTCTGACAGAAATGTTTAAGAGATTGGAAAAATACAAAAGGAGATAACAAAATGGATTGGCTTAAGGCTCAACAAATTACAACAGGTATTCCACAAAACGCAACAGTCGCAGATTTGATTGCGATGTTACAGAAACTCCCACAGGATTGGCCTGTAGTAAACTCAGACGAAGGTCCGCTGTGTGAAATTGTGGTCGCAACTGACGGACGTGATAAACAGGTCCAAATTTACTAAGGAGCAAAAAATGACATATACTTTATATTTGGCTCTACTGGTTACATTGTTTTTAGGTGCGATTATTAGTTTCATTAGTGCTATTTTTTCGGTAGCTTGGGATGAAGAAAGAAATGCCTGTGTTTATGGTTTACTCGGAATTGGGCTTGCCGTAATTGGCTTTATGATTGTTTTTCTTTCACCTGACCGACCGACAATAATTGAGAATACTTATAATAAAATTCTCCAGTCTCGTCCGGAATGTGTGAAGAATGTAGTGAATAACGATTTTACAACTGTTTCATTGGAATGTGCTGAAAAATACATTAACTACAGGACAGATTCTTTGAGAGCAGCAAAAGATTATTTTGAAATTAAAGAACAGATTTTGAAAAAATTGAAATAAACAAAGCGAGGAATAAAAATGCAAAATGGTATTAAGAAGTATTTCTGTTTAACTCTCCCCATTTGCCTTCTTGGGTGTTTCTTAATGATTTTACTTGAGAAGATGTGGGAAACAAACTTCGGACTTATTCCATTCTTTATTTGGGGTGTTCTAAGTTCTTTCATTTCCGAAGGAGTAAACAACAAGCTTAATTTGTTCCCAAATGAATGAAACGATTTTTACAGAAATTCTAACTAAACACGGGTTCCGAGTAGAAAAAGAAGTGGCAGTATGGACTGGTGGTGGTGATTGGTATGTAGCTTATTTACCAAATTCAAAATTTTCAGTCGCCATTGCTGCGTATGAACCAGGAGACAATACAGCGACAATTTGTTCGGAACTGAAAATAGTTAATCTTCCAGTTAAAATTAAATGTAAAGATACTAAAGAAGTAGACATTGATGGACTGGAAAAAGCTTGTGTAGAATTGAATGTGAAATTAAAAGAATTTTATGAACAAATTAAAATAAAAGAACTTAACAAAGATTTCTAAGGAGAACAAAATGCTTACATCATCTACGATTGACTATATGCCAAAAATCTTGAAGGCATTTAGAAAGTACATTGAGAAATACGAATGTACTTATATGGTTGTAAAGAGTGACTCATTTCCTGGTGAAATTGGTTATTCTGTAACTTTCTATCACGCAGGTAGTGGTATGCCATATCTGATGGTTGCTCAGCACGATAAAAGTAAGTACGCAACTATCTATGTGAACAAGTACGCAGATAACTGGTTCAGGGGTGATTGTAAGTATCGTGATGATTGTAACATTTCAAACAACATAACTGAATTTATTAAGGCCATTCGTGAATGTGCCATTTCAGGAGAACAAAAATGATTGACAATTACGATTATCCACTTCACGATGAAGAACACGAAATTTTACCGAGTGGAATGAAACTGAAGCAGTCATGTCCTGTATGCGAAAAGGGTGTTTCACTCATAAATCAGTTCGGTTATCGTGTTTACATATTGAATAAGAAGCTCTGTTTGGAAGGACCAAATGGAATTTGTTGTTCTGATACATTAACAACTTGTCCAAAATGCGGGAGAAGACTATGAAAGAATACTTGTGGGAAGTAGTAAAGAATACTGGAATGGTAATTGTCGGTGTTTTTGGTTTAGCACTGTATGGCGCAGCATTGCTTCTTTCAGTTTGTATTGCGTTTGTACCAATTTTCGCAGCAATTTATCTAAACGATAGTATGGGATTTGATAAATGGACTGTTGGGATTCCTGGTATGATTATCACAGTCCCGTGGGCAGTTGCGTGGTTTACGCTTCTCTCAAAAATTGATGATAAATTTCATCTGGGTATTTTCTAATGGAACACAAACAGGACATTTCAAAAGAGCAATTCATTCAAATCTGTACTGAGTATGGATTTGTAGTAAAAGAACTGCAAGAACCTTGGAGTACAAACGGAACTTGGTTTTTAGCATTTATTCCTAATTATGACGCAGCTATTGCCGGTCATGTACCTGAAGACCACGAAACGAATGTATGTGTTCAGTTAGATTGTTTTTATAAAGGTCCAGTTTATTTCCAAACTAGAAAAACTTGCCAACCTGCTGATGTACAAAAATTTAAATTCTTTTTGGGAGAAGTAAATAAGATAGTTAAAAATCATATTGTAAATATGAAAATTAGCAAAATGCAAGAAGAGGATTTCTAATGAGATGGTTTGACGATAAAATCTATACAAATGATATGCTGGAAACGATTGACAAAGAAAAGTTTCCTTTGACATACAGAATGTGTATTAAGAACAAGTTTGATACTGGTTCTATTATCGTCCGTAAGTTCATTGACCAGGAGATTGACCATCCCATCTGGATTGCGATTTATGAAGAAAGAAAGCCACAACAGTTCCATATCTACTCATTAGAAGTTTATAAAAGTTATCAGTTACAAGATTATGGAAGAAGGGCATTGACAAAGTTCAAAGAAAATGCTAATTTAATAACACTATGTAGTCTACCGGAAACAAAGGTATTCTACGAAAAACTCGGTTTCAAAGAAGCAGACGATAGTGGACTTCGTTTGATTTGGAGAAAAAACTTTGGGAGAAAAAACAAATGAAAACAACAATTCAAAAAGCAACTTATACTGGAAAAAAGACTGGCGTTCTGTTGGAAGTAGAATCTGCTAGTTACTTCAATGATGGTTTCAACAACCCGAACATTACTGTTGAGGGTACTGCTCCGTGTCGGAACAAACGCAGAATTACTTTAACACTAAATGCGCCGATACAACCATTGGCAGGACAGAAACGAAAGCTTGTTCAAGACATCCTTAATAATGGGTGGAATGGTGGAGGAAATTACTCTTGGGGATTTGGTGATACGTTTAAGAAGTATGGTGTTTACATTGACGGCAATTTTTACAAAGTAGCAACGTTGGATGATTTGCTTGAAGTCAAGAAGGCTATGGGTATCTAATGGAAATAGTAATTATAACTGTAGCAGCATTTGCTTTGATTGGTTTTATCGTTGGTAAAATCATAGACCACTGTTGTAAACACGAATGGGAAACTGACGAGGTAGTTCATGTCTGCGACCACAGTGAATTTTTTGGTGATTCCAAATATGACAGATACTACTTGCGTTGTAAGAAATGCGGAAAAGTTAAAATACAGAATATGAAATGAAAACAAAGTGCTTACTTACTCCTGAACAAATGTATGATTTGGCTTATTACCACATCAGAGTTTTTAGGTATTGGGAAAGTGAAAGCACAACTTATGTTTATTCAAATGAAGACCATTCAGTTTATTACTATGGGCGAGTATTACCAGGACGATATGAAGAAGTTAATTTGTTTGAGATAACTGGTGAATATGCTAAAATGTTATGGGCGACTGAATGTTATTTGAATAGCCTTGACAGATGTAAAGAAATATGATACGTTGGGTTATTACAAAGCACAAATATAACGATTATCTATATCTGTTTGACCTTAGAGATTTTTGTGTCAAGCAGATGCGAGATTTGGAAACAAATATAGCTTATCTTGATGAAACATTGACACCATCAAAGGTGTTTTTCAAAGATGTAAAAAATAAAGTAAAAGAAAAAGGAATTAAGTTCAAAGACAGATGGAACTGTTATTTTACAACAGAAAACGGTAGTCATTTCGTTTATGGGTCTTATAGAGGTCATACAATTTTACGCAGCAGAACAAACAACATTGTTATACTGAATAATTTTAATTGTTGTCCTGAACGATTACAAGAAGAAATAGCAAATTGTTATTTTCCAATGTGGGCGAGTGTTTTGTGTACTACAGTTATTGTTACAGTAGACGAATCAAAACCAAACGGAACTCATATAGACAATTTAATAAAAAATTATGGCTGTTCGCACACCTAATACAATAGAAAGTTTAAGAATTGCTTGTGCTGAAAAAGGTTGGGATGGATATGATGCCGAACCAATGCCAGAGATTGTATTCAAAAGAGCTGAAGCAATTCAACCTTATATTCCAAAGCTTTTTGAATTGTTTCCTGGTGGTGATGGTTCACTACAGTGGGAATGGCACGAACACAGAAAGAACGGGCACTGGGATATAATAGAAGTTTATCCATTACATTTTTATTTTAATGACAATGACGATGGAGATAAAGAATTTGACACACCAGAAGAAATTATAACTTTTTTAAAGGAGAAATACAAATGTTTGGCTGGTTAAAGAAAGCAACAGAAACAATAAATCCACCTTCTATGCTTGATAGAGTTAAAGCATATCTAACTGAGAATGCTCCTGACATTCTTGAAAATTACGAACTACATTATTATTCTTCGGAGTTTCTAAATTCCGGAGTAGAATTTGAAAACAAGTTCTATCGTAAGGAAAAGCATTGGGAACAAGATAATACATTCGGTTTCCGTCTGCGTGAATTATGTGGCGGTTGTGTAAGTGAATATGAAACTATGAGTGCTATGGGTACATTCAGTTCTGTTATTGAAAGTCTTACCATTTTCAAGTCTGACATTAAAGATGATTGGTCTGTTCTTGACAAGAAGATTGAAGTTATGCGAAAGACAGACAAAGAAATTAAAGAATGTTTTGCCGAAGCAAGAAAGTATTTTGATTTGCTAAATGACAATGGATTGCAAGGAATGAATTTCTCAATTAACTGTATGAATGGAAAGGTTTATAGCATTACAGTTGTTCCTGGGAATTTCAAGAAGTTCTTTGAGTATGTTAAACCACAATTACATTCTGATAAAGAAATTGAAGCATACGAAGAATACTGTTATAAGCAATTTAAACTAAATGTTGATAAATGTAATTTAGATGCTTATGGTCCTTCTGTTGCTTTGGATTTACCATTTGCCTGGCGTGAAGATTTAACCGAAGCCGAAAAGATTGCTAATGACCCAGAGTATGTTTCGGCTAATCGTGCTTGTCAGGATGTACTTGACAGAATTATGAAAACCACTATTGACAAAGAAGAAGAATAAATCTATATTAGCACTATGAACTACTTTATTGAACAACTAGAAGAAGAAATTGTAGCACTGAAGACATTCGGCGCCACTATTGACAAGTTATGTGAACTGGCTAAAATGAAAGGTCCACAGAACACGATTGAAGACTGGGAGAAACCCGAACTCTTTGACTGGACTAGACACGATACTTTGTTCAGTCAACATTACAAAGATGACACACTGCCATATTTGAAGTGGACATCTGCCAATGATTATTGTATGTACCATACTTTCACAGATGGAAAGAATTACTTTAATTTGAATTTGGCAGTTGGTCAGGGCTCGGAAGTATGTTTCTACATTCTTGATGAAGGTCAAATTACAGAAAACATTAAAGCAAATTGTTCTCAGATTGTAGCTGTTAAACAATTAGCAGAAGACAAAGTAAAATTCTTGGAACAGAAACTTGCTGAAATGAAGGTAAAAGACCAGTCTAGAGAAGCAATAAAGAAAGACCTTAAGACAAGACTAGACACAGTTAGATTGGTAAAGAATCTGATGGATGATATGGGATTGTCTTTTGACGATTACTCAAAGAACAAAATTATCGGTTGGGAAAAAGAATACCGAAATCTATGAAATACGCTTTAATCGGACATAACATTGAATACTCAAAATCTAAGGAATGGTTTGAAAGCCAGGGTGTAGAGTATGAAGTATTTGATACTGACGATTTGAAAGGAACGATTGAGAAAATCAAAGCGGACCCGGAGATAGGTGGTTTCAATGTTACAACTCCTTACAAACAAGAAGTAATTCAATACTTGGATTTTGTTGAAGGAGATTCTGTTAACTGTGTGAAGAAATTATCTGATGGTTCTTTATGGGGTAAATCCTTTGACGGAAGTGCTTTCTGTTTAGAACTTTCTCGTTTGTTAGACAGTCACGATGATTGGGAATTAACCTTTCCGAATAAATGTGCTATACTTGGTAATGGTGGAGTAGTTCCAGTCATTTACAAAGAATTAGCTGAGAGTGCTGAAGTAGTAGATATATTTGCTAGAAACCCAAAGGATAAAGAATACCCATTGACTGAATTTAATGCTAAGCGTTATTCTTTGATTGTCAATACTATCCCGTTCAAAGCAAACATTGACATAAACTTTAATAATAAGTCTAAGTTCATTTATTTTGATTTGAACTATGCTGATGATAGATTAGTAAAGAAAGCAGAACGAAATAGAAATTGTAGCTGGTCAGTTAATGGATTGGATATGTTAGAAACACAAGCAAGATTTGCTTTAAACTGGTGGAGAGAAGATATATAATGCAGATTAAAAGAATACTTTTAATTCCATTTATTTTATTAGCAACGGTTGTTTTATTGCCGATAATTGCTATATTGTTTGGTGTCGGCGCCCCTATTGTTTGTTTGACAGAAGTGTTTTCAAGCACATATAACTGGGCGTTCAAAAAAGAGTATGCGGATAAATGTTGGTGGGATGCTCAACCTGAAGACCCTAGAAGGAATTGCTAATGGAAATGGTAGACCTACATAGAGGTAGTATAGATTTTATTTTTGAAAATTGTGAGTGTATCACAGTTGATATGTGGGCTATTAAGTACTTTCACTTTAATGTAAAAGAAGAATGCTGGATTTGGGATAAAGACCATAAGAACTTTCTTAAAACAAATCAAGTAGACGATTTCAATTTGATACTTGATGTGTCTGACCCAAGACATTTTTCACAAACTATTAGATTGGCTGACCCAGATAAAACCATAGAAGAAATGGGAAAATACTGTATTGACAGATTGACTAATTCCGATGACATAAGTGGTTTTACGATAAATGGAAAAGATTATACTGTTCCTTGGAATAGAAACGAAAAACCAACTGATGTGGGTATTCCGCTTATTTTAAATACATTACAAAAAAATACTGCTTCAGTTAATAAATGTGGTGAAAAAACTTTACAAATTAAGATAAAGGAAGAATCAGATGGATCTGGAGAAAATCAAGAAAAACATTGATGCTTCATTGAGTGAACACGATTTAAAAGAACTTCGTGATTATGCGGGTTCTCGTTTGGAAGAAGTTCGTAAACAGAAAGAACTCAGTAACAAAGCCGAAGTAGAAATTAAATACAAGGGTAAGTATATCCTTTGTTATGGAAGAACTATGCAAATGACTGGCGGAATTAAAAACAAAAATGACATTAAAATTGTCTATGTTGAAGATACTGATTTCCAAGGTCACGGGTTTTTCCGCTGTAAAGCAAAAATTATACAAATTAAATACAATGACGAATACAATTTAGTTAGTCATATAGGTGCTGAAGATTATGGCGAAGTCTATGTTTCATTTGAACAAGATAAACAGTATTCTTTTTATGAAACTGACATTGAACGAATTTTGACTAAAGATGAAGTCATTGAAATGTTAGACGAAGCAAAAGCTGCTCAAATAGATATGATGGACGAATGGAAAAAATGCTTACAATAGTACAAACAAATTATAAAGTACCATTTGACAAGTTAGTTTCGTTTAAGAAAGACAAAACAAAAATGCTTGCCAAATTGAAGGAATTGGTTGTAAAACAGAAAACTTTTGAAGAAGAAAGTATGTTATACCACTACAAGGGCAAGGACAAAGATTTAATCTGGTCCTGTATGGAATTCTTTTATGAGAATTTGTGGAATAAGGAATTTCGTGAATTTATTTACACTGATGATAAAGACAGTTGGGAGAACTACCATATACAACTGAAATGTAAAAATAAATTTACAGAAGTTACGATTGTTTACGGAATTGGGGCATTTTGCGTAATTGCTCCATTAGCCAAACCAACTGACAAATCCAAAATTCTTGACTTGGATAAAGTTGTCATTGGAAAAACAGAAATTTTCTATGATTTGTAAACAAAGTTTTACATAAAAATATAATAAAATCATTGACAAGCTCAATGATTTTTTCTATATTATGAATATACAAAAGAGGTACAACTATGAACGCAAATCTTGAAAAACTCCTGAAAATGGCAAAGGTCACCACCACACAGAACATTGTAGTTCGTGAAAACTTCATTATGTTCAAGAATGGTGATAGTGGTTTTTATCCGCTTGCTAAAATCTATGACAAGTATATTGAAGTTCTTTGGTTGGAACTGAATGACATTGAAATGGACCTGTATGTTCGCCGCGATAATTATGGCAATTACGATTGGCTGGGTCGCATCCCGTATGAAAATCTCAATGAAACTGAATTTGAAATTTATGCAAAGGATTTGCGTGATACGATTTTGCCGAATTACAAAATGGCTAAGGCCGTATCGGCCGCACGAAACGAATTTTGGAAAACTTACCACGCAGTTATGGAGGGTAAGTAATGGGACTTATTAAAGAAACTCTCAAAGAAGCATTTGAAGACACAAAACTAGAACTTGGTGTTGCTAAACCAGATTGGATTGTGAGTAATTTGCCGAAAATCGGACTTACGATTTGGTGGGCATTTGTAGTAATTTGGTTTGCTTGTGTTCAACTTTTACTTCCAATTAAATTGTTTATGTATGGGAAAATGAACAATTCACTGACACATACATTTGGAGCAGTCGGCATCCTTTTGATTGGATTTATCATCAATACATTTCTGTTAAATTTCACAATGAAACTTCACGATAAAATTATGGAGAAAAAGTAATGATTTTATTTCTTGACATTGAAAATACTATCATTGACAATTTGACAGATTGTAATTGGATGGAAGAAAATTGTGAAAAAATTAAAAAGTTCATTTTCACCAAGGGCATTGACACAGTTCACATTTATACTTGGGGTTGGAAAACGAACAAAGAAATTAACCAGGAAATTCTTAATAACATTTACAAGAAACTTGGCATCGCTGAAGAACAGATTGGTTTCTGTATCACGAAAGAAAAGTCAGTTGATTATTGTATCAACGGCGGATTTATTCCAGCAAATGAAAAAGAACGAGCTTTGATTCCTGGAATGATGAAAAGCGATTATAGCCTGGACAAAACTTTTGTGTTTCTGTTTATGACTAGACCTGACCGACAAGAAGGTGCTGTGTATTATCTCATTGACGATACAACTGAAACAAATTTTAATGGAAACGAAAACGCATTTACTATTAACCCAACCGACCTATAAGGAGTAACTATGGAAGAAACAACTGAAACGGAAATCAAAGAAGAAAAGACCGACAGATTCATTTATATGGATATATTTGCAGTTTTCATTTCTATGTTCGGCACCGTTTGGTGTATGAGTTATGGAATTTTCAAGCTTGTAAATTTGGAAGTTTTTTCTGCAGTGTTCAATTTATTCTTGGGCGCTGTCAATGGAACTTGCTTAATTGTAAACATAACTTCATTCATTAAAAGGAGATTCAAAATTGGACAAGCTTATTAAACACGTTAAGCATGCACAGATTTTCTCTATGAGTCTATCTGTGATTGCTATGGTATTTTGTACCTCTATTGGTATTCACGTCATTTCAACTGGAAGAGTACTTGCCGGAACAATTTGCGTAATCTTCGGACTTGCTAATGCTATTTGTTTGGGCTACAACTATTCAAAATTCACAAAGGAGTAAACTATGATTGCTTTAACTGTTGTCGCGGTAGCTGTGACTGCCATCGCATTTATCTTCTGTACCACTGTTGGTATCAAAATGATTATGGATGATGCCCCAGGTATGGGACTCTGTAACATCGCTATGGGTGTTGGTAACCTGTTGCTTTGTATCTGTAACATTGCACGATTGGTGAGTCAGAGTGCAGGTGCTTAGTTTGTTCGCATTGGTAGCAGCCATTGGTTGTGCTTGTGGTGCTATTCTAATTCGTAAAGACAACAAGCAACTGTTTTGGATAAACACATTTCTCGCAGTAGCAAATGGTGGACTTGCTATTATGGGATTTACAGGTATGTTCACCAATTTAACATAAAGGAAACAAACTATGTTTAAGACACTATTGTTCATTTATCTCGGTGGTGTATCACAAGCTGCCACAGTAATCTGTGCGGTATTCTCATCCATCTTTATTTTGGCTGCGATTGGTTTCTATATCGGTTCGTTCTGTTACGAAAGTTATTCGGACGAAACTCAAAAGAAAATGCGAGCCATGTTCTCAAAGATGGGAAAGTGGTTCTGTATCATTGGTGTTGCTATGGCATTTACCGGGGTTGTTCTTCCTGACCGACAGGTATGTTATATGGCGGCTGCCGTTTCTTCAGCAGAATACATTACACAAGAAACTGAAATTGGTAAGGCACTTAACGAAACATCTGTTGGTTTGATTAAGGATGTCGGTAAGATTGTTCACGATATGGCAAACCCTAAGAAGACAAAGGTGGTAACTGTAGATGAGTAAGGGACAGAAAACATACGATGATTTTTGCGCTGATGACCGCAAAATTGCGCTGGACAAACAAATTCTAGCAACTCCGATTGGAAATGTTTTGTCCCGCACACCAGATGAACTTTTCAGTGGAGACTGGAAGAAATGCCCAAAGCATTTAAAGTCTTACATTGAGAGTTATGACCCAGGTGATATGTACTTCGTTGAAGTAACCACACTGGTAGAAGATTATCTGCTTGATGAATGTCAGATTACAGAAAACCAGTACGAAAAGATTATGAATTGGCTCCAGAGCCTTAAAATTCTACTCTATTTCCCTGAACGATAAGTTCAAATTCAAACAAAATGTATAGCATAACTATTGCTATACATTTAAACTTTTATTACATTTAAACGAGAGAATATGCTAACAACTTGGGGTAAGAAAATGGCCGCAAAAGAACATAAAGTAATTGATGCTGAAATCATTGGTCAGCCGAAAAAGAAAATTCCGCTGAAGAAAGACAGTCTTACATTGAACATTTTACTAATCGCAGTTCTTGTATTGTTGATTGGTGGTGCTGGATTTGCGATTGGTAGATATACTGCGCCTGAACCAACTGTAAAAGTTAAGAAAGTAATGACTGATACAATGGGTAATGAATGGTTCACTATCAAGCACAAAGTTGACGATATGGACACACCTGAAGAATTCAAGGGAACGAATTTCTATGCTGGTTTCATTCAGTTCAAGAATATGCGTGACCGAGTAAGAGTATTCACAGATGTAACTCATTTTACGATTGGTTGCTCTGGTGATATGTTTGATGCCCAAGGCCAAATTTGGTGTACAAATGATTGGATAATTAAATTGTCCGAAACTGTTCCAGATGAAATTTTAACAAAGTATCATAAGTAATGACTTATACAGAACACATAAAGAATTCCATATTTGCGACTGGATGTGCGCCGACATTAAAGGTTCACTTGTATGCAATTCGTTTGATTGCAAAAATCTTATGGAAGTTCGCAATACAAGAGAAAAAGATTTTTATATTTTTTGCGATGGATTTGTTTATATGTGCAATTCCTAATAAATGGAAAAACTTACAAAACAAAATCACCTGGTGGCGAGATAAGTATTTGAATTATTTAATCAGTAAAGACTGGACAAAATATGACCAGTGGTATTTCTTGGATGAAGATAAATGGAATGACTATTTAAAGAAACACCCTGACAGAAAAGAATACTTTGAAAAGCGCAGAAAAATGGATTTCAAACTACTTGAAATTTATTTAGACCAGGAGAGAGTTGATAGTCACTTTATGGAAAAGTATACTAAACGATATATGTGAGGTTCATTATGTTGTTAAAAACTGAAGACAAAAAAGACTTGGAACTTTCATTTAGACCTGTTGCAGATCCGACAGAAATAATAAATGAGAAAACAGACAAAAAAGACATAATAATTACTATATTTCTATATGTAATGATGACAGGAATTATAATCTATAACTTGATTTAAGGAGAAACACTATGAGTGATACATTCGGTGATAGAATGAAAATGTATGAAGGCATTGAAGCACAACGTGCGTTTATGCCAGGACTTCCTATTTGCGTGAGAATTGATGGTAGAGCTTTCCACACATTTACACGTGGTATGCAGCGCCCTTATGACAAAGCAATGGCTGATGCTATGATTGAAACTATGAAGTATCTAGTGGAACAGACTTATGCTTGCATTGGTTACACTCAGTCCGATGAAATTTCTTTGATTATCAGAGACGATGTGGAACCGCTTTTCGGTGGTCGCATTTCTAAATTGACTTCAATTCTCGCATCTATGGCAACTGCCAAGTTCAATGAAGTTATCCACAAGACTTATCCTGAAAAGCCTTTGGCTCAATTTGATTGCCGATGCTGGCAGGTTCCAAATAGAACTGAAGCTGCTAACGAAATTCTCTGGCGTGAATACGATGCGACAAAGAACTCTATTTCTATGGCAGCTAGAGCTTACTATTCTGATAAGCAGTTGTTGAATAAGAACGGAAGTCAAAAGCAGGATATGCTTATGGAAAAGGGTGTAAACTGGAATGATTACCCAGCATTCTTTAAGCGTGGAACTTATGCTCAACGCAAGGTCATTGAAAGACCAATGACAGATGAAGAATGGGCAAAAATTCCTGACAAACACAAAGCAAATCTCGGCAGAGAAACCCCAGTGAAACGCACAGTTATTCAAACATTGGATATGCCTGTTTTCACAAAGGTAACAAACCGAGTGGATGTAATCTTTAATGGTGCTGAACCACAGGTGGAAAATGAGTAGTAATAATGATTTTGACGAGTTCATAAGTCACATCTATAACAGTGGTGGGAATAGTTATAGACCATCTGTACTGGGTTCTGCCCGTAATCAGGCCATTGAAGATTTAATAAAATCTTTGACTGAACAAGCAGAAAAATACTGTGACGAAATAGACAAGAAAAGAAAACACGAACCAAAATTTACTGATGAAGAATTTAATAAGACCTGTGACGAATTAGGTCTAGTGGAGGACAAGTAATGTTTGATATAGATAGCTGGCTCAGTACTCTTAATGAAGATTATCATCGGCCGAAAAGCACTGCTCGCAAATTTAAGCTTGGTAATATAGAAGTTAGAGTATTGAATTACGATAATGAAGAAATACAGATTGACGATGTGAAATTTCAAATCTCTCCTGATGGAGAATTGGAAGTTCATACTATTGGACGAAATACTCTTCATTCTTTACAAGAACTGAAAGACACAGTTAATTTGTATAGAAAATCGTATAAAGTAATGATTGAAACAGCCAAACAACTTAAATTATTGGGAGATTTCTAATGAATTTAGATGATATAAAAAATATGCTAGAACAAAATGGTTTTAACCTTTGGGGTGTAACCACTGGTAATGATTATTCCGAAGAAGCAGAAAAAGATAAATTCACTGAAGAAGAATTTGCCAAGGCTTGCGAAGATTTGGGCCTTGAAGATTGTGGGGAGGAATCGTCCGATGTGGACGATTTCTTTCAACGGCTCAATCAAGTTTGAGGATAGTAACTGGTAGGTAGAATATGGCAATACCATCACAAAGCGAAATGTATAAGAGAATATGTGGATATACTCTGGGAAATGATTATAGTAGAAGAACATCACACTTAAAATGGCTTAAAATTGGAGATGCACAGATCCAAATTGAGAATTTGAATAATAAACAAATTCGTGTACAGAGAGTTTCTTTTGAGATTAGTCCTAATGGAAAAGTTTCAGTATTCGCAGGTGGATATGATGTTATAAACACTATTGAAGAACTAAAGGATATGGTTAAACGATACAGATTAGCTTATCAAAAAATGAAAGCTATTGAAAAGGAATTGAAGTTTCAAGGAGATTTTTAATGAACCAAATGGAAATTATTAACCACGATATATTGCAAATGTATCGTGATGCTGGACTTGAACTTGACCCAGATAGAATTGGAAAGAAAAAGAAAAAACGAAATAGACATAAAAACAGGAACAGAAATACTCCTGCTAAACAGACAAAAAATTTGTTCATTTCGCAACCAATGAGCGGTTTAACGAATGAAGAAATTATGAATGTTAGACAGAAAGCAACAAAGTTTATTTCGGATAAGTATCCAGATTATACAATTAGTGTGTTGCCTAGTTATGAGGAACAACCTGACAATACTTACAATGCAACCAGTGCAGTTAATTTGTTGGGAAATGCCATTAGTCTTATGGCAAGAGCAAATGTAATTTACTTCGTTCCTGGTTGGCAAAAATCTAGGGGATGTCAGATTGAAAATGAAGTAGCCCGTAGATGGTTAGAAGAAACAGGAGTTGAACTCATTGAAGATGGAATGGAGAAAGTTAACATTGAGTTGCCTGAAGAAGATTTAGAAGCATTGAAAAAGGCGGCTGATAATGCTGGTATGTCAATTCACAAATATATTGGTATGAGATTAAAACAGTCAATGGAAGATGGCTCATTAGAAAAATTAGCAGAAGAAATTAAACAACAATGCAGTTAACCTTTATCCAAAATAGGGATTTCATTTGTCATTGGCCTGGTTGTAGATTAAAAACAAAGGACAGAAACCAAATTGAATTTCACCATATCGTCCCGAGAGAATTACACCCGAGATTGAATCAGGGAGTTACTTTGAGTTACTGTCCTTCTCACCACAGAATGATTTTTCACCCGGAAAGCACTAAAGGTCCGCATAGTATAAATAGTCCAAATAAATTACAAATCTTGAACATTTATCCAGTGGCGCCGAGTGGATATGCTGTTGAATATAAACGATTTAACGATGAAACCTTCTTTGAATTTTTTGAAGGCGATTATAGAAATGGAGAAGTAGAATGAGCGGTAGTAATGATTATATAGTATGTAGTCGGTTGG
>JAGCLR010000303.1 GCA_017646885.1 Methanobrevibacter sp. | reverse complement strand
ATCTGGTGCTTGTGACGCAGTTGCAATCGATATTGGTGTAGCTCAATACCAAATCAGCCAAAAAGGCAGTGACCAATACAAAATATTAGATGAAGAAATCTCTTCTGAACAATATGGTGTAGGTTTCAAATTAGGTAATGAAGAGTTAAGAGACCAAATCCAAGCTACTTTAGACGAAATGTTTGAAGATGGAACCGTTGAAAAAATCGCACAAGATTACGATGAATTCGGTGTTCCAGGTTCTCTCATTACTAAATAAGCAAATTAATTCTTAGTTTATGCATAATTTATTATGTATAAACTTTTTTTATTCTTTAATTTAATAATTTTAAATAAATTATTTAAAACAAGCTATTTTTGTTTGAATATTATTTAAATAATTTATTTAAGTTTATTATCTTTATTTTGGAGAATGTTAAATGTTATTAAGTAAAATTTTAGAAGAATTATTATGGGGTATGGGAACCTCCATTGAAATATTCTTACTTACATTGCTGTTTTCAATTCCTCTTGGTTTAGCAGTAGCTGCAGGAAGAATGAGTAGCTTTAAGCCATTGCAATTGTTAATGAAAGCATATATTTCAATTATGAGAGGAACTCCATTGATGCTGCAATTGATTGTGGTATTCTTTGGGCCATACTATATTTTCGGAATGACTCTTTCAAGAGATTTCAGAATGATTGCAGTTATCATTGCATTTACCATTAACTATGCAGCATACTTTGCAGAGATTTTCCGTGGAGGAATTGAATCCATTCCAAATGGACAGTATGAAGCTGCACAGGTATTGGGTTACAATAGATTAGAGACATTCTTCATCATTGTATTACCTCAAGTAGTGAAAATAGTGCTTCCTTCCATTACCAACGAGGTCATCACTCTTGTTAAGGATACTTCACTTTCATTCGTGCTTGCTATTCCGGAAATGTTCACTGTTGCAAAACAGATTGCAGCAGCTGAAGCGTCCATTTCAGCATTGCTGATTGCAGGTGGATTCTATTATCTGTTCAATGCACTTGTAGCATTTATAATGGAACGTTTCGAGAAAAGATTGGATTATTACGACACTTAGGAGAGATATCATGAGTTTATTGGAAGTTAAAAATCTAAAGAAAAGTTTTGGAGACAATGTAGTTTTAAAGGATATCTCTTTTAATGTTGAAAAGGGAGAAGTATTGTCCATTATCGGACCATCCGGATCAGGTAAGTCTACATTGCTAAGATGCATTACAGATTTGGAAACTGAAGACAGTGGAGACATCAATTTTGATGGAACCTTTGGTTTGGTGTTCCAGAACTTCAACTTGTTCCCTCATCATTCTGTAATGAAGAATATTGCCAATGCACCTATAAGGGTTCAAAAAAGAGACAAAGCTGAGGTTTACGCTCATGCAAGAGACTTGCTCAAAAAGATGGGTTTGTCAGATAAGGAAGATGCGTATCCTTCTGAACTCTCTGGTGGACAGCAACAAAGGGTATCAATTGCAAGGGCACTTTGTATGGATCCGGACATTCTGTTCTTTGATGAACCTACTTCTGCACTTGACCCTGAGCTTACAGGTGAGATTTTGCAGGTAATCAAGGATTTGGCTGCAGAGCACATGACAATGGTAATTGTTACTCACGAGATGAATTTCGCTCGTAATGTATCTGATACCATTATTTTCATGGATGGTGGAGTTATTGTAGAACAAGGCTCACCTGAAGAGATATTCTCATCAGACAATCAAAGAATGAAAGATTTCTTAGGTAAATTCTATGAATAACTAGAATTTACTGATTTTCTATTTTTTTATTCATTATTGTTTTTTTCATTTTTATTTTTTATTCATTTTATTTTTTATTCATTTTATTTTTTATTCATTTTATATTTT
>JAGCLR010000302.1 GCA_017646885.1 Methanobrevibacter sp. | reverse complement strand
GCTTTTTCTAAAGGTGCATAGATGATTCCTAAGCTTTGCTCATCTTTTCTTGGAATGTTATCTATTACAGACTTAGCGGTTTCAACACTATCAAATCTGCCTAATTTGTAATAGAATTCTCCAGAAGCAATCTTAGGTGGGAGAGGTTCCAATCCCATTGCACTTGATCCGCCTTTACATTTCTGTTCTGCAGCAGTTGCATAGAATATAGCTCCATCAGCTGCTTTAGTAACCATTTCACAATGTCTAAGGCTTTCATCTATTTTTTCAATTCCTTCAGGGATTTCATTTAGATCATTGAAAAACTTGATAGCTACTGGAAGTCTTTTCAAATTAAGCTTTTCTTTTAAAACTTCTGCAGTTTTTACATTATCTTCCTTTTTATAATCCATTTTATCACCAATTAATGTTTGTTTAAGATAGTTAATTTATTATTTCTAAATTATGATATATTAAAGTTATGAATTATTATTCATTATACTTTTATTTTTATTTTATTTTTATAGATTTTAAATAATTTTATGAAAGTTTTTCTATTTTATTTATATTATTCTATTTAAATTCTACAATAAGTTTATATGATTTAAAAGTCAATATTATATTTGTTTATAGTTTTAATAAACAAGAATATTTTTTAAATTAATTTATTAATAATTTGGGCTTAAATTAATTTATATTGTATTTATTTTGATTATTTAATTTAGGGAAGCAATATAATGAGTGAATTAAAGATTATTTCATGGAATGTAAACGGTATTAGAACTCGTATAAAAAATAAGGATGTAAATCCAATCTTAGAGAAAGAAGCTGATATCCTAATATTCCAAGAAACAAAAACAGATTATGAAAAGATGGATAAGAAATTCTTGGATAAATGCGGTTATGAATACTATTTCTTAAAAGGAGAAAGCGCTAGAACCGGCGGATTAGCTACATTTACCAAAGAAAAACCTTCTATAGTTAGAAGATTCTTTAAGGAATCTGCTGATGCATTAGGAAGGGCATCTATCTTAAATTATGAAAATTTTTCTTTAATTCATGTTTATGCTCCTGTAGGAACTGGTACTAAAGCTAAATTAAATGAAAAGCTTGATTACCTTAATAATCTTTTATCCTATGCAGAATTAGCTAAGGATAAGAATGTAATCATTGCTGGTGACTTTAATATTGCTCATAAGGAAGAGGACATTTCTGATTTGAACACTAAAGTCACATTCACAGATGAAGAAAGAGAAGTTTTAGACAAGTTAGAATCCTTCGGTTTTGTGGATGCTTTCAGATTATCCAACAAGGAAGAAAAGCAATTCTCTTCCTGGAAAAATCAAGAAGCTCGTGAAAACAATGAAGGTGCACGTTTAGATTATTTCTTTGTTTCTAAATCATTAGCAGACAAAGTTAAATCTTCCACTATCTTAAATGAAATTGACGGTTCTAAACATGCTCCAATTGAGTTAATTTTAGATCTTTAATTTTATTTAATACATTCTTTATCTTTTTTTAATCTTTTTTCTACTTTTTACTACTTTTTTTACTTTATACTATTTTTTACTATTTTTTATATTCATTTAATTAAATAATTTAAGATTATTTGAAAATATACTAACTTTTATTAATTAGAATATACATAGATAAATACATATAATAGATTACTATCTATGATTAACTAATATTATATAAAAATTATATATGTGAAATTATGAAAGCAGCTGTTATAGGTTTAGGTGTAGAAGGCAAAAAGGCATTGAATTCCTTATTGAAACATGATTGGGAAGTTTATGCTACAGACTTAAATGTAAATATTAGTCTTGATGACTTGCCTATATCCCTTGCAGGTGTTGACATTTCTCCACAAAAAGATAAAATCAGCTTCATTAAAGATAATTTATCCATTGATTTGGGATTCAACAATCAGGAAGAGATAGATCTTTGTGATGCAGTTGTCTTAAGCCCAAGCATATGGGGAAGCAAAATATCAGAGCATTATAAGAACTCCCATAAATTGCTTTGTGATGTTAAAACAAAACACAGAGACATTTTCAGTATTGGTGTAACAGGAACCAATGGAAAAACCACTACCGTAACCATGATTAAGGAAATTCTTGAAAATGCAGGAAAAAAGGTTTTGGTTGGAGGAAATGCTGGTGGTGGATTTGAAGGTTACTATGACCTTATCCTCGAAGCTGACAATGGAGATTACGATGTTTTGCTTGTTGAAGTCTGCGATATGACAGTTGGTTTCTGCAGCTATTGCTTCGACTTTGATTTGATTGCCCTTACAAATATGGGCAATGATCATATGAATGTTCATGGTTCAATGGAAGGATATAAGGAGTCCCTTAAAGGATTTTTCAAAGATAAAACCATTTTTATCAATGAAAATCAGGAATATATGGAAGAATTTAAGGAAGTTGCTCAATCAACTATTGAATGTCATGAAACAGCGTATGATTTAAACTTGTTTGGCAAGTTCAATAAATTGAATGCAGGCCTTAGTGAAGCTATAGCAAATTATATTGATAAAAACATATTTGAAATCGATGAAAGCATAATTAAAAACAGTTTGGAAAACTTCAAGCCTGTAAAAGGACGTTTAGAAGTATTGAAATTAAATGATTGCGAGATATATATTGGGAAATCAGACAATTCCGATGCTATTAAGCCAATATTGGAGGAAGTGGATTTCTCCGCTATCTTTGTAGGAACTCCAAGACATAATGAAAATCACAGATTTGACATATTGGATGAAGTTGTAAATGCCAATCCAGAAGCAATCATTCTCTTCCCAGGATTGGAAGATACATTGGATCAAGCAAAATACAGATTAAATTCCCTTGATTATAAAGGAAGAGTTGAAATAGCCAATAATCTTGATGAAATCATTTCATTCGTTGCAGAGTTTTCACATGAAAAAGCTATTTTAATTGGTGGAAATGGTCAGGAAAACATTATAAAAATACAGGATAGATTAAAGCAGATTTGTGATTCCTTGAATTCCAGGAAAAAGAAGTTAATGTTTGAATAAAAGAAAAAAATTACTAAAAACAACAATCAATCAAATCATAATCATATATTAATAATTTAAGATTTAAATAAAGGAAGTGTAAGTATTAGCTCAAGAAGTTTAGCACAAAGAAATTCATTTAAAATATTTATTGCATTGCTTGCAATAATTATTGTTCTAATACCTGTCTCCCTTGCAACTACAACCACTCATCATCAGAATATGAGTGAAATAGCTAAATATGATAACGGAAGCACTGTTTTTGCAGGAGATAATGTAATAGATAAGAACAAGATAAATAAATACCCAATCGTTTCCAATTTAGGTGCTTTATTTACCCAAATAGGAGATGGAGAAATAGTAGATGCCTTTTTCTCAGTTGCCACTGGGGCAGTTCCTACCCCATCATCTGAATTGCTTTATGGAAATGTAAGTTCAGATGGTATAGTGGATGAGTTTGAAGGGCCTGGATATGTAGTGGTAGATAATGATAAGATTACTGTAAATCCACCTGGAGACTTTGTATGGGGATATAACAGCCCATATATTCAAGCAAAAATCGTCCCAAGTGGAATTGACATTATAAATAACAAGACCAATCAAACAATTGGTCATATTGATCCTAAAACCATGACAAATGAATCAATTCCTGGTGATAGGGTAAATGTGGAAACCTTAAAATATTGGTACAATCATTATGGCCAAGGTTCCAAATACAATTTGGATTTCTGTATTAATGGTATAAATGATAACAGATCTTACATTACCCCAGATATGTTAAGAGAAAAGTTCCCTGAAGCTTATGAATACTCTGTAAAGTATCCTGGAGGTTCTCCTGTAGTTGTTTATGGTGAAAACTATACAGAAACCAAAGTTGCAAGCACATACACTTACTTGGATTCTCACCCACAATACAATGATGCAAACAGAGAATTCAATGCAAGACAATTCGTAAAAGCTTGGAACGGAACTATTATCCCATCAAATGCATATGGATGTGGAAGAGAAGGAGTCGGATTCAGTTCAGTACCTGAAAGTGAAGCAGAATCTGGAATGGCTACACATGGAGTATGTCCTCCAGCAAGATCACTTAGAAATGCTGTTTTATCATTAGGATTCAGTTTGCCTATAGGTATGGACTCTGGTCGTGACGCAGTGCTTTACGGTTTCAGTCCTTCCACTGGAATTAAGATCAATAACACCTTATCATATCCAATTAAAATCCAGATGTGGACTGAAGGTTCCGGTGCAGGAATGAGAATTTATACTGACGTTTATGAAATGATTCCTAATAGTTATCTTGCAAATCAAACAAATAGCACAAATTCAACAAACAGCACAAACAATTAAAGCTAATGCAATAATGATTATTGGAATTGTTTCATTTGATTAATTATTAAAATTTATTAAAATTTATTAGAATTTATTAAAATAAAATTATTAATTAAGGTAATATTATGCTTACAGTCTCAGCAGTAATCACTGCAGCTGGAA
This sequence comes from Methanobrevibacter sp., assembly GCA_017646885.1. The sequence continues at coordinate 2,355 of JAGCLR010000302.1, read as the reverse complement.
AAAATTCTAGAATGAGAAAAGACCAGGAAAACTTGAATATTCCCATACAAAATAAACTTACACTTCCATTAAATAATGGGAATTATTCCAGTACAATCATTGAAACTACAATTAACAATGTATTGAATACTGAAAATATCGATGAATGTATCGTTGTTCTTGGCCATTACTGTGAAGAAATATTACCTTTTATTAATAATATTCATGATGATAGATTGAAAATTATTAAAAATGACCCTGTGATGGTAGGTCTTTCTGTTTCTTTATTGAATGGTCTTCAAAACATTGATTCAGATATTGCATTATGTGTTACTGGAGATCAGCCTACTGTCAGTACGGAAACTTTTAATAATATTTTAAACACTCTTTTTAACTCAGACAATCCTAGAAAAACCATTTCCATTCTTAGAAGACGAAAGACAGGAAAATTAGACACTGCAGAAGGATTAGGAATGCCTTTTGCTGCAGATAGAATGGAATTGATCAAATATCTAAAGGATAAGGATGATAATTTGAATCCTATCTTAAGGGAGATATTTGCAGATGGATTTGATTTTTATGGAGTTAAGGAGAATCATCCAAACGAATTAATCAATATAAATCATTACAGTGAATACGAAAGTATTTTATAAAATTTTATACTTATAATATAATATACATAAGGTGAAAATATGTCTTTTGAAAAAGAAATTAAATTAGTTGAAGAACTCTGTATGACTCCAGGTATTTCTGGACATGAAGAAAAGATTGCAGAGATTATTAAAAGAGAATTAAAAGATGTAGCTGATGATATTGAAACAGATTTAATGGGTAATGTAATAGCTACTAAAAAAGGTTCAGATAAAAAAGGACCAAAAGTAATGCTTGCAGCTCATATGGATGAAATTGGTTTAATGGTAAGGTATATTGACGATAACGGTTACATAAAATTCTCAACCATTGGTGGTATAAATGACCAAATGCTTATGAATCAAACCGTTGTAATTCACTCTAAAAATGGTGATTTAACTGGTGTAATCGGTTCCAAACCACCTCATGTCACTAAACCTGAAGAACGTAAGAAAGTTGTTCCTTACGATGAAATGTTTATTGACATTGGAGCAAAAGACAAGGAAGAAGCTGAAGGAATGGTTTCCATTGGAGATCCAATTACATTCAAATCCTGGTTTGAAGCATTCCCTAATAACTTGGTAATGTGTAAGGCATTGGACAATCGTCTTGGATGTTATGTAATGATGGAAGTTTTAAAAAGAGTAGACTCCAAAGCAACCGTTTATGGTGTTGGAACAACCCAAGAAGAAGTAGGATTGAAAGGTGCTAAAGTAACTTCCTACAAATTGAACCCGGATATGGCATTTGCACTTGACGTAACTTTATCTGGTGACCACCCTGGAATCAAACCTGAAGAAGCTCCTGTAGTCATTGGAAAAGGACCTGCTGTAATCATGATTGATGCAAGCGGTAGAGGAATCATCACTCCTAAAATCATTAGGGATTTATTGATTGGAACTGGAGAAAAAGAAGAGATTCCTTTCCAACTTGAAGTAAGTGATGGTGGTACTACTGACGGTACAGCTATTCACCTTACAAGAGAAGGTATTCCAACTGGTGTATTATCTGTTCCAACAAGATACATTCACACAACTGTTAGTGTAGCAAGCATGGAAGACGTTGAAAATACAATTAAATTGATTGTAGCTGCAATTAACAGTTTAGAATAGAATTAAATAATTATTATTCTATTCTCTTTTTTTATTTTATTTTTACATAATTTTTTTATTATTTTCTTTTTTTATACTATTTATTCTTATTTTATCTTATTTTATTCGCAATTTACTATTATTTTAAAAAAAAGAAAAATCAAGGAATTTAACCATATGGGCTAAATCCTTCTTTAAAATGCTCACATAGATTTTCCAATTCTTCTGGAATATTAATTTTTTGTGTACAGTAATCAATACAGGTTTCACATTTGGTACAATCACTTGCAGGAACCTTTTCCTCACCTAACTTATCATAATACAATCTGTAAATATTGGATTGTTCCTGTACTTTATGATGATTATATAATCTGAAATATTCAGGAATTGGAATCTCCAATGGGCATGCCTTTAGGCAATAGCCACATTCACTGCATGGAACAGCAAGATTTTCCCTTAATTTCTCAGCTTCATAAAGCAAGAATTCATTCTCACTCTCTGTTAAAGGTTCAAAGTTTTCAAAAGTGTCAATGTTATCCAAGAGATCTTCCATCTTACTCATTCCACTTAATACCATTTTTACATGTTCCAATGATGCACAGAATCTCATAGCATAGCTTGCAATTGACTTATCTGGATTTAATTCTTTAAAATC
>JAGCLR010000301.1 GCA_017646885.1 Methanobrevibacter sp. | reverse complement strand
ATAAATAGAAAAATTTGAATTAGAAATTAATTGATTTCAATTTCTATAAAACTGTATCAACATCGGAAATGCTGTCTAAAACAATGATATCGATGTCTTCTTCATTGACTCTTTCCTTTTCCTCTTCATCCAAAGTAGAGTTTACTAAAATAGCGCTCATTCCAGCATTAACTGCTCCCATACAGTCAACATCAAGCTTATTTCCAACCATAATACTTTTTTTAACATCACATGCCATTCTTCTGCATGCTTCAATATATATTTCAGGATCTGGCTTTTCAACTCCAACTTCCTCTGAAGTGATTACAATGTCAAAAAAGTGGTATAAATTCAATCTGACTAATTTTTCCCATTGCTTAATGGTGATTCCATTAGTGATTGCACCTAATTTATATCCTTTACTTTTAAGATAAATCAAAATAGCACTGGTTCTTGGGAATGGTCTTAAAAGAGCAAATTTTACATTGTGATATGTTGTCATTCCAATAGCTACCAAAAGTGGGTCTTCCTTTCCTAAAACCTCTTCTGTTAAAATATTGAAGTGTTTGGAATAGTTTGAACCTTTCTCTTTAATAATGTCCTTTAATAGATCATATGCTTCTTCTGGCTCTAAAGGCAAACCATTGTTACACATACTTTCAATAGCTGCATGTCTTGCTAAATCAGCAAAGCTTGAAGTGTCTACAAGGGTATCATCAATATCAAAAAATACTGCTTTTGTCATCATTACACCAATATTAAATGTTTAACCAATTTCTAAAATTGCCTTTTTCAATAATATATTTATTTTAGTATTATATAAAAATTCCTAAAGAAAATTACTCATTTATCCAAATATTCACAAATTCAAATCAATATGGAATTAAAAGAAAGCATCCAAACTTTGTTGTCTTTCATTGGAAGATAATTCCCTTAATCTGTCCTTATCATAACCTAAAGGTTCCATCATCCTTGAAACAGCAGGAATCAACTGATTTTCAATATAGTATTCCTTATCATATTCGATTCCTTCACTATATTCATAAGGAACTGCCCTCTGGCTTATTGAACCTTTTCCCTTAGCAATTATGTATTGGACAATGGTTCCTTTTCCCACCTTGATTCCATGGGATTCTATCTCTCTAGCTGCGATTACATGAGGTCCTACCTGCTTGTAATCATCAAGATTTTTTGTGATTTGGGTGTGAATAACCAATTCCTTCCTATCAAGATTACCTGATTTAATCTGTTTTAGAACTTTGCTGATAATCTTTTCAGCCTTTTTAACATTACCCTCTTCCAATATAGCCATCAAGATATCTTCCTGAGTTTTCTTTGCAATTGGAGCCCAGTCTCTTCTAACAAGCTCTAAACCTTTTGCGATGATCTTTCCATCTTCGATTACAGCATATCTTTTTTTGCTTACAAAGAAACCTCTTCTATAGAATCCTTCAAATTCCAATTCCATTGTATCAGGTAAAGATCCGTTAAAATAGGATAAGAACTTATCCTTTTGCACCTTTATCTCATTTTCAATAGCTATTTGTTCAGGGGATTCAATCATTATTACACCTAAAAATAATTAATATTTTATATTTAATTATATTGTCTTTATCTTTTTAATAATTATGTATTGTCTAAAATTGGAAGAGAATTTTTTTATCTATCTAATATCTATTAAATATCTATTAAATACCTATCAAATAGATATTATGAACTTAAACATTTAATATTTAATATCTAACTTAATATTAAGAATAGTAATATATATTAAACTTCAATATTGAATTCTTAACAAAAAATAAATATAATAAAGTTCAATATAATAAAAACAGTCTAATAATATTAAAACAGTTCATTATGATAAAAACAGTTGAAGGGATTGCTATGAAAGACTCTGAGAAAATTATTATAGAATTCATCAAGTTGTCTAAAAACCGAGAGAAAATATTCAAAGCATTGGATGGGGAAACTTTAAAGCCTACAGATATCAGCAAAAAGACCAATATCCATAGTAACAACGTAAGTCGCATTTTAAGTCAATTACGAGAAAAAGAGTTAGTTCGTTTATTAAACCCCGAAACCAAACGCGGCAGGTTATATGAATTAACAGATTATGGAAAAGAAATTTTAAATTTAATGAAATCACAAGATTAAGATACATTAAATTTAAAAAATAGTTTAAAAAAAATTAAAAGATAATTTAAAAATAAAATTATATTTCTATTTCTAAAGCAATAGGACAATGATCAGAGCCTAATACATCAGATTTGATATAGGATGCCTTGACATTGTCTTTAAATTCTTCATTTACAAAGAAGTAATCTAAACGCCATCCCACATTTCTTTCTCTGGCACGGGTTCTGTAACTCCACCATGTATATTTGTCCCTTTCATCTTCATGCAACATTCTAAAAGTGTCAATATAACCATTATCCAGGAACTTTGTTACCCATTCTCTTTCTACAGGCAAGAAACCGGAGACATCTTCATTATTCTTTGGCCTTGCAAGATCGATTTCCTTGTGTGCAGTATTCAAATCACCGCAAATCACTAAATTATGACCTTTATCCCTTAAATCATTAGCATAATCAAGGAATGCATCATAGAAATCAAGCTTATACTTCAATCTTTCTTCACCCATTCCTCCATTAGGATAGTAGATGTTTAATAAAGTGAATCCATCAAAATCCAATCTTTGAAGTCTACCTTCAACATCAAACTTTTCAATTCCCATTCCAGAATAAACCTCTTTTGGTTCAATAGCTGTATAAGTTGCTACACCACTGTATCCTTTCCTTTCTGCAGAATTGAAATAGCTTGTATAATCTGGAATATTCACTAATTTTTTAGGCAATTGATCTATTTGAGCCTTGGTTTCCTGAAGACATACGATATCTGCCTTTTCCTCATTGAACCAATCAAGAAAACCTTTTTTATGAATAGCTCTAATACCATTTACATTCCATGAAATAAGTCTTATATCAGTCATAAAAATCACATTATAAGCAATAAGTAAAAAAATTAATTTTTAAAATATTAATTAATAAAAAAAGAAAAATAGAATAAAAAAAGTTTGATTAATTAATCAAACTTTACTCCTTCCTCTAAAGGAACTTCTCTTAACCAACTGATATCACTCTTATAGAGCATTCTGATATCAGAAAGGTCATATCTGATCATAGCGAGACGTTCAATACCTAAACCAAATGCTAAAGCAGGAGTATTGATTCCTAAAGGCTCTAAAACTTCTGGTCTGAACATTCCACAACCACCAAGCTCAATCCAGCTTTCCTTTTCTTCCAAATAGATTTCACACTCAGTTGAAAGATAGGTGTAAGGGAAATAAGCAGGTCTGAATCTTACTTCAAATCCTAATTTCTTATAGAATTCCTT
>JAGCLR010000300.1 GCA_017646885.1 Methanobrevibacter sp. | reverse complement strand
ATCAGTAAGGAAAATTCTAAGATCTCTTCTTCATACAACTTGTCATTGGAATTTGAGCCTGTTGCTAAAATCATTCAAAGAATCAAGAATATCAATGAAGATATATTCTTAGTTGGATTCAAGGCTGAATACAACATTTCAGAAGAGAAAATGATTGAGTGTGCTAAGACTCAAATGCAAGAGGCAGGTACTGATTTGGTTGTGGCAAATGATGTTGCAAATGCAGGATGCGGATTTGGATCTGAAACCAATGAGGTTATTCTTGTAAGTGATGAGATCAAAAAGGTTTCATTAAATTCCAAAAAAGAGATTTCAAAATCCATATTTGATGAGATTTCTAAAAAATTGAATTGATTATAACTTTAGAAGTTTAATCAATTTTTCTTTTTTTATTTTACTTTTATTTTACTTTTTATTTTAGTTTTTTATTTTACTATTTTTTAATTTTCAATTCTTACTTTAATATGATCAAATTCTCATAATTTTTTTGTTCGTTATATAATTTTTTTCTTATATTTTTCCTTATTTTCCTAAAAAAATTTTAAATATTTTCTTTTAGTTTTATTAATACTTAATTTTTGCCCTTATTTAGATAATAATTAAAAAAAGTATTACTTTTTTGTAAAAATTAGTAGTTCTTTCTTATTTTTGAAAATAAAGAAAAATTAGAAATATTTTTTAAAATTTTTATAAAAATTTGTTAAAAAAGAGTTAAAAATAGTTTATTTTGCAAAAAAAGTTCAATCCTCTAAGTTATTTAATTATGGAGTGTTTTTTATGAGTGAATTAACCTAGAGGATATTTTTATGAACTCTTTTTTTATTGCATTAGCAAATATATATTTGTGATATTCTTATATAAAAAGCTTTCAGTAGTAATACTTTTTTGAGATTGTTCGTAGTTATACTAAATTCGTATTTCTTCTTGAAATTACTAATAATTATGTTAAATTATTCTTAGATTAATTTTTAAAATTGAATTAGTTTTATTTCTGATTTTCAGTAAATTTTAATCTATTTTTTTTAAAAAATCTAATGTATATTACTCTTTTGAAATCAAATTTTTTGATAAAAGTAATACTTATAAAATAAGGATTTTTAGAGCTTTAAATTGATATTTTATCCTTTAAATTTCTTAAAATATCTTTATAAAAAATATATGCTTTATTTTTTTGATGATTCTACATATTATTTGATAAAAAGAATTATATGAAAAGCTAAATTTTTGTTTTTTAATTTCAATATCAAAATGGTGGTTTTGAATTAAAATAGCAGTTATGTATGGTTTTTGAAAAATGATTTTTTTCAAAAATGAATGTATGTTCTTTTAAAAAGATTTCTCCACAAGAAAAGCTATATGGTCCTTTTCATAAGGTTCTAATTTAATCTTTTCCAAAATGGAATAACCATTCTCTTTTATTTTTTTAGCTTCATCCTTGAATATTTTTTTAGGCTTTTGAATAACATCAATGCTTCTTGCTTTTATGGTAATGAGCCCTTGTCCATCTTCCTTTAGGAATAAATCCATATTATCCATAAAGAGTTCGCTCTGTTTTTCCTGTGCCACATCGCAGTAAACCAAGTCCACCTTTCCAACTTTATTTAGGTAATATTTCGGTTTGGTTGCATCTGCAAGGAGTGGCATTATATTGTTTCTCTTTTGGGATAATCTGACTAATTTTTTCATGCTGACAGGTGAGAATTCTACAGCATAGATCAAACCCTCATCGCAAATGTCAGAAATGTGTGAAACAGTTGTTCCTGTTGAAGCGCCTAAGTATAATACTTTAGAATCATTGTTCAAGTCAAGCCCTTCCAATCCATTCAATAATGCGGCAGCTAATTTGGATCTTCTTGGATTCCAGATTCTGTACTCCTCTTCCCCATCTTGGATAAGTCTTTCATCATAGACTCTAATCCCAGGACTTAAGTTTTTGGTAGCTATTTCACCATCTTTGTAAAATATGTTCATTTTTTCACATCTTTAGTATAATTAAATCTCATTAGAAAATATACAGGTTCTGTCACAATTGTGCCTATTTTCTTCTTTTCTTTTTATTCTTCTTGTTTTTCTTGCTTCCTTTGTATTTCTTGCTTTTTCCTTTCCCTTTGTCCTTTTCTGCTTTTCTTTCCTTTGCTCTCTTTTGGCTTGTCTTTTTAGGGAATGGATTTTCCTTTTCTATTTGCTCAACTTTCTTAAGGTAATCCTCTGCAATGCTTGGATCATACTCTCCAGAGAACACATCCTTTCTTACAGCAAGGGTAATCTTCAATGCTAAGTTTCTGGCTATTTTTCCCCTGTTCCACCATTTAGCTCCACGTACACTTGGGTGTTGGAATATCAATCCATGTTTTGGAGGACGTTCTCCAGTTTTTAAATGTCTGAAAATTGCCTTTTCAGCACCCATTATCTGAATAACACTTGCAGGATAAGTTGCTAATCTCTTTATGCTTCCAATGTGTGCAATTAATTTGGCACCTAATGTGGATCCCAATAAGTCTCTTAAGTTAGGGGCAATGGCTTCCATTTTAGTATCGATATAAGTTTCAAGTTCTTTCCTTGACTTTTGAAGTGAATAGATGGACTCTGCAAAACTCTTCAACATCAATAAGTCATCCTCTTCAATGTCAGCACCAGTGCTTTCCTCAATCTCTTCACTGAAATGCTCCATATAGTTTTCGAGGATGTCCTCCCTATTTTCACTTTCAGCGATTAGCTTTATGTAGGTTTCATTACTGCTAATTGTATCCATTTCTGGGAAATAGATTGTGTACCAGTCACGAATACGCTCAACTAATTTGCTGATTGATTCATCAATGTCATCTACAGAGTTTATTGCTTGAATTAAGAGTTTGTCCTCTTCCTGTGAAGACTTTTTGATTTTGTAGATAGCTAATTTTTCATAAATCTGAATGATTTCATCTTGACTTTTTGAAAATCCTATTTCCTCTAATATGTTATCAATATTGCTTCTTAAGTGTTCTCCACCTTTATTTGGAGTTTTCACTTCAATATTTTCATAATTTTCAAGTTCCTTGTATTGGGATTTCCTTTTGGTGGTTTCTATAATGATCTTATCCTCATCCTTTGAATCCAATTTTATTCCATTGATGAGTTCAATCTCTTCGTCTAAAATCTCATTTTCCTCTATCTTAATGAGATTTGAAACCACTTCATCTTCTGTAAAAAGCTTATAATCAGCTATTTGAAGATCTTCATCAAATGCAATAAATCCTGCAATACATTGTGTTATATAAAATTCCATAATCTTATTTTAATTTTTTTATCTAATATATTTTACATTATTTTAGATAATTTTTACAAGTTTTTGATAAATTTTAATGAAATTTCCTTAAATTTCCACTCGAAAACTAAATAATTATATATCATATAGTTTCCATATATTAAAATAGTATAAAATTATATTATATTATTTAAATATTATTGAGAATTATTATACTTATCAAAGTTCATGTTTTTATTGGAGGTTATTCATGTTAAAAACTAAATTATGTGGTGTCAGGTTAAAGAATCCATTGATGCTTGCTGCAGGTGTATTGGGAAGCCATGCATCTTCCCTGAATTGGATCTTAAAATCTGGTGCTGGTGCAGTTGTATCCAAATCATTTTCAAAGGAACCTAATGACGGTTATAAAAATCCAACTACAGTTGCTGTAGAAGGAGGAATCATTAATGCTATTGGGCTTTCAAGTCCAGGAGTTGAAGCTTTCATCGATGAATTGGAAAAGGTTGACCGCATAAAGGGCAAATCAATCGCTTCAATTTATGGTGCAACTCCAGAGGAGTTTGCATATGTTGCAGGAAAGGTAGAGGATTTAGTGGACATGATTGAATTGAATGTATCCTGTCCTCATGCAATGGAAGGTTATGGAGCTTCCATCGGGCAAAATCCGGAATTAACCAAAAATGTCGTAAAGGCAGTCAGTGATGCAGTTGATGTGCCTATTCTTGCAAAATTGACTCCAAATGTAACTGACATTTCAGAAATTGCAGTTGCAGCAGAAGAAGCTGGAGCGGATGGATTGACATTGATCAATTCCTTAGGTCCTGGAATGAAAATTGATATTGTAACTGGAAATCCAATACTCGCAAACAAGTTCGGTGGAATGAGCGGACCTGCAATTAAGCCAATAGCTGTCCGTTGCGTTTATGATGCATTTGCTGCAACAGACATTCCAATTGTTGGTGTTGGTGGAATACGCAATTATGCTGATGTAATAGAGTTCCTCTATGCTGGTGCAAGTGCTGTTCAAATTGGAACTTCAATAATGTATGAAGGTCCTGAAATATTTGGAAGGATTACAAGCGATTTGGAAGAGTTTATAGAGGAAAGTGAATTTGATTCAATTGAAGATATGGTGGGCTTTGCTCATAAGGAGCCATAGTTTTAGTGGGTGATAGAATGAATGTACCTCAAGTTATAGAGATAAAAAAGATTATAGAAGAGACTCCTACAATCAAGACTTTTATTTTTGATTGGACTATGGTTGGTGAAAACATTCCTTCTCCAGGACAGTTTGTCATGGTGTGGAATTTCAAGGATGAAAAGCCAATGTCCATTTCCTACATCGATGTCGGTAAGGGTGAACTTGGAATAACAGTTAAAAAGGTTGGAGAGTTTACTGAAGACTTGCATACATTAAAGGAAGGTGACAAGTTAGGTCTTAGAGGACCATATGGAAATGGCTTTGACACTGATTTAAAAGGTATGAGAGTTTTAGCTATTGGTGGAGGAGTTGGAATGGCTCCTATAGCATCATTCACTGAAGCTGCATTGAAAAATAAGGCTCAAGTGGATGTCGTTTGTGCTGCACAAACCAAGGATGAACTCTTGTTTGATGAGAGATTAAAGGAAAAAGGTGCAAAGATCTACACTTGCACTGATGATGGATCATGCGGTTTCAAAGGATTTGCAACTCATAGGGTATTGCAATTGATTGAACACAAGGAATACGATTGGGCTGTAGTATGCGGTCCTGAAGTTATGATGAGACCATTATACGGCAGTTTGGAAGCTCATATGATTGAAGGGGAATACTCTATGGAACGTTATATGAAATGTGCTATAGGTGTTTGCGGTCAATGCTGTGTAGACAATACAGGTTGGAGAATATGTGCTGAAGGACCTGTTTTCTCATCAGATCAGGTTTCTGAAATCGTTGAGTTCGGTAAATTCCATAGAACTGCATCTGGAATGAAAGAGTATTTCTAAATCAATTAACGTTTCAATATTATTAATTTAAAAAAATATTACAATAATTTATTTAATGATAACATGTTTAATCTTAGTGAAAGCAAATATGGCCTGCATATAGTGATTATAATAATTTTCTTATTATTGTCATTATTTACAGTCATGCCTGTATTGAATATGATTTTGCTTGGTGCAATGATTGCTTATGGTATCACACCAGTTGCCAATAGGATTCAATCAAAAATCAAGTTCACTTCAATTTCAATATTTCTGGCGATAATAGTGGTAATCATTCCATTGATACTATTGTTCATATACGTATTTTGGGAAACAGCAGTTTTTGCGGATATGTTTTTCGCTTCCCATAATCTTTCTGTAAGTTCAGGAATTGATTTGAATTTGGCTTTTAACACATTTGTCCAAGCATTGCCTGTGGAACTTCAAGGATTTATTAAACCTTACTTAGGGCTATTGACTAGCGGAGTGCATGAAGCCTTAACTTACATATTCAATTATGCCATAAGGTTCATAAGGCATTTTTCAGATGTGCTGGTTCAATTGTTTGTCCTGAT
>JAGCLR010000299.1 GCA_017646885.1 Methanobrevibacter sp. | reverse complement strand
TCCTTTTTCCTTAACGTCTATTGAGTATTTTTCAAAAGCAGGCTTGTTCATTGCAATTAATATATCACATTCTTCCACAACTGGAGAACCAATGGTTTTAGCTGAAATGGTTACAGAACAGTTTGAAGTTCCACCTCTTTGTTCAGGACCATAACTTGGGTACCAGGAGACTTCCTTACCTTCACTGCATGCCGCTTGAGCAAGTGTGAGACCAGTACTTAATACTCCTTGACCACCAAAACCGACTATTTTAACCTTAATGTCATCAAAGTACTCTTCAATTTCCTTGATTTCCTTGGATCTGTCGATTCCAAAGACTTTATCAAGGGTTTCAATTGAGAAATCACTTACAGGCCTTTCCTTAGGTTCTCTTTCTTTGGATAAGTCTCTGAATCTTTTTACAGGGAATTCCTTACCCATTTCATTTACCAAGAAGTCTTCAACACCTTTAACATCCCTTCTTATATTGGTTGGACAAGGTGACAATACTTCAACGAAAGCGTAACCTTTACCTTCTTTTTGAATCATTAAAGCTTTCTTAATAGCTATTTTAGCTTTTCTAATAAGCTTTGGATTTGCCAAGGACACTCTTTCAATGAATACAGGTGCCTTTAAGTTATCCAATAATTCACATAAATGTAGAGGATATCCTGCAAAGTTAGCATCTCTTCCATTTTGACAGGTTACAGTCTTTTCACCAATCAAGGTAGTTGGTGCCATTTGACCACCAGTCATTCCGTAAACTGTGTTGTTTACAAAGAAAACAGCTAATTTTTCTCCACGGTTAGCAGCTTGCAATGTTTCATTCAAACCGATTGAAGCTAAATCCCCATCTCCTTGATAGCTCATTACAATAGCATTGTCTTCAGCTCTTGAAATACCAGTAGCCACTGCAGGAGCTCTTCCGTGTGCAGTTTGCACATTACCGCAATTGAAGTAGTAATAACCGAATACTGCACATCCTACAGGAGAAATCATTACGGATCTTTCCTGAATATCCAATTCATCCATTACTTCTGCAATCAATTTATGTAAAATACCATGACCGCAACCAGCGCAGTAATGGGTATTGTAAATGTCATTTCCTTTTCTAGGGAAGCTGTCATATAAGGATTCTGGCTTTTTAATAACTTTTTCTTCAATTTCGCTCATTTGAACTTTTTCTACATTATCAGTTACTTTAATGTTATCCATTCTTTCACCTCCCTAATCTACAACCCTATGATTGTAATAGTTATCATTATCCAATTCTTCCTGATATTCCTTATCATTTAGGTAGCTTGCATCATAATCCTTTTCATCACTGTGAACCTTATGACGTTCATCGATTCCTACCATCTTATAGATTTCATTTAGAATATCCTTAAGCTCAATTACATTTCCACCCATTCTGTTTACTAAATGGACATCATCGTAATTGGCTGCTGCCTTTACATCTTCTCTTAATTGTCCGTTACTCATTTCAACGGAAACAAATTGAACACCTTTATCTGCCAATTCCTTAATTCTTTTCTCTGGGAATGGGAATAAGGTGATTGGTCTTAAGAGACCTAACTTAATGCCTTTTTCTCTTGCAACATCAACTGCAGTTCTTGATAATCTGCTGCTTGTTCCGTAAGCTACAATGACAATAGCAGCATCTTCAACCATATACTCTTCATAGACAACTTCATTTTGCTTGATGGTTTCATACTTTTCTTGAATTTGGAAGTTGAAATCCTCTAATTGATTGAAGTCAAGGAAAATTGAAGTTACTAAATTGTTCATGGTTTCCTTATTGCCTCTTACAGCCCATGATTCATCAATCTTAGGCTCAATAGCTTCTTTAGGGAATCTTAAAGGTTCAGCCATTTGCCCTAAAACTGCATCAGCAAGCACAACTACAGGGTTTCTGTATTTGGTTGAAAGCTCAAATGCCTTCATGGTGAAGTCACACATTTCCTGAACGCTGTTAGGTGCCAAAACTATATTCCTATAGTTTCCATGACCTCCACCTTTTACGATTTGATTATAATCTCCTTGTTCAGGACCGATATTACCTAAACCAGGACCTGCTCTCATTACATCTACAATTACTGCAGGCAATTCTGCACCAGCTAAAAAGGTGAATCCTTCTTGCATTAAGCTGATTCCAGGTCCAGATGATGCACTCATAACTCTGTGACCAGTGGAAGCTCCACCATAGATCATGTTTACAGATGCCTCTTCACTTTCAGCCTGTACAAACTTTCTTCCTACCATTGGGAAATATTTTGATGCCTCATGGAGAATCTCACTTGCAGGAGTGATCGGATAGCCAAAGAAACAATCACAGCCAGCGTATAATGCTCCAATGATTACAGCAGTATTTCCTTTTACGATTTGGTTACTCATTTAAGCATCTCCTTTAGGTTTTCTAGTCCTTCTAGGAATATGAACTTCAATAGCTAATGGTTCAGGACAAGTGTAATAACAATCTCCACAACCAATACAGCCTTCTCCAGTATATTCTGCATATTGATATCCGCTATCATTAATCTCTTCACTTAATTTAAGGCATTCCTCTTTGCAAGCGCTTATACATCTTAAACATGCCTTACAATTGTTTTTGCTAATGACAGGATATGGTTTGATTTGATTTACATTCATTTATTCACTATCCTATAATAAATTTAATTTTTTAATTTTTGAAATTATATTAATTGATAAAATTGATTATTGATTTTTTAAGTGATGATTAATTATTAAACCATCAATTGAACTTTTAAACTTAATCAGATTATTAATTAGAAAATTTAAAAAAAATAATGAGAAGAGAATTATTTAAGTTTATTCTCATCTTCAGTTCTGATTATTTTTCTTTGAATCTTACCGCTTATTGTTTTAGGCAATTCTTCAACAAAGTCAATCATTCTTGGATATTTGTAAGGAGCGGTTTCATGCTTTACATGATTTTGAATATCCTTTTTAAGCTCTTCGCTTGGCTTGAATCCTTTTGCAAGAACGATTGTTGCCTTAACGATTTGACCTCTAAGTTCATCAGGAACACCTGTAATTGCACATTCCAATACTGAAGGGTGGGAAATTACTGCGTTTTCCACTTCATACGGTCCAATACGGTAACCTGAAGACTTGATAATGTCATCATTTCTACCAACGAAGGTGTAATAACCGTCTTCATCAACATATGCGGTGTCTCCACAGTGGTAATAGCCATCATGGCACACTTCATCAGTCTTCTCTTGGTTTCTGTAATATTCCTTAAACAAACCTACAGATCTTTCTCCAGAAATGTCAAAACAGATTTCTCCTTCAGAACCAATGTCCACCACATTATGGTCTGAATCCAAAAGGCTTATCTTATATGCAGGGGATGGTTTACCTACACAACCAGTTTTAGATTCCATCCAAATGAAAGTAGCCAATGAAAGGGTTGTTTCGGTTTGACCGAATCCTTCTTTAATTTCAAGACCGGTAAATTCTTTAAATCTATTGAATACTTCCGGAGGCAATGGCTCTCCAGCAGTAGTTGCGTATTGGACATTGGAAAAGTCGAATTGGGATAAGTCTTCCTTAATCAAGAACCTGTAGATTGTTGGAGGTGCACAGAAAGTGTTTACCTTGTTTTCAATGATCTTTTCCATTAAATCCAAACCATTGAACCTTACATAATCGTAAACAAACACTGCAGAACCTGCAATCCATTGGCCGTAGTAGTTACCCCATACTGCCTTACCCCATCCGGTATCAGCAGAGGTGTGGTGAACACCATCTTCGACAACATTGTGCCAGTATTTAGCAGTAATCAAGTGTCCAATTGCATAAGTGTGAGCATGTGCAACCATTTTAGGGTTTCCAGTGGTTCCACTTGAGAAGTAAATGAGGAAAGTCTCATCCTCGTGAGTTGCATCTTCTCCAGTTGGCCTTTCAAACTCATCACTCATCTTAGCGAGTTCCTCATCAAAGTTTAACCAACCTTCCTTATCGATATTTCCTACAAGAGCTTTCTTAAGTTCAATGCCTAACTCTTCTTCACAAGCTTCGTAATCAGGAATCAATTGGTCCTCTTCTACAGAGACAACCATTTTAATGCTTGCATTTTCTACTCTATAAATTATATCATGAAGCTTTACCATGTGAGTGGTTGGAATAGCTATTGCACCAATTTTATGAAGTGCAGTCATGCAGATCCAGAATTCATATCTGTTTTTTAAGGTAAGCAATACTGCATCTCCCTTTTTGATTCCTTGGGATTTGAAGAGATTTGCAGCCTTATTGGATAATTTTTTCATATCCAAAAATGTGAAGACCTTTTTCTCGTTATCGTCACACCAAATCAATGCAAGCTTTTCTGGGTCTATTCTTGCATATTCATCCACTACATCAAAACCAAAGTTAAAGTCCTTCGGCACAGTAAATTCAAAATTATCGTAAAAATCCTTATAGGATTTAAAATCAACTCTGTTTACAAAGTTTCCTATTAAAGATGTCATTATATCACTCTATTTTTAATCTAAGCTAATACTCCCCTTGAATATAGCCATTAATCCTTCTTATTTTATTGTAAATTTTTGTTAAATATTCATTATTTCAGTATATTCAATATCAATTTTCAGCATATTAAATATCAATATTTCAGTATTTATTTAATATTCTATTTTAATTACATAATTACAGCTAAAAATTTAGCTTTTTCATCATTTAAAGCAATCATTGCATGTTCACAAGTTGCATCAAAGAATATAGAATCTCCTTCGTTTAAAATAATCTCATTATCCTTAATGAATATTTTAACGGTTCCTTCAAGAATATAGTTAAATTCTTGACCTGCATGTGAATTCAAAGAAGGAATAGCATCTTCTTTAGGATCAACAGTTACAATAAACATTTCAGCTTTTTTATGAACAAATTTCTTACATAAGTTTTCATACTTATATTCTTTCCTTCTGTCAACAGCAAAACCTTTGTCTGCTCTTGTTACATCAAAATAAGTCATACGAGTTTCTTCACCAGTAAGAATCAAAGCTAAATCAACTTTAAAAATCTGTGCAATTTGGTATAAGAAACTAGCTGGAATGTCAATAATACCATTTTCATATGAAATATAAGTTTCTTCGTCTACATCAAGTTCTTTAGCAATTTCTTCTGTTGTAATATCGGACAATTCTCTTAATTCTCTAATTCTCATTCCGATATCTTTGTTTACGTCACTCATTTTAACCATCTTTTGATTTTTTTTGTTTTAAATAAATTTGTACATTAATTTTTTTTATGCTATATATGAATTTTATATAATGCTTAATTTCTTATTTTATATAAGTAATTATATAATACATAGCATAAAGTAGATTTGTAATTAAACCAATATAAATATTATGGTAAAAACTACTTAAAAACTATAAAAAAATAATAAAATTAAGAAAATTTGCTTAATTAACTGAATTAAGATAAATATTCAAGCAATAAAGAAATAAAAACTTAATATGGTTATATTTTTTGAAAATAAGGGGAAATTTAATATATTTCAAGAAGAAAACTAAAAGTTGAAATGATTTTTATAATAAAGTTTATATTAAATGAAACAATAATAATAAACTAATTAATAAAAACTTTAAAAAATTTACATTATACTGACAAATACATTAAACTAATGACAAAATAAATGGAGGGACTAGTATGGTAAATAGAGAAGACTGCGTAATATTTAAACAAGAATACGGAAATGAACTATTAGTTAATCAAGCACACGTTGGAATCAGAACAAAAGAAGATGGAATGATGTCTTTTAACCTTAGAGTTCCTAAAGATCAAATCACTGATATTGAATCATACTTTAAAGGATTTAAAATCCCTGAACCAATCCTCATTGACATTGCATGCACTGGAAATATCCACTGCTACTTTAAGGGAATTTCACCAATCATTGAAAAACCGGAATATTCCTTTATTTCAGTAACTGTTCAAGAATTGAAACAGGAAATAGTCGATGAAGAACAGGAAATCGGTATTCCTGCTCATGAATGTGTTGGCTGCGGTTTACACTAATTCATTAAATTAAGGTTCAACTTTTATTTGTTGAACCAACTAACTCTTTTTAAACTCTTTTTTTAAACTCTTTTTTTAATATTTAAATAAATTTTCTTATCTTAGACAACTGTTTTTTCACACTCTTTTTTAAAGCTTCTTTCATAGAGTTTTATACATGCAAATCCAATGAAAGAACCTAAGATCATACCGATTATTGCACCGAAATAAACTCCAAATATTCCCATTTTAAGTGGAATTGCAAAGATATAAGCAAAGAAAACGCTTAAGACCAATTCTCTTAAAATGGTCAATGCCAATGACTTGAATCCGGAACCGACACCTTGATAAACATAAGCTGCAGTTGCTCCAAATGGTATGAAAAGATTATAGAAAACCATTATCCTAAGGACCTCTGCAGTTCTTGAAATCATTTGAGGATTTCCGTTTATGAAATTGAATCCCTCTGAAATTGGATAAGCAAAGACAAAGAATATAGCGCAAATTATCAAGGTTATAAGAAAACTGATGAAAGTTGAATAATTGATTGTTGTCTTGAAGTTTTCATAATTTTTAGCCCCATATGCAATTCCTGAAACTGTTATTGTAGAGACCCCAATAGCTATGCATGGTAGGAATCCTATGGAAACAAATCTCCATACAACTGTAAAAATAGCCACTTCCATTGTGCCTGCAGTTACGAAAATCAAATAATTGAAGCAAATGGCTACAATTGAATAAATCACCTCTTCACAGCTTGCAGGCAAGCTTACCAAAAGGATTTCCTTATAGATTTCCATTTTGCTGTGGTAATATTTTAAGCTTAATTTTATGAAAGTGTCTCTTTTGATCAAATACCAGTAAAGCATCATGAGCAAGTTTGCAAGTGTGGACAATACTGTTGCGATAGCTGCCCCCTTAATGCCCAAATTAAAGTAATAAATGAAAATAGGATCCATTACCATATTCAATATTGCATTGACAACCAAAGGAACTGTAGCTCTTCTAATGTCTCCTTCTGCTCTAAAAAGACTTGAAACCACTGCTGGAAAGAGTATTATATAACTGGTTAAAAAGATAATCATCCCATAATCCATTGCAAAATCAATTACTTCACTGGCTCCAAAGAGAATAAGCAAATCCCTTAAAAAGAAAACGCCAATCAACAAAATAAGAATGGATACAATTGATGCAATGACAATACTGTGAATAGCTGCATTATTGGATTCATCATATTGTTTAGCACCAATCAATCGTGAAATCAAAGAATTGGCACCTGCACCAATTCCTACACCAAAACCAATAATAACCAAGTACAATGGAGACATGAATCCTAAAGCGGCAAGTGGTTCAGAGCCAAGTCCACTTACCCACATGCTGTCAATTAGGTTATTGGCAAACATCAATAGCATAGACAATATTGTGGGATAAGCCAATCTATTTAATGCTTTTTTCGGATCTCCGATTATTGACTCAATATTCTTATTGATTTCCATAAGATTATATTGTGTTCTTATAGTATAAAAAATTAAAAATAGAAAATTACAATTAAAAAAATAAAAAATAAAATTTGAAAGAAAAAATAATTAAAAATTGAGAAAAAAATGAGAAAAATAGATAAAATAAAAAATGTTTACTATTGTATCTACATAGTAAACTAATTATTATTATAAAAAATAAAACAATGCAATTTAATGAATTTTAGCTATCACAGAAATGATACGAGTTAAGCTTCTATGCATTTTAATCTCATACCTTTCCAATAATACGAACCCTACATCATTGAGGAGTGAATCGATATCCAATGTATGTGGACTAGCCATCACTAAAAGTGCATCTTTCTTCATACTGTGTTCAATTGATTGGAGGAATTCACTGAAAATTCCAGAAGCTCCTTCACCGCAAGTGGTTGTGGAAATTCCATAAGGCGGATCTGTAACAACTGCATCAACCTCTTCATACATTTCAAGTTCACGTACATCAACAACATGAGTCTTATAGTCAGTGATTCCAGCATATTCCAAATTGGTTGCAGTGCCTTTTTTCATTTTCCAGTCAATATCACAGCCAATTACCTTACATCCAATAAGACCTGCTTCAATAAGGATTCCACCAGTACCGCAGAAAGGATCAAGCACAACATCTCCCTCTTTAACTCTGGCTAAATTAGCCATGCATCGAGCAAGTTTAGGACTCATGCAACCAGGATGGAAAAATGGTCTCTTATGAGGTTTCATCTCTTCAAAATACTTCTTATTAAGTTGATATTTTCCGTAACAAATATAAACATGATTTTGATGAGCTACAACTCTGATGAATGATTTAGGGTCTGATAAGTTAACTGAAATATTTTCTGTATTGGTTAATATTAAATGACCTACTCTCCTTTCAGTAGCTACTGTATCTATTTCAGTGTTGAATCTTTTCACTCTAACTGCAAAGTTCTCATCAACAAACTCTGACCAGTCAATAGCTTTGACAGCACTGTCCAAATCCTCATAATCACATTCATCGATCAATTGATGAACCTCATGAGTATATCCTAACCTTCTAACGAAAATCCTATAGTAATCATCAAAAACATCCTCATCAAGATTCCTTAAAATAACTAATCCTGGACAAACTATTTCCATTTCTGTCTCTATTTCCTCTATTTCCAAAACTGCTCTAAGTTCAGCCAATGGTAGTTTGTCATGTTCTTGTGATAAGATTAACAATAAATCCATTTTTTATCTCCAATTTTTAATAAATAATAAGCATTAATTAATCTATTAATTTTTAAATCTTTTAAAGCATTATAATAACCAGATTTTAGCCAATTCCCTTTTATGAATAGCTGGCAATAATGTTAAAACCAATCCTCTTTTCAAGAATTCCTTAACAAGTATTGATTGATTATCCATATCTCCATATTCAGATATCAATTTATCTGCTTCCTTTTCCTTTAGTTTTTCAAAGAAATAATCCAAATCATCATCTGACAATGTGCATAATGTTTTTTGAACCTTAAACTGATAGGAAAATTCCTTTATGAATCTTTCTTCAAAATCCTCTTGATAAGATTTGAGACAATCCTGTAATATCTCCTTGTCATCATGAGTCTCCTTTTCAAAGTTTAAAGAATTGAAATCTTCTGAAATCAGAGCTTTGACAATCGCTTTTTTAGCCATTCCAACTGCTTCAAAGCCTATTAAAAGACCTCCACCAGTAGTTGGCTTAATCTGTGAAGCGGCATCACCAATAATCAAGACCCTGTTCTTAAACAATTTATTTTCCTTGCTGTAAATTGGAATCTTGCCCTTATACTTTTCAATTATTTCATAATCCTCATAATTAAAGTCATTCTCTAAGAAATCATCTAAGATTTCATTTTGCCTTTTATAATCATAATTGGAAAACAAACCAATTCTAAATGTATTTTTACTTACTGGAATCTGCCATATGAATCCTGGGAATAAGTCCCCATAAGCGTATAAATCTACAAAGGACATCATATTGTTGTCCTCTTCAATTCTAACTAAATATTGGCTTGCACAGTAATAATCGAAATCATTGCCAATTGCAGAGGAAACAAGTGAAATAGGCCCATCTGCACCAACAATAATCTTGGACCTAATGCTTTTTTCAACTGATTCGTTTTGAAATGAGACTTTCCCTTCAACATCATCAATATTTACGACTTTAGAAGAGAGATATGAATCAGCACCGTTTTCAATAGCTCTGTTGTATAGATATTGGTCCAATCCAACCCTATCTATTATTAAGGCTTGGTCTTCCTCTTTAGAAACGCTTAAGCTATGATTTTTACTGTGTAAAACAGCACCGTTAGCTTTATTCAATATCAATTCATCTGGAAACTGATTGACATCCAAAACTCTTTTATTGATTATGCCTGCACATTGCAATGGCAATCCTATTACTTTCTTCTTATCTATAAGGCAGACCTTGATATCCTCTTTAGCCAATTCATAAGCCAAAGTAGAACCAATGGGACCTGCTCCAATGATAGTGACATCATAATCAAAACTCATAGTTAACCCACATAATTGAAATAAAAGAGCTTAGAAAAAGCTAAAAATTAAACTTAATTAAAAATATTAAAATAAAAAATTGATAATTAATTTAAAAATTAAAATTAATTAAAAAATTAATTTATCAATATAAAATTATCTCCTGAATTTTCTGGAATGCTTTTCAAAGAGATCATCTGAAGTTTTGTTTTTATTATCATTTCCAGATTCTCCGTCAGATTCGTCCCTATAGTGATTATAATCATCATAGTGAGAACTGGAATTGTGTCCAGATCTTTTTCTGGATTCCCTAGGGCTCATGTATTTATAATCTATCTCACCATCACCAGAGTATGTTCTGGTACGATTTGCATCATAATGATGTGAATTGGAGCCATAATTAGGATTTCTTGAATGAGATTTTCTATAATTCTCATTTTGCCTATAATCCCTTTGATTGAAGCTTTCATGACGATTGTCATAATGATTATGATTATTGTAATTGTCTCTTAAAGGCTTGGAATCATGATATCTATTGGAATTAGCGTTATGCCTATCAGAGTAGTCATCATAATACCTGTCATCATAGCCATCGTAATTCATATCATAAGCTCTGCCATGTCCTCTATCATATTCCCTATCATATCCTCTAGAGCCATAGGATTGATTATGACCCTCTCTAAAGCGATTATCATTAGATGGTTGGAATTTAATGTTATCATCCATTTCATGCATTGCCTGATTTATAGTGGTATCAAACTCTGCATCAGAGATATCTACAAAATCATCTTCCTTTTCATCCTTATTGCTTGAAAATGGATTGAATCTGGAAAGGCCTCTGGATTTCTTTTCTGCCTTTGGAGGCTCTTCGATATAATCCTCAGCATACTGATTTCTGCCTTGAATGTAATCATCATAATCTCTTTGAGCATCTAGATTATTCTGATGGAATTCCTCATAATTATTTGCAAAGTATTTGTCAGGATTCCTTGAATAAGAGTCTTTAATAGCTCCAGAATACTGATGATGATGTGAATCTGGCCTTCTTCTGGAATCATATTGATTACCGTAATCATCTCTAGGAACTCTGCTTTCTCTATAGTTCCTATCTCTTGAATAATCATCATAATTAGCATAATCGTTATAGCCACTATAATCATCATAATAAGGGTCATTGGAGCCATAAGGAGAATCATAATTGGAATTGTAATTTGGATTGTTTCTGGATCTTTTAGCTTGGCGTCTTATTTCTCTAAGTTGTCTTTTACGCTCTTTAGCATCAACCAATTCCAAATCATCCAAGTCTTCCATACGTCTATAATGGCCAGGTTCCTGATTTGGCCTTATTGGATTGAAGCTGTAATCTGAATCATCATCATAAATATTGCGACGCAT